>NZ_JAJJOZ010000004.1:0-94905 GCF_021653995.1 Paracandidimonas lactea
CACCGGCGGCGCTCCCCCGGGAGACAACCGCCCCGTAAACCGGGACTTGCGACCCCAACCTTCGGGTTAACCCTGAGAGTTGTTGCTGCGAAGAAACGTAACTATAGCATAGTATTTTTAAGCATTGCAAACCGACATCACCCTGAAACAATAGCCATTATGGCGATGCTCACGCAGTTTTTATTTAATTCATTGATGAATAAGAATAAATTAATTTTGATCCTGCTACTTACCTTACGGAGCAATCTCCGACGTCCCGCTCTGTAGCACCCGATAATATTGGCCACCTCTGGGTCACCGCCCCGCAATCCGCCCTGGCTTGTTCGGCTTTGCCAACAATGCCAACAATGCCAATAGTGCCAATAGTGCCAATAGTGCCAATAGTGCCCACAGTGCCGACGGCGGTGACAGCACTACGGCCAGCGGCATCGTTGGTCGCTCCATAATGACGGCAGCACCTTCTCACCAGGTTCATGACTGCTGTACTCATTGGCTGGCAAGCGCCGCAGTGTCAACGCTTCGGACTACCGGGTCAGGCACGCCATGCGACGCACGCTATCCAGGGCACACCGTTAATCTGTATAGTGCTCTGTATCGTTGCGCACATCGGCTACGCAGCCTCCCAGCGGGTGGCCGCCTACATGTCCGCAGCTTTTGCAGCCGCATACTATCCACAACAATCCAGTACCTTTTCGCCGATGCCAACCACTAGCTCCAACCCAATGACAGAAGACATCCTGATCAACGTCACGCCTTTTGAAACACGGGTTGCGCAGGTAGAACAAGGGGCCGTACAAGAGATCCACGTCGAGCGCACCATACAGCGCGGCCATGTGGGCAATCTCTATTTGGGCAAGGTCGTGCGGGTACTGCCCGGCATGCAGAGCGCGTTCGTCGACATCGGGCTGGAGCGCGCAGCGTTCATCCATGTCGCCGACTTGCGGCAGAACCGCAATGAGCGCAGCAGTGGCCTTGCCGTGACACCCATCGAAAAGCTTCTGTTTGAGGGCCAGTCGCTGATGGTGCAAGTGATCAAGGATCCTCTGGGCACCAAGGGCGCACGGCTTTCCACGCAGATCAGCATCGCAGGGCGGATGCTGGTGTATTTACCTCATGATCCGCATGTGGGGATATCGCAGAAGATCGAATCCGAAGAAGAGCGGGTGGCGCTGCGCGAGCGTGTGCTCGGCCTGCGCGCACCAGACGAAACCGGCGGATTTATCGTGCGCACACAAGCGGAAGATGCCAGCGATGACGAATTGCGCGCCGATCAGTCTTATCTGCGCACCATATGGGCGGCCATCCAGGACGGCGCGCGGCGCCTGCCCGCCCCGTCGCTGCTCTATACCGATCTAACGCTGGCGCAACGCGTACTGCGCGATATGGTCGGCCCCAAGACGGGGACGATTTTTGTCGATTCACGCACGACAGCACAGCAATTGAAGGCATGGGCCGCAACCTACACGCCTTCAGTACAAGAACGTATCAGGCACTACAGCGGCGAGCGGCCCCTGTTTGATATGGCAAGCGTCGACGAGGAAATCGCGCGTGCGCTTTCGCGGCGGGTAGACCTGAAATCGGGCGGCTACCTGATTATCGACCAGACTGAAGCGCTGACGACCGTCGATGTGAATACCGGCGGCTATGTGGGCGGCCGCAACTTTGACGACACCATCTTCAAGACCAACCTGGAGGCGGCGATCGCCATTGCCCGGCAGCTACGGCTGCGCAATCTGGGCGGCATTATCATTCTGGACTTCATCGATATGGACGACCCCGAGCATCGCAGCGCAGTGCTGGCGGAGCTGAACAAGGCGCTAGCCAAAGACCGCACACGCACCACGGTGAGCGGCTTCAGCCAACTCGGACTGGTGGAGATGACACGCAAACGCACGCGCGATTCGCTGGCGCATCAATTGTGCGAGCCCTGCCCCACCTGTCAGGCCCGCGGCAGTGTGCGTACGCCACGTACCCTGTGCTATGAAATTCTGCGCGAGATTCTGCGCGAGTCGCGGCAGTTCAACCCGAAGGAGTTCCGTATTCTGGCGTCGCAGGCCGTGGTAGATCTGTTTCTGGAAGAAGAAAGCGCGCACCTGGCGATGTTGGGCGACTTCATCGGCAAGCCGATCTCGCTGCAGGTGGAAAACCAATATTCGCAGGAACAATACGATATCGTGCTGACCTGAGTACGACCGGGTACAAGCGCGGTATTGGGCCCGACTGAGTGCGGCCTGGTACAAGCGCAATATTGGGCTCGCCTGGGCGCGGCCTGACACGAGCGGGGTATTGGGCCCGACCGAGTACCGCCTGGCACAAGCACGGTATTGAGCCCGCCTGCGCACGGCTTGGTACAAGCACGGTATTGGGCCCGACCGAGCACGTCGCGGTACGAGCACGGCATTGTGCTGGCCTAAGCACGTCGCGGCATCAGGCTGCTGAAAAACTTCGCGCGCCCGCCGGCCGGATGTCAAACGCGCCGTTACTCTTTTGCTGGTGTTGCGCCCGGGCAAACGCCAGGCTTCATCATGGATGCGAAAAGCTGATCAATGCGTGCTAGCGTAGCGGCGTCGGAATAATAGCTATAAGCCTTGGTCTTGATACGCGGCCCGCCGATGGCGTTGGGCTGGTATTGCACGATATCTACGACGATGGCGCGCTCGTAGGTGGTGGCGTTGGGGTCGATCTGGTCAATCAGCGTGGCGTAGTTGGTTTCACGCTTGTCCATGACGAATTTTGCGGCATGCCCGCACGCTGCCTCGTGCTTGAACAGCGCCTGCTGTATTTGCGCGAAGTTGCCCGGCAGCACACGCTCGCCCCGGTAATGCGACGGCGCGCGCACATCGGACAGCTGTATGCCTCCGCTGGTGCCTGCGCACCCAGCCAACACGGCAACAGCCAGCGCGAGCGTTGCGCGGCGCGCCCAGCGAGTGCCCCCGGGCTGATCACCGTGCGCAATGGGAGCGTCGACGGGTGCGTCAGCCAAGCCACGCTCGCGAGGAAATTTCGCGCAGCCAAGGGCCACCGCAAAGGCATCGGCAGGCGCGCGACCATGGAGGAGCGGACGACCTGTGTGCATTTTGTCGGTCTGTGCCAGGCCGTTGCCGGTTCGAGAACTCATCATATTTCTGCTTCCTGCGATAGCGTTCGGCGCACGCGCCTGTTAATTGCAATGAGAGCGCCGCCCGTTGACCAGCGCTTCATGCGCCCGGCGATATGTTGCGGCGCAGGGATTAGTCTGCGCGAAACTGCATGTGATACAGCGAAGCGTACAACCCGTTCTGGACCAGCAACTCTTCGTGCCGGCCTTGCTCAACGATGCGGCCAGCGTCCAGCACCATGATGCGGTCTGCTTTTTGCACTGTGGACAAGCGGTGGGCGATTACCAGCGTGGTGCGACCCGCCATGAGGCGCTCGAGTGACGCCTGCACCTGCATTTCGGATTCGTTGTCCAGCGCGGAGGTAGCCTCATCTAGGATGAGGATGGGCGCGTTTTTTACCAGAGCCCGCGCAATCGCCAGGCGCTGGCGCTGCCCGCCCGAAAGCTGGCTGGCGTTCTCCCCAACGTGCGTATCGATGCCGGCGGGAAGCGAATCAACAAACTCGAGCAGGTTGGCCGCCTCAAGGGCCGCGCGGATTTCTTCGTGGCTGGCCTCGCCCCAGGCGCCATAGCCGACGTTGTCAGCGATTGTTCCTTCGAACAGCACGACGTCCTGGCTTACCAGCGACAAATGAGCCCGCAGATTATTGAGCGAAAGATCGAGGACATCCTGGCCATCGATCAGCACTTGGCCACTGGCCGGAGTGATAAAGCGAGGCAGCATGTTCACCAGCGTGGTCTTGCCGCTGCCCGAGCGGCCGACGAGTGCAATGGTTTGACCCGGCTCGGCCACAAACGATACGTTGTCAAGGGTTTCGCGCTGCGCATCGTCGAATCGATGATGAATGTTGCGAAACTCGACCCGCCCCTTGACCGGCTCGGCCAGCGCCCCCTTGCCAGTATCGAGCTCGGGGGCTTCGTCGATGAGCGCAAAGACACTTTCGGCCGAGATCAGCATGCGTTGGGTGGCGCTAGCGATCTTGGTGAGGCGCTTCATGGGATCGAATATCTGCCCGAGCGCTGTCATGAAAGCGGCAAAGCTGCCCACCGTAAGGCCGGAGGTATTGGCCTGATAAAGCGCCACAGCGATGACGACCGCCACCGATATAGCGATGGCAAACTGGGACAGCGGAGACATGGCTGCATCGGCAATGGCGGCCCGCATGGCAAAGCGACGAAGGCGCCCGTTGATGTAGGCGAAGCGTTCAGACTCGCGGTGATAGCCATTGAACAACTTTATGACGCGCTGGCCGCTGATGCCTTCTCGCACGACGCGCGTAAGTTCGGCATTCATGCCGATGGTTTCGCGGTTGATGCGGCGCAGGCGCCGGACGAAGACACGCATGATGAGCGTCGAGACCGGTAGCATCACAATCACGATCAACGTAAGCTGCCAGGACATATACAACAGCACCGCAAGCAACGCGATCACCACCAGCGTTTCACGCACGATGACAGTGACGACTTCGGCCGCCAGACCTGTGACCGTGCCGGCGTCGATGGTGAAACGATTGAGCAGGCGACCAGAATCGCCGCGCTTGAAGTCTGCGTCGGACATGCCCAGCAGGCGCTGAAACATATCTTTGCGCAGACCCAACAGCATATTGTTGGCTACCCAGGCCAGCAGGTAGTTACTGCTGAAGTTGCTCAACCCCCGCACCAGCATCAGCCCGACAACAGCCAGTGGCAACGACCAGATATAAGAAGGCTCGGCACCCGAAAAGCCTTCGTCGAGCAACGGCTTCATGATGATGGCCAGGAGCGGCTGCGTACCCGCGCCGACGCTCATTAGCAGGATCGCCAATACAATCGCCTTCCAGTACTTGGCCACGCGATTGTAGATGCGCAGCCAGATGCTGGCCTTGACGGGTTCCGCGTGGGATGCCGCAGCAGTGGAAGCAGACTTCAAAAACGGACTCGCTTATATACTATTGAATTGTTGATTTTAACGTTCCCCCGCATGGCTGCCTGCGCCGCCGGCCTGGAACACTGTTCCGATCTTAACCCACGCCCTGTACGCATGCCGATACCCTCAGCCATTTATGTGCGCCTGCCCAATTGGATAGGCGACGTCTGCATGAGTCTGCCGAGCCTGCAGGCCGTGCTGGACACCGGCGTGCCGGTGGTTGTTTGCGCCCGCCCCTGGGCGCGCGACTTGCTTTCCGCGTACAACCTGGCGGGCTTCGTCGAACTGAAGGGGCGCTGGCGTGAAGACCGCGCGGCAGTGCATGGGTGGCGAAAGCGCGCCCAGCATGCCCGACCTTACGGGCTGCTGCTGCCCGACTCTCTGTCCAGCGCGATGGTATTCAAGTTTGCGGGGATCCCCAGCGCCGGCTACCGCGACGACGGCCGCAGCCTGATTTTGCGATGGCCAGTCAACAAACCTAGCGGCAGGCAGCATGCGGTTGAATCCTGGCACTACGTCACCATGCAGGCATTGCGGCGCTGGGCGCTGCCTGTCGCCCCCCTCCCCCGGCAGCGTTCTCTGGGCTTGCGCCTCACGTCCCGTCATCAGGCCGAAGCCCGCCAAGCGCTCAAGGACGCCGGGCTCACGCCCGGCGGCTTCATTCTCATTGCTCCCACCGCCACGGGCCTGCACCAGGGCCGTATCAAGGTCTGGCCCTACTTCGATGCCCTAACCAGCCGCCTGCAAGAGGCGGGATATACGGTAGCCATGTGCCCGCCCCCGGCCGAAGTGGATGCTGCGCGTGCCGCGGCACCTATGGCGAAATTGCTTCCTCCGCTGAAACTGGGTGCGTTTGCTACACTCACTCAGCTTGCATCCTTGGTCGTATGCAATGACTCCGGTGTGTCGCATCTGGCCGCGGCGGCGGGGGCGCGGCAGCTGACGCTGTTCGGCGTCACCGATCCTGAACGCACGGGCCCGTGGTCCGATCGCGCCGTCTGCTTGGGCGATGCACACACCTGGCCCAGCCTCGAGCTGGCGGCAGAACGGGTGCAAGCGATTCTGACTTCGGACACCGACGCTATCGCATGAGTCTTTCCAGTTTCCTGACCAATCTGGTTATCCCAGTCAACCTGTGCATCGCGCTGATGCTGCTGGGCGCTGTGGCCTACATCGCCCGCCAGCGCAAGACGGGCTTTGCGCTGGCCGCAGCCGGCCTCTCGTGGGCCTTGTTCTGGTCTCTGCCCGCCTCGTCGCTGTGGGCTGGTGGGCGGCTCGAGCAAATGTACCCGCCCGCATCCGCTTCGCAAATGCCATCCGCGGAAGCCATCGTGGTGCTAGGCGGCAGCACCGCCAACAGCAGGGAGAACTGGTTTCAAACCACAATAGGCGAAGCTACGGCATCGCGCGTGGATACCGCCGGCCAACTATATGACGCCGGCCGCGCACCCCTGCTGGTGCTCTCGGGCGCTGCGTTGGACGGCAACGTCAGCGAGGCACGGATGATGGCCAACCGCCTGCGCCAGCGCGGTGTGCCCGAGCAGGCTCTGCTGCTCGAGACCCGCAGCTACACAACGCGCGAAAACGGCGTTTACACCGCCGAGCTATTACAGAAACAACACATCGGCCATGTGCTGCTGGTGACGTCGGCCCTGCATATGCCACGCGCCATGGCAGTGTTTCGCAAGCTTGGGGTCGATGCCACAGCGGCCTCTTCGCCGGCGCAGATCGTCGTACCCGATGATCCTGATTTCGCCTTCTGGCTGCCCAGCATGCGGGCGCTATCCGCCAGCCGCTCGATCGTGAAAGAGTACGTGGCGCTGCTGGTGTACTGGATGCGCGGCTGGATCTGACGTTCGGGACGCATCCCTTGGCTGGCAGGGCGGCTAATCTATCGACGGGGGCTGCAAGCCTGTAAGGTCGTACGATGTTTCGTTGTGCTCACGCACTCTTGCCCGGCCCGCCGCTACCCTGCCGATTCAAGAACAATAGTTTGGTGTAGCGAAAATAACTGCCCACGCCGGCCATGATGGCCAGGATGAAGCCTTCCCTGCCGTCCAGAAAGCCTCGGCGCACGATGTAGTGCCGGACGAACGTCCAGGCCGCATGCCCGACTGCCCCCGACACGCTCGTGGTACGCCCCTTCTCGTGCAGTAGTTGCGCAGCCACGCTGGAATAGTGGTTCTGTTTGGCAATAAAGCTTTCCAGATCCGCATAAGGGTAATGCAGGAAGTGACCCGGCAACACTGCAACTGACCCTTGTGCGAGCAGGCTTTCGTGCACTGCGACTTCTTTGAAACGTGCGCTGCCGCGCCTGAAAAGTCGCACGACATAGTCCGGCCACCAACCACTATGACGTATCCAGCGCCCGCCAAAATTGGACAGGCGGGCAATTTTATAGGCATCGGCGGCAGGGGCCGCCATGGCAGCCTGGATCGCCGCCGCCAACTCGGCCGGGACACGCTCGTCGGCATCCAGAGACAGCACCCATTCTCCAGTGGCCAAATCCAGCGCGCGATTCTTCTGGATGCCGAAGCCGGGCCAGTCATCGGAAAGGGATACCCGCGCACCGCGCGCGGCCGCGATCTCGCGCGTACCATCGGTGCTGCCCGAATCGAGCACGATGATTTCGTCGGCAAAGGCCACGGAATCGAGGCAGGCACCGATATTTGCCGCCTCGTTCTTGGTGATAATAATGACGGATAGCGTCATGGCTTGCGGCGCAGCTTGCGTTTGAGCAGTTTGAAGCGGTTGAAGATGGGCCCGATCAAGGGATGAGCCGCGACCCAGATGCGCCGCCCCACCGATCGACCCGTGGTATTGCGCACAGCAAAGCGCGATATGTGGGCAGGATCCGAGCCCGGGCGGTTGGACCCGAATGCCATGGTTGTGTACAGATGCCTGAAGCCGACGGCATGCGCGAGGTCGATATATTCGGCATCGTAATAGCCCTGCGGCCAGCAATGATGGTCCGACACGCTGCCCAGCCGCCCGCGCAGGGTGTCGCGGGCATGCTGCAGTTCGCGAGCCATATGGGTGTTCTTGTGCGCCGGGTCGGTTTTGTCCCAACGGGTGTGAGTGTCTGTATGGCTGTGGATCTCGAACACGCCATCATCCTGCATGGCCTGAGCCTCGCTCCAGCGGACGATGACTTCGTCCGCACGGCCTTCGGCAATGCGCGCCTCGCAGTCGCGATGATCCGGTGTTTCGGGCAGGCTGGCCTGGCCCAGGTGCGGCCGCAACGGGCCATCGCCGGCCCAGGCGGTAACCAGAAACAGCATAGCCGAAAAGCCATACTGCTTGAGCAGTGGGTATGCGTACACCCAGTTATCCAGGTAGCCGTCGTCGAAGGTGATGAGGACCGCCTTGCGAGGCGCCGCCTCGCCGGCCAGATGGCGCGCAAACTCGGCACTGCTCAGCGAGCGGTAGCCATGCCGGCTGAGCCAGCGCAATTGATCTTCGAAATGCTCAAGGGATACGTTGAGCATGCCGGGCGTAGGGGATACATGGTGATACATCAGCACCGGCACGGTGCGAAAACGGTTCATTGTCAACCTGCGGAATACTGTCTTGGAACCGCAAGTTTACGCGTTTGAGCGCTATGGTAGATTTGTGAGGTTTCTTCGCATGCCCGCAGCGCCCCAAATGCCTGTGCCACGCGGTCCCTGGCGCAAGTGCCCATACGCGCGACACGCTCCGAGCCCTGCTCCAGTTCGCAGACCACTTGTGCAATTGCAGCGGTATCGCCCACCGGGACAACCCAGCCTTCCTGTCCATGACGGACGTTCTCAGGCAGGCCACCGACTCCCGACACCAGCAGGGGCAAACCACAGGCCATCATTTCGAGGCAGGCATACGAGGAGGATTCCGCATAGGAGAGGACGAAACCCGCATCTGAAGCGGCCAATACCGGCCTGATGTCTCGGAGCAGACCCGGGAAAACCACCTGCGCGGACATGCCTTCCGCCATCACCGCAGCCCGGCGCTGTGCGCAGGGCGGATCACCCGCGACGATAATGCGGACACGCGTACGCAGGGCTGGCTCGAGCCCCGCGACCGCGCGAACTAGGTCGATCCAGCCCTTTTCGGTGTCGGTACCGGCCACGCTGCCCAACACCAGCAGGCCTTCATCATCGCCACCGAGGAGCTGCGCGCGTGCAGCGGCACGCTCGGCGGATGAAATCGATGGAAAACGCTGCATATCGATGCCGTGCCGTACGGTAAATACAGGCTTACGAACATAGGGAGAACGCTGCAGCATATCAGCGACATAATCACTTACGGCGATACAGGCGTCCGTGCCGAAACCGGCGCGCACCCGATTGCCAAAGCTGCCGACCTCGCGAGTATTGTGCTTGGTCCAGACAATGGCTGGCCGGCGCCGCATGCCCAGCGTGGCCAGCATGGCATGCCGGTGATCGCCCGGGCCGTTCACGTGGATGACATCGAAGCGCTCGCGCTGAATAAGACGGCGCAGCGCGAAGACCTCGCGCAGGGTGGACGATGCACGGGTAGTGAACATCTGGGCATGCACCTTGACACCCGGCACCTCGGACGCCTGAGCGTACAAGCGACTGGTGGCGGGCGTAGCGACGGCCATGTCGTGGTGGGCCGATAGCCCTTCCAACAAGGTCTTGATATACGTGACGTGACCGCCGCCGTTCAAATTGTGCGAATTAGTAACCAGTATCTTCATGTCGGCAGAATACCAGCCGTATCAATTTCTTACTAGGTTACAGGAAGCTGAAAATGCACGTACTCCCCGGGCCCGAATAGCGACTCACGTGAGAAATTGTATATGGCAAGTTTGCCGGCCTACCCTGGCGTGCGCCCAAGCCAGCGCAAATAGCAGGTTTCCGCCCGCTCCGCCATCTTGTCCGGACCGAAGTTGTCTCCTTCGCGGCAATACGCCAACCCCGCCCGCCCCATGGCTGCACGCAGCGCAGGATTGTCGACTAGACGCAACAGTGCGCTGGTCAGTGCCGGTTGATCATCGAGCGGCACCAGAATACCGGTTTCCCCATCGCGCACCATCTCGGGCACACCGCCCACTCGGGTGCCCACGACTGGCAAGCCTGCAGCGCCCGCTTCCACAAACGCAGTGCCGGATGCCTCGACACGTGTGGCCAAGGCAAAGATATCAAAGCCTTCTAGCAGATTGGGTACGTCGCGACGCATGCCCATGAAGTGAATCTTGCCCTCCAGGCCGAGTTCCCGCACTTGCGCCCGCACGCCCTCGACGACCACCTCAGCGCCTCCGCCGACCAGCACCAAGTGCACGCGCGGCCGGTCTTTGAGGACGGGAGCCATGGCATTGATCAGTTCTTTGTGCCCTTTTTGCAGGCGCATGACCGCCACACAGCCGACGATGATATCGTCCTCGCGCAAACCGAGCTCTGTACGCAAGGTGGAATGCGCGGGGCGGGGCTGCAGATCGACAGCGGGATAAACGGTGGCGACGCGATCAGGCGGCACACCGCGCGCGGTCAACATCTGGCTGACATGGTCGCTGGCAGCAGTGACGCAATGAGGTATGACCGTGTAGGTAAGCAGCGAGCCCACCTTGCGAGCCAAATGGCGGGTGCGCACGATCAGTGGCGTGCCAGCCAGACGCCCGGCAATGCCGGCCACCAAGGTATCACGGCGACTGTGGCAGTTGAGTACGTCAAATTGCCCATGCCGCAGAATGCCGCGAATAGCCCAGATGCTGCGCACAAAATGGAAAGGCGGATCCATGAGCATGGTGTGCACGGTAAAACCGTCGTCGCGGGCGCGCGGCACGAGCTGCGCATGCGGCTGACAAACCAGCTCGAGGTGATGACCGCGCTTGCGCATGGCGTTGAGCATGCGCAGGATGTATTGCTCCTGCCCGCCCATACCTGTTGCAGCTTCGGCGTGAAGAATGCGCAACGGCCGCATCAGTAGTTGATCTCCACATCATCGGGCTGCACCCATCCAGAAAGCTGCTCAAGCAGCGCATCCGCCATGCGCACGCGCCACTCCTCACCCAGCCGCACTGTGCAGTTGAATACATCTCGCTGCAGGCGGATTTCAACCGGTACGCCGGGCACGCCATTCTCGGGCTCGGCCCTGTAGGGGTTGAGCAGCTGCCTGAGCCGCGCCGCATCAGCATTGCCATTGAGCGTAATGCGCAAGCTGCGGGCTCGCGCTTCACGCGCCAATTGAAGGTCGAAGACCGACTCGGCGGATACCCGCAGGCCGCCGGAGAAATCATCGTTGCTGACTTTGCCCTGGATAATGACCAGGCGATCTTCCTTGAGGCGTTCGCGGTGCTGCTCGTACAGTTCATTGAAAATAGCAACCTCGACCTGGGCCGAGCCATCGTCCAGCGTGGCGTACAGCATCTTTCCCCGCCGCGTCATCTTGACGCGCACGGCGGACAGCACGCCAGCGAACCACTGCAGGCCGCGCGCCGGCTCCAGGCGGGCAAGCGGCTTGGGTGCGAAACGACGCACTTCGTCGCGCCAGGCATCGAACAGATGGCCGCTGAAATAGAAACCCAGTGCAGTCTTTTCCTGCGTGAGCTTGGTCTGCAAGTCCCAGGGGGCGACTTTGGCTAGTTCGGCTTCGACGATGTCATTGGCATCGTCGGCGAACAACGAAACCTGGTTGGCGCTGCGCTCAGCCTGTTCGGCTGCTTCGATGGCGCTGCCCACCGACGCCAGCAACGCAGCGCGGTTGTCTTCGATCGAATCGAAGGCGCCCGCGCGAATCAGGGCCTCGATCGTGCGGCGGTTGACAGTATGGCGATCGACACGACGGCAAAAGTCAAACAGGCTGCTGTAGGGGCCGCCTTCTTCGCGCGCCCGAATGATTTCTTCGACGGCACTCTGCCCTGTGCCCTTAACCGCGCCCATGCCATAGCGCATGGTGCGTGGAGGCTCGCCGCGTGCGGTGTATTCGTCCTGTACCGGCTCGAAGCGATAGGCCGATGCGTTGATATCGGGCGGCAGCACCTGCACGCCATTGGCCAACGCGTCTTTCCAGAACGTTTGCACCTTGTCGGTGTCGTCCATGTCGGACGACAGCGTACCTGCCAGGAACTCGGTGGGATGATAGACCTTGAGCCAGGCAGTCTGGTAAGCGATCAGCGCGTAGGCGGCGGAGTGGCTCTTGTTGAAACCATAGCCCGCGAACTTCTCCATCAGGTCGAACAGCTTGACCGCCAGATCGGCATCGTAGCCCTTCTCAACCGCGCCTTTTTCGAACAAGGCGCGGTGCTTGGCCATTTCTTCGGGCTTTTTCTTGCCCATGGCACGGCGCAGCAGATCGGCGCCGCCCAACGTGTAGCCGCCGATGATCTGCGAGATCAGCATCACCTGCTCCTGGTACACGATGACGCCGTAGGTACTGCGCAGCGTGGATTCCAGGTCGGGGTGGAAATAATCGACTTCGGCTTTGCCGTGTTTACGATTGACGAAGTCGAGCACCATGCCGGATTCGAGCGGACCGGGGCGGTACAGCGCGAGCATGGCGATGACGTCTTCGAAGGAGCTGGGGCGCAGGTTTTTGAGCAGCTCTTTCATGCCGCGCGATTCGAGCTGGAATACCGCCGTGGTATTGCCTTCGCTCAGCAGCCTGTATGTGGCCGCGTCGTCGAGCGGCAGCGCCATAATGTCGAAATCGCGCTTGCTTTCGTTGAACTGACGCACGAAGCGCACAGCCCAATCGAGGATGGTGAGGTTGCGCAGACCGAGAAAATCGAACTTGACCAGGCCCACTGCTTCGACATCGTCTTTATCGTATTGCGACACGGCATTGCTGTCGGTGCCGGGCTGGCAGTACAGAGGGCAAAAATCCGTTAGCTTGCCCGGCGCGATCAGCACCCCGCCTGCGTGCATGCCGATGTTGCGCGTGAGGCCTTCAAGCGGCCGTGCCAGGTCGACCAACGCGCGCACCTCTTCATCCTGCTCGTAGCGTTCTTTGAAGGCGGGCTCGTCGGCGAGCGTGCGCTCAAGCGTCCAGGGATCGGCGGGATTGAAGGGAATAAGCTTGGACAGGCCGTCGCACAGGGAATATGGCATTTCGAGCACACGGCCCACGTCGCGCACGACCGCCTTGGCGCCTAGCGTACCGAACGTAGCGATCTGGCTGACGGCCTCTTTGCCGTACTTATGCTTGACGTAGTCGATGACACGTTCGCGGTTGTCCTGGCAGAAGTCGATATCGAAGTCGGGCATGGACACCCGCTCGGGATTCAGGAAGCGTTCGAACAGGAGATCGTAGCGGATGGGGTCAAGGTCGGTAATGCCCAATGAATAGGCAACCAGCGAGCCGGCGCCCGACCCTCGCCCGGGCCCCACCGGCACGCCGTTGTTTTTGCCCCAGTTGATGAAATCCTGCACGATCAGGAAGTAACCTGGAAAGCCCATGGAAATGATGGTTTGGCATTCCCAGCGCAGGCGTTCGAGATACTGCGGGTATTTTTCAATGCGTTCGGCCTCGTCCGGGTATAGCTGCGCCATGCGGCGGGCCAGACCCTCTTCGGCGAGTTGCGCGAGATAGTCATCGAGCGAAATGCCGTCTGGTGTGGGAAAGTTGGGCAGTTGCGGCTTGCCAAGCACCAGGGTCAGGTTGCAGCGCTTGGCGATCTCGATGGTATTGGCGAGCGCCGACGGCACATCTGCAAAGCGCCGCGCCATGTCGTCAGAGCTGAGCAAGTATTGTTCGCGTGTAAAGCGGCGTGCGCGCCGTGCATTGCCTAACTGCTCGCCCTCGGCGATACAGGTGCGCGCCTCATGCGCGCGAAAATCACCTTCGTCGAGAAACTGCACCGGATGAGTAGCCACCACCGGCAGCCCCAACTGCGACGCCACCCTGAGCGCCGCCTGAACATAGGCTTCGTCGCCGTCGTGGCCGCTGCGCTGCAGTTCGATGTAGTAGCTGTTGGGAAACAGGCGCCCCCAGCCAGCGGCCAGTGCCTCGGCCTCGGCCGTTTTGCCTGCTTCGAGCATTTGCCCGACATCACCAGCGCGCCCGCCCGAAAGAACAATGAGCCCGGGCTGGTCCTGCAGCCATGCGCGCTTGACCTCGGCCCGGCCGCGGTATTGGTTGTCGAGCCAGGCTTTGGTAAGAATATCGCACAGCGCGAGATAGCCCGCGTGATTGCGCGCCAGCAGCAATAGGCGATAGGGTTTGTCGCGATCTTGCTCGTTCTCGAGCCAGATATCGCAGCCGCAGATGGGCTTGACCCCTTTTCCACGCGCGCCCTTGTAGAACTTGATGAAGCCGAAGATGTTGCTCAGGTCGGTGAGCGCCATGGCCGGCTGGCCGAACTGCGCCGCCCTTTTGATGAGATCCGGGATGCGGCCTATGCCATCCACCACAGAAAATTCGGAATGGACACGCAAGTGGACGAATGAGGGGGCGAGAACGGCTTCGGTCATGGGCAGATTGTACCGTCAGCGCTGCATGGCGCCCCATGCTTTCTGCAACCGTTTCACCGAAACCGGCATGGGTGTGCGAAGCTCCTGGGCGAACAGCGCCACGCGCAGCTCTTCCAGCAGCCAGCGGAAGGTATCGAGCTGCGTATCACGCGCCCCCTTGAGCGTGGACAGTGCGCGCTGATACTGCGTGAGCAGAGGTGCCATCTCGGCCATCAGCCGGGCGTCGCGGGCCGGGTCCGCGCGCAGTTTGTCGATGCGCGCCTGGGCCGCCTTGAAATAGCGGGGAAAATGGCTCAGATGTTCATAGGGCGTGTCGCGCAGAAACCATTTACCCACCAATTGTCCCTGCTGCTTCTGCAGGTCAGCATAGGCTGCGGCATGCGTCTTCGCCTGGGGCAGCTTCTTCTGCAGCGCGGCCCATTCGGCCAGAATCTGGCCGGCCAGGCGCCCTACCTCCTGCGCCAGCAGACCCAGCCTTGCCTTGCCCTCGGTACGTCGGGTTTCAAAACCCTCGGCATCCACCGGCCAGGGCTCGGCCAAGCAAGCACGTTCGAGCGCACAGTCGATGATCTGGTCGCGAAGCTCCTCTTGTGTGCCCAGGCTGATGTACTGCATGCTCATGCGGGTAAGGTCGGGCAGGTTTTTTTCCAGATACTTTACCTGGTCACGCAGGCCAAGACGGAACAGGCGGCGCAAGCCCGCCTGATGGTGCTCGCGCGCCTGGGCCGGGTCGTCGAATACGTCCAGATCGCAGTGGCTGCCCTTGTCAACCAGCGCCGGGTAGCCAATAAACGACTGCCCCTTGCGCTTGATCTCCATGATTTCGGGCAGCGGCCCGAACGTCCAGGCCGTCAGCTGCTCGTGCGCCAGCGCCTGTGCAACGTTCTCGTCGCGCGCCGCAACTTTCTGGAACGATGCCTGCGCCTCGCGGCCATGTTCGGCTTTGAGTTGATCGAGGTTGCGCCCGCCGGAGAGCATACGCCCGTGCTCATCCACGACTTTGAAGTTCATGAACAGATGGGCAGGCAGCGTTTCGAGCTTGAAGTCGCTGCGCTGGGGCCGCACCTTTACCTGCTCCCACATATCGGCGCTGATCGCATCCAGCAGGCCCATCGACGGATTTTGGGCGCGCTCGAACCAACGCTCGAAGAAACCAGCAGCGTAATCGGGCAATGGCACGCAATGGCGGCGCAGCTTCTGTGGCAAGGACCTGAGCAGCAAAAGCACCTTATCCTTGAGCATGCCGGGCACCAGCCATTCGCAGCGCGATGGGTCGATCTGGTTCAGCGCAAACAGCGGCACCGTGAGCGTTACACCGTCGCGCAATGAGCCGGGCTCGAAGTGATAATCCAGCCCCATGCGCACCCCCTGCCATTCAACCTCGCGGGGAAAGACATCGGTAGTGACCCCCGCAGCGTCGTGGCGCATCAGATCGTCGCGTGAGAGCATCAGGGCCGCGGCCTGCTGCTTGTTCAGGCCCTTGAACCATTTTTCGAGCGTGGCGGTCTGAAAGATGCCCTCGGGCAGCTTCTGGTCGTAGAACGCGTAGATGAGCGCATCGTCCACCAGGATGTCGGGGCGACGGGTCTGGTGTTCCAGCTTTTCGATGGAGGCGATCAGCTTGCGGTTGTGCTGCAAAAAAGCGAGGTTCGCATCGACCTCGCCCGGCACCAGCGCTTCGCGGATGAAGATATCGCGCGCCTGCGCCGGATCGATGCGGCCAAAATGCACGCGCCGGCCGTGATACACCGGCAGCCCATACAGCGTGGCACGCTCGTTGGCCACGACCTGCCCCGCCTTCTTTTCCCAGCGCGGGTCGGACCAACTGCGCTGCAGCAGGTGCCCGCCCGCCCGCTCGAGCCAAACCGGATCAATGCCCGCAACGCAACGGGCATATAAGCGTGTTGTTTCCACCAGCTCCGCAGCCACGACCCAGCGGCCTGCTTTTTTTACCAACCGCGAGCCGGGATGGATATGGAACTTGATACCGCGCGCGCCTTGATATGCGCCGGACTCTTCGCTTTTAAGCCCGATATTGCCCAACAGGCCGGCCAGCAGCGCCATATGTGTCTGCTCATACGTGGCCGCCACAGTGTTGACACGCCAACCCTGCTCGCCCACCAATGCGGCGAGCTGGGTATGCACATCATGCCATTCGCGCAGACGCAGGGGCGAGAGGAAGTTTTGCCGCAGCAGCGCAGCCAGCTTGCGCTGCGAGGCTCGATGCTCGACCTGCTCGCCGTACCACCGCCAAAGCTTGAGATAGGAAAGGAACTCGGATTTGTCGTCCGCGAACTTGGCGTGGGCGGCTTCCGAGGCTTCGCGCTCCTGCATGGGGCGGTCGCGCGGATCCTGCACCGATAGCGCGGATGCAATCACCAGAATCTCGGCCAGGCACTGCTGGTCGCGGGCGGCCAGCACCATGCGCGCGATGCGTGGATCGACAGGCAGGCGTGCCAACTCCCGCCCCGTATCGGTGAGCGTGTTGGCATCATCGATGGCACCGAGCTCTTGCAGCAGGTGATAACCGTCGGCAATGGCCCGCCCCGATGGCATGTCAACGAAGGGAAAGCTTTCGATGTCGTTCAGCCGCAGCGCCTTCATGCGCAGAATCACCGATGCCAGCGAGGAACGCAGCACTTCGGGGTCTGTGAATGCCGCGCGCTTGTTGAAATCGTCTTCGCTGTACAGACGGATGCAGACGCCAGGGCCGATACGGCCACAACGCCCCGCCCGCTGGTTGGCAGACGCTTGGCTGATGGGCTCAATGCGCAGTTGCTCAACCTTGTTGCGCCACGAATAGCGCTTGATGCGTGCCAACCCGCTGTCCACCACATAGCGAATGCCGGGTACGGTCAGCGAGGTTTCGGCCACGTTGGTGGCCAACACAATACGACGCACATTGCCCTGGGGCTTGAAGATGCGCTCTTGCTCGGCCTGCGACAGCCGCGCATAAAGCGGCAAGATCTCGCTGGCGGCGAGGCTGCTCTTGCGCAGGCCCTCGACGGTTTCGCGGATTTCGCGCTCACCGGGCAGGAAGACGAGCACATCGCCCGGACCATGGCGGGCGCATTCGCCCACGGCGTCTACCACTGCATCGATCAGATCACGCTCTTCATCCAGGTGCGCGCGGCGCCCGCCTTCGTCGCGCCCTGCATCGCGGCTTACGCCAGTCGCGGCCTTGTCATCGACCGCGTCATCCTGCAGCACCGGCCGGTAGCGCAGCTCTACCGGATACAGGCGCCCGGACACCTCGATCACCGGCGCGGGGCGCCCGGGCTGGCCGAAATGCTCGGCAAATCGCGCGGCGTCGATAGTGGCCGAGGTGATGATGAGCTTAAGGTCGCGCCGGCGCGGCAACAACTGCTTGAGAAAGCCAAGCAGGAAATCGATGTTCAGGCTGCGCTCATGCGCTTCGTCGATGATGATGGTGTCATAACGGCGCAGCAGGGGGTCGCGCTGCGACTCCGCAAGCAGAATGCCGTCTGTCATCAACTTGATGGCCGTGCCCGGGCCGCTGCGGTCGCTAAAGCGTATCTGGTAGCCAACCCAATCGCCGATCTCCGTGTTCAGCTCTTGTGCGATGCGCTTGGCCACCGACGTTGCAGCCAGGCGGCGCGGCTGTGTATGGCCGATGATGCCGCGCCGCCCGCGCCCCAACTCCAGGCAGATCTTGGGCAACTGCGTAGTTTTGCCCGAGCCGGTTTCGCCCGACACAATAATCACTTGGCTGGCTTTGATCGCTGCCGCGATGTCGGCACGGCGGGCGCTGACGGGAAGGTCGTCGGGATAGGCCAGCGGCGGCAGCGGCCTGTCGGCCTGCGGATCGCGGGCTTGCCCGCCCTCTGTGGACGGCGATGCCTTCGCGCCATGGTTGCGGCCTGCGCCGGCGTCACTCGGCTTCTGGCGGTGCGCCTCGGATTTGTTACGCGTGTGTGCGTTTTCCGACAAATTGTCAGACTCTTGCATGAAACTTCTTTTAGGTGGACAGTCCATCATTATAATTTTGACTGCAGCAACTTTCCCCGGACCGCATCGCCCATGACCACGCCAGACGCCGACATCACGTTTTCCGCACAAGACGCGCCCGAGTTCGCGCCGGCTCAGTTTGTGCGATGGTTTCGCGAGGTCGCTCCTTATGTACATGATTTTCGGGGCAAAACCTTTGTCATCGGCTTCGGCGGCGAACTGGTGCGCGATGGCGTGCTCAACGCGCTCATCCAAGACCTTTCCCTGCTGTCGTCGCTGGGCGTCAAGCTGGTGCTGGTGCATGGCTCGCGCCCGCAAGTCAACGAACAACTGCGTCTCAAGGGTTTTGCCACCCAGTTTGGCAGCGGCACCGAGCCCACCACCCCCGAGGCGCTTGAATGCGCCAAAGAAGCGGCGGGTGAAATCCGCCTGGACATCGAAGCCGCTTTCAGCCAGGGGCTGCCCAATACGCCCATGTCGCACGCGCAGATCCGCGTAATTTCAGGCAACTTCGTCACCGCCCGGCCGGTAGGCGTAATCGACGGCGTCGATTACCTCCACACCGGCGCAGTGCGCAAGATGGACGTCGATGCCATGAACAGCATCATGCACCAGCGCGCCATCGTGCTGCTGTCTCCTCTGGGCTTCTCGCCCACCGGCGAGGCGTTCAACCTGGCCATGGAAGACCTTGCCACCAGCGCCGCGGTTGCACTGCGCGCCGAGAAACTCATCTTCCTGACCCAGGATTGCACCATTCGCAATACCGACGGTTCAGTAGATACAGAGCTCGCACGCGAGGATGCGGACAAGCTGCTGCTGGCCGGTGGCGCGCTGGACGACGACACGGCAAGGTTTCTGACCCACGCCTCGCTGGCCGTAAAGCGCGGCGTGGCACGCGCACACTTGGTGCCCTATACGCTGGACGGCTCCGTATTGCTGGAGATCTTCACCCACGATGGCGTCGGCACAATGGTGGTCGAAGATACGCTGGACGATCTGCGCCCGGCCACCGTCGACGATATTGGCGCGATCGTACAGCTTATTGAGCCGTTGGAGGCCGACGGCACGCTTGTGCCGCGCGGCCGTTCAGTCATCGAGCGCGATCTCGAACGCTTTACCGTACTCGAACACGACGGCGTCATCTACGGCTGTGTGTCGCTCATCCCCTATCTGGAAGACGACATGGCCGAGATGGCCTGCCTCATCGTACATCCCGAATGGCAGGGCACCGGCGAAGGTGAAATGCTGCTGCGCCACACTGAAAGCCGAGCGCGCGCCATGGGCGCCAAACGGCTGTTCGTGCTCACCACACGCACGTCGCACTGGTTCATGAAACGCGGCTTCGTGCGCGGTGGTGTGTCGGACCTGCCCAAGGAGAAGCAGGCGCACTACAACCGTTCGCGCAACAGCCTGGTTTTCATCAAGAAGCTGTAGCGCCGCTGCGGACGGTAAAATGAGGCATACTTTGGCGCACGCCCAGGCATGGCGCATAGCGCGGCACGCACCGCCGCGCCATGCATAACGTGCAATATAAGCGCAATGCGTGCTCGTTTACGCGCCGGCTGGCTTATCAACCCCCAATTTGCAGAGGTATATCCGACATGGCTCGCATGGTTCACTGTGTAAAACTCAAGCGCGAGGCCGAAGGGCTGGACTTCCCCCCCTACCCCGGCGATCTAGGCGTACGCATCTGGCAAAACGTGTCCAAGCAGGCATGGGCGCAATGGATACAGACGCAAACCCGCCTGGTAAACGAAAACCGCCTCAACCTTGCCGATGCCCGAGCCCGCAAATACCTGGCCCAGCAAATGGAGAAGTTTCTGTTCGAAGATGCAGACGTCGAGGCACAAGGCTACGTACCGCCATCCGAATGAAGCGCTAACACGCACACAGAAAAAGGGGGCATGCCCCCTTTTTATCGCCCATCAACCGCGTGTGCCACGCGAGTGCGGAGCCGTTCTGCGGCGGTAAGGCGGCGCAGGTAGCCAGCGCCAGCGCGCTTGTGCCTGCCGCTTCTCAGGCCTTGTCGTCTTCGTCGGCTGACTCGCCGCGGGCGACACGCTCGGTGGCTTTGACGCCGGTGTGGCGGACATCGTCGCCGTGCACCATGTAAATGACCCGTTCGGCCATATTCTTGGCGTGGTCGCCGATGCGCTCAAGGGCGCGCGCGATGAAGATGAGATCAATCGAGCGCGAAATGGTGCGCGGATCTTCAATCATGTAGGTGATGATGTGACGCAGCGACCCCTTCCATTCGCGGTCGACTTCCTTGTCGTTGCGCACGACGGTTGCCGCGTGGATTGGGTCCATGCGGGCAAAGGCGTCAAGCGCATCGTGGATCATGCCCGCGACGCATGTGGCCATGTGGCGCAGTTCGACGACTGGCTCGTAGCGCTCGTTGCTTTCATGCAGACGGCGCGCCATTTTGGCGATTTTCTCGGCCTCATCGCCGCAGCGCTCCATGTCGGTGAGCATCTTGGATACCGACAGCAACAGGCGCAGATCGCCCGCCGTAGGCTGATTGCGGGCGATCAGCAGGCCAATACGCTCATCGATTTCGACCTCAAGGCGATTGACTTCTTTTTCGCGTTCGCGAACCGTTTCGACCAGGCTGAGATCACCGCTTGCCAGGGCATCCATACCCTCCCTGACCATGGACTCCACCAGCCCGCCCATCTGCAGAAACAGTGAGCGCGTGGTTTCGAGATCGGAATGAAACTGCTTGTTGGTGTGCTCAGTCATGGTGGCCTCTGTACAGCAATTATATGTGTGCGGCCAAGCGCGATGCGCGGCACAATGCGCACCTCGATCGACCCGGCAATATCAATACGCAAGCATATAACAAATTTATGACATGATGATGACCGGCATCACGCGCCGGCAGGCACCATGCGCCGCACGCCTGATTGGCCCGACACCAGCGCGATATTGGCGCCCGACAGAGCGAACAGACCGCAACTGACAACGCCAGGGATGTTGTTGATGCGGCTTTCCATGACGTCGGGGTCGTGAATATCCAGGCCCGACACGTCAAGGATTTCGCAGCCGTTGTCGGTAATGAAGCCTGTACGCAGTGCAGGCTGGCCGCCCAAGCCGGCAAGACGGCGGGCAACGGCTTCGCGCGCCATGGGGATGACCTCGATCGGCAGCGGGAAGCGGCCCAATTGCCGCACCACCTTGGACTCATCGACGATGCATACAAAGCGCTCCGCTACCGAGGCAACGATTTTCTCGCGGGTCAGTGCGCCGCCACCGCCTTTGATCATGTTGAGCGCGGCATCGACCTCATCGGCCCCGTCGACATAGACGGGCATGCTATCGACCTCGTTCAGATCGAAGACATCGATGCCGTGGCCCCGCAGGCGCTCGGCGCTGCGCTCGGAACTGGACACCGCGCCCAGAAAGCGCCCCTTGTGTACGGCCAGCGCATCAATGAATAGATCGACCGTGGACCCGGTGCCAACCCCAATAATGACGCCGGGCGCCAGCATGGGGAGAATATATTCGACGGCAGCGTCGGCCGCATTGCGTTTGAGCTGTGATTGATCAAGCATGATAGTTGGCGGTTCAGATGAAGCGCTCAGTGTACTTCTTGTCGGAAAAGCCCACACTCACACTGCCCTCGGCATCCACGGCGACGGGCCGGCGCACCAGCGCGGGAAACTCGGCAATGAGCGCCAGCCAGTCTTGCGCCGAACCGGGCGCTTTACGCGATTCGGGCAGATTGCGCCAAGTCATCGAGGCCCGATTGACGAGCTTTTCCCAGCCGCCCAGTGCCTGCGCCCATTGCGTGAGCGTAGCGGGCGGCACTGGATGGTTGCGGTAATCGACGAACACCGCCTTCACGCCGTGGTTCGCGAGCCATGCCCGCGCCTTGACACAAGTGTCGCATTTTTCCAGCCCGTAAAGCTGAACACCTTGCATGGATAAACTCCTGTTATTCAGAGACCCTGGCGGCACGGCGGATCTGGATGCGGTTCGCCACGATCACGCAGATGCCCACCGCAAGGATGAACAAGGTTGCCAGGGCATTGATCTCGGGCTTGAGCCCCAGGCGCACCCGCGAAAACACCTCGAGTGGCAGTGTGGTGTAGCCCGGCCCTGACAGAAACGACGCGATGACGACGTCATCGAGCGATAACGTGAAGGCGAGCAGCCAGGCGGCCATCAATGCCGGAAAGATCAAGGGCAGCGTAATCACGAAAAATACCTTGAGCGGCGTGGCGCCCAGGTCGAGCGCCGCCTCTTCGAGCGAGCGATCGAGATCGCGTATACGCGACTGGATAATCACCGCCACATACGCCATGCAGAGCGTCGTGTGCCCTACCCAGATTGTGAAAACGCCATTGCCCGCCGGCCAGCCGAGAATATCGCGTATTTCAACGAACATCAGCAGCAGCGAAATGCCCAGCACGACTTCCGGCATGACCAGCGGCGCGCTCAACATGCCGATATAAAGACCAAAGCCGCGAAAACGACCCATGCGCGCCAATACGTAGCCCGCCCAAGTCCCGATGGCGACTGCGGCCGTCGCAGTGAGCGCCGCAATCAACAGCGAGAGCCTGGCCGCACTGAGCAAAGCGCTGTCATTGAACAGCGACACGTACCAGCGCAACGAGAAACCGCTCCATGAAGTGACCATGGCCGAATCGTTGAAGGAAAACACCATCAGCGACAGAATTGGCAAATAAAGGAAGGCAAAACCCAACCCAAGCGCCAGTGCGCGCCATACGGGATGCGGACGCGTCATCGCTCACCTCGTGCGCGGCTTTCGATCTGCCGCACCTGGTTGTACTGGAACAAGACCAACGGGATCAACAGTAAACCGACCATCACCACCGTTACGGCAGCCGCCATGGGCCAGTCGGCATTGTTGAAGAACTCGTTCCACATAACGCGACCCATCATCAGGGTATCGGCACCTCCCAGCATCTCGGGAATGACGTATTCGCCCACCGTGGGGATGAACACCAGCATGGCACCCGCCACTACGCCCGGCATAGACAGAGGCAACGTGATCGTGAGAAATGCGCGCCAAGGCCGCGCGCCGAGATCGTAAGCAGCCTCGAGCAGCCGCACATCCAGCTTGACCAGATTGGCGTATAAGGGCAGGATGAAAAACGGCAGATAGGCATAGACCAGGCCGATGTAAACCGCCAGGTCGGTACGATAGATTTCAAGCGGCGTATCGATCACGCCCAGCCACAGCAGCAGGTTGTTGAGCAGCCCGTCGTTGCGCAAAATACCCACCCAGGCATAAACCCGCAGCAGCAGCGATGTCCAGAATGGCAGGATTACGCCCAGCAACAGTACATTGCGCACAGAGGGGCTCGAACGCGCAATGTAATAGGCCATGGGATAGCCGATCAGCACGCAACAGGCCGTGCTGATCAGTGCCATCTTCACAGAATTGAGATAGGTGGCGATATACAGGCTGTCGGTGAAGAGCAGCGCATATCCGCGCAGGCTCAATGCAATGGTGAGCACTTCGTCTTTGAGCGCCGCCAACGGTGTGTAGGGCGGAACCCCGAACTGCAGATCGGCAAAGCTGATCTTGAGCACCAGCAGGAAAGGCACCAACAGGAACAGCGACAACCAAGCGTAGGGCCCCGCGATGGCGAGCCAGCGCCGCCCCCGCGGCAAGTGCCAGTCGGGCTTCTTCATGACGACAATACCGTTGCGCTGTCGCTGGACCAAGCCAGGTACACCTCTTCATCCACACCAGGCGCGTCGGCCTGGGCCAGCAACTGGCTCGGCACATGCGCCTCCACGTTCTGGCCGGCATCCAGCCGCACCTGGTAGCGCGCATAGGCCCCCATCCAGGCCACGTGCGTGACCATGCCGTGCCCCCAATTGGATTCAGTGTCGGGGGCGTGGCGCAGCACCCGTATGTTTTCGGGCCGCACCGACACGTGGATGTCCATGCCCAGGGGCTCGCTCACGCCGTGGTTGACGTACAGCGGGCGTGTGAGCTCGGGGCTTTCGATCAGAACGTGATCGGGCTCATCGACCGTGATGACACCGGTGAACAGATTGGTAGACCCGATAAAGCCGGCCACGAACCGCGAATTTGGAAACGCATAGACATCGTGCGGCGTGCCGCACTGCACGATCTGCCCATCTGTCATGACGGCCAGACGATCGGCCATGGTCATGGCTTCTTCCTGATCGTGCGTCACCATAATGCAGGTTACCCCGACCTGTTCGAGAATCTTGACCAGTTCTATTTGTGTTGCCTGGCGGATCTGCTTGTCCAGCGCCGACATGGGTTCATCGAGCAACAACAGCTTCGGGCGCTTGACCAGGCTGCGCGCCAACGCGACACGCTGCTGCTGGCCGCCCGACAACTGATGCGGCTTGCGGCGCGCATAGCCCGCCAATTGCACCAGATCCAGCGCTTCAAACACGCGCTCGTGGATTTCGTTGGCGGGTACCCCTTCCTGTTTGAGGCCGAACGCAACGTTGGCTTCCACCGACATGTGGGGAAACAACGCGTAGGACTGGAACATCATGTTGACCGGCCGCTTGTAGGGCGGCAGGCTGGTGATGTCTTCGTTGTCGAGAAAGATACGGCCCGACGTGGCCTCCTCGAAGCCCGCCAGCATGCGCAGCAATGTGGATTTGCCGCAGCCCGAACTGCCCAACAGCGCGAAGATTTCGTGCCGGCGCACGGATAGATTGACAGACCGCACGGCGACGGTGTCGCCAAAGATCTTGACGACATCCTCAATGCGGACGAACTCATCCGCATCGCCCGACCAGGGAACAGAGACAGAACGAGTATCAGACATAGCGGCTAGCGGCCCGACTTGAGCTCAGCCCACATGCGCGTCTGCAGGCGCTGCAGACGCAGGGACTGGGGTTTGATAACGTAAAGCGTTTTGGCAACGGCCTCGGACGGATAGATCATCGGATTGTCCGCCACCTCTTTGACCACATGTTTGCGCGCCTCTTTGTTGGCGTTAGGGTAGAACATGGTGTTGGTGATAGCCGCATGCACCTCGGGGGTCTCAATGTAGTTGATGAAGGCATGAGCCTCATCGACGTTGGCCGCATCTTTAGGAATGGCCATGGTATCGAACCAGATCGGGGCGCCGCCCTCGGGAATGTAGTAGTCGATCGTGTAGGACTTGCCGGCCTGCTTGGCGCGACTTGCGGCAATCATGACATCGCCTGAAAAGCCGTAGACCATGCACAGATCGCCGGCGGCAAGCTCATCGATATAGCCCGACGAACTGAATTGGCGCACATAGGGACGGATGGACTTGAGCAGCTCCAGCGCGGCCTTGTAGTCGTCGGGGTTGCCGCTATTGGGATCCTTGCCCAGGTAGTGCAGCACCGCGGGGAAGACTTGCGCCGCCTCATCGAGAATCGAAATACCGCAGGCTTTGAGCTTCTCGGCATTTTCAGGCTTGAACAGCATGTCCCAACTGCCCAGCTTGGCGTCGGCGCCCATGATTTCGCGCACCTTGGTGACGTTGTAGCCAAGGCCATTGGTACCGTAGCCCCACGGCACAAGATACTGGTTGCCGGGATCGACTTCGGCAACGATGTCCATCAGGCTCTTGTCCAGATACTTGAGATTGGGAAGTTTGGACTTGTCCAGCTTCTGGAACAACCCGCCTTCGATCTGGCGTGCTGCATAGTGCGTGGAAGGCACCACCACGTCGTACCCGGATTTTCCGGTAAGCAGCTTGGCCTGCAAGGTGTCGTTGCTATCGTAAACGTCGTAGCGCACCTTGATGCCCGTGGCTTTCTCGAAGCCCGAAATCGTGTCGGGCGCGGTGTATTCGGCCCAATTGTATACATTGACGACTTTGTCCTGCGCCGCAGCCGGCGCGATCGCCGCCGCCGTCAAGGCGCTTGCGAGCAGAGTTTTCATCACAGCGTATGTCATTGCCAGCCTCCCCGGACGGTGCAAAAAACCCAAAAGGCGAGATCATAAAGCCTTTTCCGGCGCAGGTGTTGCACTTTGCCGTTTTAGGCGGAATCTCGGGCACGGGCGGCCGACGGCGGAACCCGCCTCAGGGCAACGGCTTTGCCTTGCCGAGTTGGGCATAAGCGTGGTTGAGCGCCTCCCACCAGGCAACCCCTTGCGCGCCGGCCACCTTGGCCAGCGAACGGCGCAGACGCAGCAAATTGCCTTGACGGCGCTCGGCGGAGAGCATCGACCGCACACTGCCCTTGTCGAAATCAATAAGCCATACCTTGCCTTGCTGATCAAGCAGAATATTGTAGGCGTTCAGGTCGGCATGCCAGACACCCGCTTCATGTATTGCGAAAACGGCCATCGCCACCTCGGCCGGGGACGCGCTGCCCAGGCATCGCGCCAGCGGGGCCGTGCCGGCCAGCCGCTGCACCAATATTGCTGCGCGATAAGTGAGGCCCTGCCGCCAGTATGCCGCCGCAAGCGGGCGCGGCACCGCCAGGCCACGTCGATACAAATAAAGCAGCACGTCGAACTCGAGAAATGAACGAGTGCTTCCCTGCCCGCCCCAGACGTAGCGGTCGTTGCTGAGCCGCGCCATCATGCCACCGCGCCGGTAGCGCCGCAGCACCGCCTGGCCGAAGTCGCCGGATACAAACCAGGCCGCCCGCCGGCCACCCTCTGCTACTGGCTGCGCAGCCAGCCTGGCATCGGCCGCGTCGAACAGCCAGCCACCCGGCTCGGTGATGACACTGGCGTCAAAGCGCATGGCGCCAGCGCCCGGCAGAGGGAGCTCGCGTATCGGTGCGGCGTGGTCGGACAATGCGGACATGGTCATACTTTCAGGAGCAACAGGCCCATGATAACCACAAGCATGCAAGCAAACATCAGTTTCAGGCGCGGCTCTGGCAAGGCGTAGGCCAGCCGAACGCCATAGGGCACGAACAGCAGGCTGCCCATTGCCAGCGGCACACCCACCAGCCAGTCCGCCTGGCCGTGGGCGGTGTAGGTAAACAGTGCCACGATAGACCCCGGTATCACCATGGACAATGCAATAGCCTGCGCCCCCGTCTGGCTCAGTTGCATGGCGGTCGTCATGAGGGGCACCACCAGCACGGAGCCGCCCACACCGAAAATACCACCCGCCAATCCGCAGACCACGCCCAACAAGGCGAACCAGCCCTTATGAAACTCTTGCGGCTGCCGTCGCGGCGCCTGCGGCCGGCGGGCGTGAGCCCCCCGGTATGCCTGGTGAAAATAGAACAGAGCGATGGCCAGCACAAACAGTGCATAGATGATCCGCAACAAGCCCGAATCCATGCCCAACGCCAGCCTGGCGCCCACCCAGGTGAAGCCGACGGCCCCCGCTGCGCCCGCACCCGCCGATTTGAAATCGATAGGCGAGTTCTGATTGTATTTGCGCAAGGTAAGCAGCACCGCGGGCACCACCATGACCAAGGCTGTGCCCTGCGCCATCTGCTGGTCCATGCCCAGCACCAGACCCAACAAGGGGATGGCCAGCAAGCCGCCCCCAATACCCAACACCCCGCCGGCAAACCCAATTGCCCCGCCCGCTGCCAACGCGCCCGCCGCCACGATATACCACATCATGAGTCAGCCAAGCTCCTTCACCTTCGCAAGCGCGGCATCGATGCGATCCACCGCGACTATCTGCAAGCCCTCGATGGGCTGGCGCGGTGCATTGGCCTTGGGAATGAGCGCAATACTGAAGCCCAGCTTGGCAGCCTCGCGCAGACGCTCCTGCCCGCGCGGTGCGGGGCGGATTTCGCCCGCCAGCCCGACCTCGCCAAACGCCACCAGGCCGCGCGGCAAAGGCTTGTTGGACAAAGACGAAACGATGGCCAGCAGCACCGGCAAATCAGCGGCCGGCTCGGTGATCTTGACGCCACCGACGGCGTTGACAAACACATCCTGGTCGTACGTGACCACGCCGGCGTGGCGATGCAGCACCGCCAGCAGCATGGCCAGGCGGGTGCTTTCCAGGCCCACGGTGAGGCGCCGCGGATTGGGCGCGTTGGCGCTGTCGACCAGTGCCTGCACCTCGACCAGCAGTGGCCGCGTGCCTTCTTGCGTTGCCATGACGCAGGACCCCGGGACGTTTTGCGCGTGCTGCGACAGGAACAACGCTGACGGATTGCTGACACCGCGCAGCCCGCGGTCGGTCATGGCGAAGACCCCGAGTTCGTTCACTGCGCCGAAACGGTTCTTGAACGCACGCACGAGCCGGAACGATGAGTGAGTATCACCCTCGAAATACAGGACCGTGTCGACGATATGCTCGAGCACGCGCGGGCCTGCCAGTGCGCCGTCTTTGGTCACGTGGCCGATCAGCACAATGGCGGTGCCCGTCTGTTTTGCAACGCGGGTGAGCTGGGCCGCGCATTCGCGCACCTGGGACACGGAGCCCGGCGCGGCGGTCAGTTCGCTGGAGTACAGCGTCTGGATGGAATCGATGACCGCCACGGCGGGTTTCTGCTCGGCCAGCGTGGCCGTGATGGCTTCGAGGCGAATTTCAGCCAACAGGCTGACATCGCTGGAAGCCAGCTCGAGGCGATGCGCACGCAGCGCCACCTGTTCGGCGGATTCTTCGCCCGTAACGTACAGCACCTTGGCAACATGCGACAGTGATACCAGCGCCTGCAGCAGCAGCGTAGATTTTCCTATGCCCGGATCACCCCCGATCAGCACCACCGCGCCTGTCACCAGGCCGCCGCCCAGCACACGGTCGAATTCGGCAATGCCGGTGGGTTGGCGCGGCAACTCGCGCGCCTCGATGTCGGACAGGCTGCGTACCGAGCTGGATGCCGCCAGCGGTGCATAGCGATGCTGCTGCGCACCTGCGTCGGGCGCTTCTTGCATGGTGTTCCACGCACCGCAATGCGGGCATTTGCCTGCCCATTTGGGGCTGTCGCCCCCGCATTCGGAACATACGAACAGGGTTTTCGGTTTTGCTTTGGCCATGCGCGAGTGTAACGTCAGCGCCCGGCCAGACTGCCGCCGCCATCTACCCCCAGCACTTGGCCGGTGATGAAGCCGGCGGAATCACCGAGCAGAAAGGTGACCGCCGCCGCCACATCGGCCGGCGTGCCGAAGCGGCCCATCGGGATGGAGGCCAGCGCGGTTTTTTCGGCATCGCTGCCTGCAGGATGATTGGCCCGGAACAGTTCTGTTTCAACTGGCCCTGGCGAAATGGCGTTGACCGTGATGCCATAGGGAGCCAGCTCGAGTGCCCAGGTGCGCGTGCAGCCGATCAGGGCGCTCTTGGCGGCCGAATAGCTGGTGCGGTTGATCGCACCATGCGTCACCCTGCTGCAAATATTGATGATGCGCCCTTCTTTGCGAGCCTTCATGGAGGCAACGAAAGTTTGGGTAACCTGGACGGCCACGCGCACGTTCAAGTCGAGAACCTGGTACAGGGATGCCAGGTCGACCTCGCCCAAGGGCTCGGGTTTGATGGCCCCGACATTATTGACGACCCCATCCACCGGATACTTCTCGCGTATCACCCGCAGGACCTCCTCGGTTTCGCCGGCATTGGCCAGATCGCAGGAATACAGATAGCCCGGAAAGTCGATGTCTTGCGTGTTGCGTGCAAGGCCGACGACATGGCAGCCAAGGTCGGCCAACTGGCGGCTGATGGCCCAGCCGATGCCTTTGGTTGCGCCGGTGATTACTACGCACTTGTCTTTCATGATTGCTCCGTATTTGCCCCCTGCCCTACCAAAGGAACGACCGACCGGCCCACGCGCGGCGCCACCGCGCACAACAGCTCGTAGCCGATGGTGCCCGCGGCTTGCGCGACCTCGTCGACAGACGGCCCGCCTTCGCCCCACAACACTACAGGCGCGCCAACACCCGCACCCGGTACGGGCGTGAGGTCGGCCACCAGCATATCCATGGATACACGGCCCAACACGCGCGTGCGCACCCCGTCGACCGTAATGGGCGCGCCCGTGACCGCATGGCGCGGATAGCCGTCGGCATACCCGCAAGCCACCACGCCGATGCGCATGGAGCGGTCGCAATGAAACAGGTGCCCATAGCCCACGCCCGCGCCCGATGGCACCTCGCGCACACTGATCAGGCGCGAGGTGAATGTCATGGCTGGCCGCAGCCCCAGGCTGCGCGCGGGCCTGTCGGCGAAGGGAGACGCCCCGTACAGACAAATGCCGGGCCGGACCCAATGCGCCTCACCGCCCTGCACCGTGGACCACAACCCCGCAGTGAGACTGCCTGCAGAGTTGCAAACGCTGGCCGGGCCGGGCAGGCCTTGGGTGATTTCGTTGAACAGGGCCACCTGTGCATGCGTGACAGAGGGGTCGTCATCCGCCCGCGCAAAGTGTGTCATTTTACCGACGGTGCCGAGTACCCCCGCCTGCTGCAGCGCCTGCGCCCGGGCGAAGGCCGCACGGTATTGCGAAGGCGCGAATCCAAGGCGACTCATGCCGGTATCGAGCTTGACGAAAACATCCAACGCGGGGCCGTCACGCCTTGCCGCCTCGAGCATATCGAGCTGTTCAGTGCAATGCACGGCGGTATGCAGGCCGTATTCACGCAGCACGGGGATGTCTGCGGGCTCGAAGAAACCTTCGAGCAGCAACAGCGGTTTGCGCCAGCCGCTTTCGCGGCAGCGCACCGCTTCGTCGAGATCGAGCATGGCCAAGCCATCGGCCTGGCTGAAAGCCTGCACGGCGTTTTTAATGCCGTGGCCATAAGCATTGGCTTTGATAACCGCCCACACGGCGGGGCGAGGCGCCCCTGCGGGCGCCCCGGCGGGCAACAACCCACGGGTGACGGTTGCAAGATTATGGCTCAGCGCCGGCAGGCTGACCGTCGCTGTAATCGGGCGTGGCATGATTTCTCCAATCGAAGAAACAGAAGTCTAACGCATGCGGCTGCCTTATACTCGCCGCCATGTCCGTCGACCATTACGAAAACTTCCCCGTTGCCAGTCTGCTGCTGCCGCGCCGCTTGCGTACGGCGGTGCGGGATATTTACCGTTACGCCCGCACTGCCGACGACATTGCCGACGAAGGCGATGCGCCCGCCGGCGTGCGCCAGGCCGCACTGGCAGGCTACCGCGAGGCGTTGGCGCAGATTGAGGCGGGCGGGCTGGCACTGCCGCCTGATGACCCGCGCGCACCGGTTTTTGTGCCGCTCGCCGACACGATCAGACGGCACACGCTGCCGCTGGCGCCGTTCTTCGACCTGCTATCCGCATTCGACCAAGATACCCGCGTCACACACTACGAAACCGATACTGAGCTGTTCGACTATTGCCGTCGCTCCGCCAACCCAGTCGGGCGTCTCATGCTGCACCTCTACGGCGCCGCCACGCCCGGCAACCTGGCCCAGTCCGATGCAATCTGCACAGGCTTGCAACTGGCTAATTTCTGGCAAGATGTTGCGTTGGATTGGCACAAGGGGCGGATGTACATCCCACGCCAGGCGCTGGAGCGCCACGGCGTCAGCGTCGCCTATGTCGCCAATCGCGCCGGAGGCGGCTCTGTTACCTCGCACGCGGCCTGGCAGGCCTTGATGCGCGAGCAGGTGCAACAGGCGCGCAGCCTGCTTTTGCGCGGCCAACCGCTCGCGCGCCGACTGCCTGGGCGCATCGGGTTCGAATTGCGCCTGGTGGTGCTCGGGGGATTGCGTATCCTTGAACGCCTCGACCAATTACACTATGACGTATTTCGGCAACGCCCCGTGCTGGCCAAGAAAGACTGGGCGCTGCTGCTCTGGCGCGCCTTGCATTGACGGCGCACCGGACCCGGGCGGCTATCACGCCTGCGCATTATCCTACACCCCTGAATTACATGAGTCCTGACGAGTATTGCCAGAACAAAGCCGCACAGAGCGGTTCCAGTTTTTACTACGCCTTCCTGTTCCTGCCACCGGAACGGCGCAAGGCCATCACGGCCCTGTACGCCTTCTGCCGCGAGGTGGACGACGTGGTGGACGACTGTACCGAGCCGTCCGTGGCGCGCATGAAGCTTGCCTGGTGGCGCACCCAGGTCGACACGCTGTATGAAGGGCATACGGAACATCCTGTCATGCAGGCGCTGGCGCCGCACGCTGCTCAGTTCGGCCTGAAGCGCGAAAACCTGCTGGCGGTGATAGATGGCATGGAAATGGACCTGGACCAAGGTCGCTACATGGATTGGCCTTCGCTATCGCACTACTGCTGGCACGCTGCGGGCGTGGTGGGCCATCTGTCGGCCAGTATCTTCGGCTACACCCAGCCGCAAACGCTCGACTATGCCGAAAAACTCGGCCTGGCGTTCCAGCTCACCAATATCATTCGTGATGTTGGCGACGATGCCCGGCGCGGCCGCATCTACCTGCCTGTCGACGACATGCAGCGCTTCAACGTCACCGCGGATGAAATACTGCGGCGCCAGCACTCCGATCGGTTCGTCGCGCTCATGCAGTTCGAAGCCGAGCGTGCACGTCAGTTGTATAGCGAAGCTGTGCAGGCGCTGCCCGCCGTCGACCGCCGGGCTCAGCGCCCCGGCCTGATGATGGCGGCAATCTATCACACACTGCTGCTCGAAATCGAGCGCGACGGCTTCCAGGTGCTGGATCAGCGTATCTCGCTCACCCCCATCCGCAAGTTCTGGCTGGCCTGGAAAACCTGGGTAGGCGGCGGCGCGGGCGTCATTCGTCGGCTACGCCAATGACACCCCCGCCCCGGCGTTACGCCGTCGTGGGCGCAGGATGGGCCGGGCTGGCCGCGGCGCTCGAGCTGCGCCGCAGGGGCCATGTGGTACATCTGTACGAAGCGGCTCGCATGCCAGGCGGGCGGGCGCGCCGCGCCGCAGGCACGAAAGACGGCGCCGCGCTGGACAACGGCCAGCATATCTTGCTGGGCGCCTACAGCGCCACGCTGGGCCTGATACGCGAGCTTGGCCTGGACGCCGGCGCGCTCCTGCACCGCGAGCGCCTGGCACTGTGCGCGGCGGACGGCAGCTTTGCCTTGCGCGCGGCGGCGCTGCCCGCCCCCTTCCATTTGCTTGGTGGCCTGGCGCTGGCGCATGGGCTAAGCGTGCGTGAGCGCATTGGCGTTGCACGCCAGATCGTGCGTCTGCGGCAGGCAGGCTGGCGTGCGGGCAACAGCGCGGGCAGTGGCGGCGTCAGGGACGGCTCGAGCCGCAGCGAGGGGGGCCGCATGGGTGACACAATCTCCGCCATCAAGGGCAATGCCCTGTCCGCCGAGCAATGGCTGCAGGCGGGCGGCCAGAGCCCACGCGCTATCGAGAGGCTCTGGCGGCCACTGTGTATAGCGGCGCTCAACACACCACCAGCCGAGGCCAGCGCCCAGTTGCTGGCCAATGTGCTGCGCGACAGTGTAGGCACCGGCGCCGCCGCCTCCGACATCCTGATCCCGCGCGTGGATCTGTCCAGCCTGTGGCCTGATGCAGCTATCACCCGGCTTGGCGCCGGGTCGATCCCGAGTAGCTGGGCTGGCGCTCATGCCGCCGCCCCCGCCATGAGTGCCGTGTTCATGGGGCGCACCGTGCGTACCCTGGCAGCCGCCGCCGGCAGTGTGCTGGTTGATGGCCAGCCCTACGATGGTGTGGTGATCGCCGCCAATGTGCCGCCTGCTCGCCGCCTGCTGCATCAGTTGCCGGATACGCCGGGCGGGGCGGCCTTTCTAGCCATGCTGGATGCTTTTGATTTCATCCCTATTGCCACGCTCAGCCTGCGCCTGGCCCGCCCCTGGGGTTTGCGGGCGCCCATGCAGATGCTATGGGAGGATCCGACGCGGCTGGCATTCGGCCAATGGCTGTTCGATCACAGCGCACTGCGCACGACGCGTACCCAGGGTCATCCGAGTGTGCACATTGTGGTGAGTGATGCCCGGGCTCTGTTGCGGCATGACGCAGATGCAGTGACCCGCGGCATCATCGCGCAGGTGCGAGAACAGGCCGGTGCGCAGGCGCCCATGCCTGAGGTGATGGCAGACACGCTGATTGTAGAAAAACGCGCCACCTTCAAGGCCGCACCTGGCTTGGCCCGCCCGCCAAACACCACACCCTGGCCTAACGTTTGGGTGGCTGGAGACTGGACGGACACGGGCTACCCTGGCGTGCTGGAAGGCGCTGTGCGCAGCGGCCAAGAGGCCGCACGCCGGGCAAGCTGCCCTCCCAGACGCGCCTAGCCTGCGCTCGCGGCGTGCTCGGTGATGTATTGGCGCACGCGGTCGGCCTCGCAGGGCATGACGGTGACACGCTGAGGCAGGCTGGCCAGGCTTTCGAGGCCGGCGGGCATAGGCGCAGGCTTGCCGGTGGCTTCTAGGATTGTTTCGCCGAACTTGGCAGGCAGCGCGGTTTCAAGCACCAGCATGGGAATGCCCGCCTCGACGTACTGCGCCGCAACCTTCACGCCATCAGCCGTATGCGGGTCGATCAATACGCCATTGTCGTCGAGCACGGTGCGAATGGTGCGCAGGCGATCAGCATGCGTGCTGACACCCGCCACAAAGCCATAACGCGACTCGAATTCCGGCTTCAATGCGCTGAGGTCGAACTGGCCGGTGGCTGCCAGCGTCGCCCAGCATTCACGCACTCGTGCCGCGTCTTCGCCCAGCAGGTCGAACACGAAGCGCTCGAAGTTGGATGCCCTGGAAATATCCATGGACGGACTGGAGGTGGCGTGCGTCTGGGCCGCGGGCCGAGGCCGATACACGCCGGTGCGGAAGAACTCTTCGAGCACGTTGTTTTCGTTGGTGGCCAGAACCAGACGGCGGATGGGCAAACCCATTTTGCGGGCGAAGTGGCCAGCCAGGATATTGCCGAAATTGCCTGAGGGAACCGCGAAGGAAACTTGCTGCCCCGGCCCCGATGTGGCCCGCAGCCAACCCCAGAAGTAGTACACGATCTGGGCCGCGATGCGCGCCCAGTTGATGGAATTGACCGCGCCGATCTGGTAGCGGCTCTTGAACGGCAAATCACCCGCCAGGGCCTTGACAATGTCTTGGCAATCGTCGAACACGCCCTCGATGGCGATGTTGTGGATATTGGGATCCTGCAGGGTATACATCTGGGCGCGCTGGAAGTCGCTCATGCGGCCATGCGGCGACAGCATGAAGACCGACACCCCGCGCTTGCCGCGCAGCGCGTATTCGGCGGCCGAGCCTGTATCGCCGGAGGTTGCACCCAGGATGTTGAGCGTGGCCCCGCGCTTGCCCAGCACGTATTCGAACACCTGGCCTAAAAACTGCATGGCCATGTCTTTGAAGGCCAGCGTGGGCCCCTGCGACAGGCCCAGCAGCGACATGCCCCGCCCCAGCTCGCCCTTGCCCAGCGGCTTGAGCGGCACGATGTCGTCGCTGCCGAACGCCTCGGCGGTATAGGCGGCATGCGTAAGGCGATCGAGGTCGTCGGTGGCGATATCGTCGATAAACAGGCCGAGAATGCGCGTTGCCAGATCGGCATACGACAGGCCCCGCCAGGATTCAAGCGTATCAGCGTCAATGACGGGAACGCGTTCGGGCATCGCCAGGCCACCATCGGGCGCCAGGCCTTCGAGCAGAATGTCGGAGAATGCCTGGGGCGCCATGCCCCCGCGCGTTGAACGGTATTTCATTGGAAGTACTCCGGGAGCCGGCCGCGGCGGGCCAGCATTCGTCAGATCGTCAGGACAGGGTTTCGACGCGCAGCCGGGTGACGCCCGAATGCACGAACGGCAGACCAGCGATGCGTTGCAGGGCGTTGTCGATATCGCCTTCACGCGCTTCATGCGTCAGGAAAATGATGTCGGCTTCGGTTTCGCCGTGCGGCTGCTGGAACATGGAACCGATAGAGATGCCGACATCGGCCAGGATGCGGGAAATGTCGGACAGCACGCCGGGGCGATCCTGGACACGCATGCGCAGATAGTACGACGAGACCACATCGGCCATAGGCAGGATGGGCGTGTCGATCATTGCGTCGGGCTGGAAAGCCAGATGCGGCACGCGATGGTTGGGATCGGCCGCCTGCAGGCGCGCTACATCGACCAGATCAGCCACCACCGCCGAAGCGGTGGCCAGCTCGCCAGCCCCCTTGCCGTAGTACAACGTGGGGCCCACCGCATCGCCGACGACCAATACCGCATTCATGGCGCCTTGTACATTGGCCAGCACACCACCCGCGGGGATAAGCGTAGGGTGTACGCGTAGTTCAATGCCTTCGGGGCGGCGGCGTGTGATGCCCAGCAGCTTGATCCGATAGCCCAGGCGTTCGGCATGCACGATGTCTTCGACCGCCAGGCGGGAAATGCCTTCTGTGTAAGCCTTGTCGAACTGCACCGGGATGCCGAAGGCCAACGAAGCCAGCAGCGTCAACTTGTGCGCAGCGTCGATACCTTCGATGTCGAAGGTGGGATCGGCTTCGGCGTATCCAAGGCGCTGCGCATCGGCCAGTGCCTCGTCAAACGATTGGCCGGTTGCCTGCATCTCGGACAGAATGAAATTGGTGGTACCGTTAATGATGCCGGCCAGCGACTGGATGCGGTTGGCGGTGAGGCCTTCGCGGATCGCCTTGATGATGGGGATGCCGCCGGCCACGGCAGCCTCAAAGGCCACCATCACGCCTTTTTCGAGCGCGGCGGCGAAGATCTCGTTGCCGTATTCGGCCAGCAACGCCTTGTTGGCCGTTACCACATGCTTGCCGTTGGCGATGGCGGCCATGATCAGATCGCGCGCAACCGTGTGCCCGCCTATAAGTTCGACCACAATATCGATGTCGGGGTGGTTGACGATCTCCATGCCGTCCTGCACCACCATGACGCTGTCGCCGACCAGGCTGCGCGCCTTGTCGATATCACGCACGGCAACGGCGGCGACCTCGATGCGGCGCCCCGCGCGGCGCGCGATTTCCTCCGCATTGTTTTTCAGAACCTTCCAGGTGCCGCCACCGACAACACCGAGACCCAGCAAGCCAACTTTGATCGGACTCATCTATTAGTTACCCAAACCGTCTTTGCGGAACATTTCTTTGATGCCGCGCACCGCTTGGCGTGTGCGCTGCTCGTTTTCAATCAGTGCGAAACGCACGTAGTCGTCGCCGTAATCGCCGAAGCCAATGCCGGGCGATACAGCAACCTTGGCGTCGGCCAGCAGGCGCTTGGAAAACTCAAGCGAACCCATCTGGCGGTATGCCTCGGGGATCTTGGCCCAGATATACATGGATGCCTTGGGGATATCAACCATCCAGCCCGCCTCATGCAGGCCCTTGGCCAGCACATCGCGGCGGCTGCGGTATTGCTCGACGACTTGCGCGACGCAGTCTTGCGGGCCTTCGAGGGCCGCGATGGACGCCACCTGAATAGGCGTGAACGTGCCGTAGTCGTGGTAGCTTTTGATGCGCGCCAGCGCATTGACCAATTGCTGATTGCCCACCATGAAGCCGACGCGCCAGCCGGCCATGTTGTAGCTCTTGCTCATGGTGAAGAACTCGACCGCCACATCGCGTGCGCCCTCGACCTGCATGATGGACGGCGCCACGTAGCCGTCGAAACAGATGTCGGCATAGGCGAGATCGTGCACCACCAGAATGTTGTGCTCGCGCGCCAGCGCAATAATGCGCTCGAAAAAGGAAAGATCGACACACTGCGCGGTGGGGTTGCTGGGGAAGCCCAGAATCATCATCTTGGGCTTGGGAATGGCCTCGCGCACTGCGCGTTCGATCTCTTCGAAAAAGTCGAGCCCGGGCGTCATGGGCACGGAACGGATATTGGCCCCGGCGATGACGGCGCCGTAGATGTGGATGGGGTAGCTGGGATTGGGCACCAGCACCGTGTCGCCGCGATCGAGCGTGGCAAGCATAAGGTGCGCCAGGCCTTCCTTGGAGCCTATTGTGACGATCGCTTCAGAGTCGGGATCGATCTGCACGTTGTAGCGGCGCTCGTACCAGCCCGAAATGGCCTTGCGCAGGCGCGGGATGCCCTTGGATACGGAATAACCGTGTGTATTGGGCCGTGACGCGGCTTCGACTAGCTTGTCGACAATGTGGCGCGGCGTGGGCCCGTCTGGGTTGCCCATCGACATGTCGATGATATCCTCGCCGCGCCGCCTGGCGGCCATCTTGAGCTCACCGGTAATGTTGAAAACATAAGGTGGCAGGCGCTCGATGCGCGGAAAGCTTGTCATGATGATCCTGGGGATGGCAAAACGGGATGGTGTCGGGATGATATCGGGACAATGCAAGGGTAAACCCGGCGGAATCGTTAAGTTTAATGCATTCAAAAAAAACAGGAAATCGCGATCTGGCAACAGCCGTTTGCGCTATGATCGAACATGATTTCAGGAGATCACGTGCAACTTCAACGCGAATCCAATTCCGCCTTCAACACCGTGACCGCCTATGGGTCGGACTACATCGAAATCAACAAAGTGCCGTACCGCCATCCGGTGTATTTCGCGCCAGAGGGCGACATCCACGACTGGAACGTCCTGCAGCCCGCCGACATCACCGTCGAGGCATTGCGCCAGATCGCCGGTCTCGAGGCGCCCAAGAACGACCCTATGGCTTTTCTCGATGGCGACGCCGCACCCGCCAGGCCCGACAACGCCCCCGAAGTCGTACTGATCGGCACGGGTGCGCGGCAGCATTTGCTGTCCGCCGATGTCACGCGCCCGCTGTTGCGCGCCGGCATAGGCATCGAAGTCATGAGCACGCAGGCGGCTGCCAGAACATATAACATCTTGATGTCCGAAGGACGACGCGTCGTCCTCGCCCTGCTCCCCCAGAAGGAGGCCGCATGAGCCAGATTGCCGTTGGCAAGCCCGTTCCCGCTTTTTCCGCTGCCAGCACCCAAGGCGAAACCAGCCTGAACTGCCTGAAAGGCCATAAGGCGGTGCTGTACTTTTACCCCAAAGACAATACACCGGGCTGCACCACCGAAGCCCAGGATTTCCGCGACCTGTACCAGCAGTTCGTCGACGCTGGCTGCCAGGTCATCGGCATCTCGCGCGACTCGCTCAAGTCGCATTCGGGCTTCACCGAAAAGCAGGCGCTGCCTTTTCCGCTGATTTCCGATCCCGACGAAACACTGTGCGAGCTCTTCGGCGTCATGAAGATGAAGAATATGTACGGCAAGCAAGTGCGCGGCATCGAACGCAGCACGTTCCTGATCGGCACCGATGGTGTGCTGCTGCGCGAATGGCGCGGTGTGCGCGTGCCCGGGCATGCCGACGAAGTACTGCAGGCCGTGCAGGAACACACCTGAACCCTCGCCATAACGCACCGATTCGCCCCCCCACACCAGGAGCAAGCCCGCCATGCCCTTACCCAAGCTGCCTACACGCATGGGTGCCACGGTTTCCGCACACAAGCTGACTCAAGACGCAGTCGTCACCGCCATTGCCCCTGCGGCGCCTGCCGCGACGGCAAGCGCCGACAAGCCGGTGTCGCGCGCCGCCGCGCCCCGCGCGGGCGCCACTCAGCGCAAGCGCGCCGAACCGTCCAGCAAGCCAGCACCAGACATCACCAAGGCAGCCATGCCGGCAGTGCCCGATGTGCCGCCCGCGCTTGCCGTCGTGCCGGCCACGCGCGTGGCAGCCGGCCGTAAACCCCGCCTGCACGCAGACCAGCGCAAGCTGTTCGTTCTCGACACCAATGTGTTGCTGCACGACTCCAACTCCCTCTTCAAGTTCGAAGAGCACGACGTCTTCCTGCCTATGATGGTGCTCGAAGAACTCGATCACCAAAAGAAGGGGATGTCCGAGGTCGCGCGCAACGCACGCCAGGTCAGCCGCTATCTCGACGGCTTGGTCGAAGGCTGCAATGATTTAGAAAAGGGTGCCAAGCTCGACACCTTGGGCAACCAGGAAGCACTGGGCAAGATCCATTTCCAGACCACTGCGCTGCACTCCAAGCTGCCGGTCGAGCTGCCATTGGGCAAGGCCGACAACGCCATCCTGATGGTGGTGCGCGCCCTGCAGACGGTGTACCCAAAACGCGAAGTCATCTTGGTGTCCAAAGACATCAACATGCGCCTGAAGGCCCGCGCACTGGGCTTGCCGGCCGAAGACTACCTCAACGACCACGTCCTCGACGACTCCGATCTGCTCTACGACGGTGTCATGCCGCTACCCGACAACTTCTGGAACAAGCATGGCAAGGATGTCGAGTCTTGGCAACAAGGCGGCACGACCTACTACCGCATCAAGGGGCCGCTGTGCAGCGAATTCATTGTCAATGAATTCGTCTACTTCGATGGCGAAATGCCCATGCAGGCACAAGTCAAGGAAGTCTCAGGCAAGAGTGCTGTACTGGCCACGCTGCGCGACTACAGCCACGGCAAGAACAATGTCTGGGGCGTCACCGCCCGCAACCGCGAACAAAACTTCGCCCTCAACCTGCTCATGAACCCCGAATGCGATTTTGTCTCGCTGCTGGGGCAGGCGGGTACGGGCAAGACATTGCTGGCACTGGCGGCAGGGCTGACGCAAACCCTCGAAACCAAGCGCTACAACGAAATCATCATTACCCGGGCCACAGTGCCGGTGGGCGACGATATTGGCTTTCTGCCGGGCACCGAAGAAGAGAAAATGCTGCCCTGGATGGGCGCGCTGGAAGACAATCTCGAGGTGCTGCACCTGGGTGCGGGCTCGGGCGCGGCCAGCGACCTGGGCGGCCAAGACTGGTCCAAGAACTCCACCATGGAATTGATCCGCTCGCGCATCAAGGTGAAATCCCTGAACTTCATGCGCGGCCGCACCTTTCTCAACAAGTTCCTGATCATCGATGAGGCCCAGAACCTGACGCCCAAACAGATGAAAACCCTGGTGACGCGTGCGGGGCCGGGCACCAAGATCGTCTGTCTGGGCAATATCGCCCAAATCGACACCCCCTATCTCACAGAGGGCAGCTCGGGCCTTACCTACGTGGTCGACCGTTTCAAGGGCTGGCCGCACGCGGGCCACATCACCCTGCAGCGCGGCGAGCGCTCGCGCCTGGCCGACTACGCCAGCGAAGCGCTGTAAACCATGCACAATGCGCCAACCGGGCCTTGATGGCCAGGCTGGCGCATACTCATGCATGATTCCGGCACGAAGCCGCGCGGAACGGCCCAGCCACCTCTACTCGGGAGTGCCAACATGAATGCTGCATCTTCTCCGCCCATTGGGTTTACCATGGGCGATGCGGCGGGCATTGGGCCTGAACTCATTGTCAAGCTCTTTGCCGCGGGCCTGCCCCACCCTGCCTTGGTCTATGGCGACGCGGGCATCCTGGACGCCACGATCTCCCGCCTGGGCATGGACGACAGGCTGCGTGTTGAAATCATCAGCGACGCGCCGCTTGCAACCGGCGTGCAGGGTGTAATCCCCGTGCTCAATCGCTGGCAGGCGCTGCCGCCGGATCTCCCGCCTGGGCAGCCCAGCCCCCTGGCAGGCCGTGGCGCCTACGAGTACCTGTGCCATGCCATCGACGATGCGCTGACCGGCCGCCTGCGCGCCATCGTCACGGCGCCGCTCAATAAAAAAACCATGCAGGCCGGCGGTGCCGACTACCCCGGCCATACCGAGATCCTGGCCGAGCGAACGGGCACCCACGACTACGCCATGATGCTTGCCAACCAGGAATTACGCGTCATCCTGGTCACCATCCACGTCGCCCTGAACGACGTGAGCCGGTTGATCACGCCAGAGGCTGAGCTTCGTACGATCCGCCTGGCGCATCAGGCCTGCAGGCTGGCGGGCATAGCGTCCCCACGCGTGGCCGTAGCGGGCCTGAACCCCCATGCGGGCGAAGGCGGCCGCTTCGGGCGGGAAGATATCGACATCATCGCACCCGCCATTACACAGGCGCGCGAAGAAGGCATTGCGGCCAGCGGCCCTTGGCCGGGTGACACCATTTTCATGCGCGCTCGCAAAGGCGAGTTCGACATTGTGGTGGCCCAGTATCACGACCAAGGCCTGATACCGGTGAAATACATGGGGATAGACGAAGGTGTGAATGTCACCGTGGGCCTGCCATTCGTGCGCACCAGCGTCGATCACGGCACCGCCTTCGATATTGCGGGGCAAGGCATTGCCGACCCCGCTTCGCTGCGCGCCGCCTACAACATGGCGCTGGCCATGACAACCGCGGGCGATGCGTCAAACTGACGACGCACTGGCCACCACTGCGCCACTATGGGGCCATGGCTGCGCCACCGCTGTGCGACCGCAGGGCCGCGCCGGGGGCGTCTTCGCCATTGGCGCCTCACGGGGCATAAACCGGCCTAGATCGCCGACGTATAGTTGAGGAAGCGCGTGCTGGCGCCCTGGAAGGTCAGGCGCACTGTGCCGATGGGGCCGTTACGCTGCTTGGCAATAATGATCTCGGCTGAGCCTTTGTCGGCCGATTCGGGGTTGTACACTTCGTCGCGGTAAATGAATAGAATCAGGTCGGCATCCTGCTCGATGGCGCCCGATTCGCGCAGGTCGCTCATCACCGGCCGCTTGTTGGGGCGTTGCTCCAGGCTACGGTTCAACTGCGACAGCGCAATGAGCGGGCAGTTGAGTTCTTTAGCCAGGCCTTTGAGCGAGCGGCTGATTTCGGACACTTCCGCCGCACGGTTTTCGCCACCCGAATTGCCCGACATCAACTGCAGGTAATCGATGATGATCAACCCCAACTGGCCGCACTGACGCGCCAGCCGCCGCGACCGCGCACGCACTTCCATGGATGTGAGCGCAGGCGTTTCATCGATATAGATCTGCGCCTCCTGCACCTGCTGCACGGCATGGGTCAAGCGCGGCCAATCGTCGGCCGTGAGCTTACCTGTACGCATGCGGTGCTGGTCCAGCATGCCCACGGAGCCGACCATACGCATGGCCAACTGCACCGCCCCCATTTCCATCGAAAATACCGCAACCGGCAGCCCTTGTTCGATCGCGACATGTTCGCCGATGTTCATGGAAAACGAGGTTTTACCCATGGACGGACGGCCGGCCACGATAATCAGATCGCCCGGCTGCAGGCCGGAGGTCATGCGATCCAAATCAGTGAAACCCGTGGGCACACCTGTGATGTCGGAGTCGCCTTCGCGATGGTAGAGTTCGTCGATACGTTCGACCACCTGGCTCAGTAGAGGCTGGATATCCTGGAAGCCCGCCGAGCCCTTGGCCCCTTCCTGGGCGATCTGGAATACCCGCGACTCTGCCTCGTCGACCAGTTGCCTGGCCTCTTTACCCTGGGGATTGAACGCGCCCGCGGCAATTTCGTCGGCAACGGTGACCAGCTTGCGCAGCATGGAACGCTCACGCACGATTTCGGCGTAGCGGCGGATGTTAGCCGCGGATGGCGTGTTGTGGGCCAAGGCATTCAGGTAGGCCAAACCGCCCACGTCGTCGGATTTTCCGGCGCTGGCCAATGACTCATGGACAGTGACGACGTCAGCCGGACGCGCCAGGCCGATCAGGCGCGCAATGTGTTGCCAGATCAGCTTGTGGTCGTAACGGTAGAAGTCTTCATCATCAAGGAGATCTGTAACGCGATCGAACGCGGCGTTGTCCAGCAGCAACCCACCGAGCACGGATTGCTCGGCCTCGACCGAATGCGGCGGGACACGCAGATAATCAAGTTGCGTATCGGTTTTCGTGTTCATGCTGTCCAAGCCGAGGCTCCGGAGGCGGGCTGGCCGCGTGCGCGCGGCGCCAGCCGGCGCGGTTGAAAATGGCGAAAAGGAAAAAGCCGGCTTGCGCCGGCTTTTTCACTGCGGAGCGCGATATAAACATCCAGGGGATGAATGTACCACGCAACCTGCAGCGCATTGAATCAGGCGATTTCGCCTTCGACCACGATGTTGATGTCTGACACCACATCTGCGTGCAGGACAACCTGAACCGGGTACTCGCCAATGGCCTTGAGGGGGCCATCGGGCAGGCGAACCTGGGCCTTCTCGATGGTGTCGAAGCCTTGCTTGTGCAGCGCGGCGGCGATGTCCATCGTGGTGACCGAGCCGAACAGGCGGCCGTCGACGCCAGCCTTTTGCTGGATGGAGACCGAGACGCCGGAGAGTTTCTCACCAACGGCTTGCGCGGCAGCCAGCTTATCGGCCTGCAGCTTTTCGAGCTCGGCGCGGCGGGCTTCGAATTCTTTCAGGGCCGCATCAGTGGCGCGGCGGGCGATTTTCTGGGGAATCAGGTAGTTGCGGGCGTAGCCGTCGCGCACACGGACGACGTCACCGAGGTTGCCCAGATTCACGACTTTTTCGAGCAGAATGACTTGCATGACGATAGGCCTCGGATTAGTTGTGGTTGTCGGTGTAAGGCAGCAGGGCCAGGAAGCGCGCGCGTTTGATCGCGGTGTCGAGCTGACGCTGGTAGTGTGCCTTGGTGCCGGTCAGGCGTGCAGGAATGATCTTGCCGTTTTCCTGGATGAAGTCGCGCAGCGTGTCCAGGTCTTTGTAGTCGATTTCATCAACGCCGGCGGCGGTGAAACGGCAGAACTTGCGACGCTTGAACAGCGGGTTCTGCTGCGTGAATTTGCGTTTTTCCTTGCTTTTCTTGAAGTAAGCCATGATGTGCCTCTTTGCATGCCCGGGACCATGCCCGAGCGGTATATTTCATGCGCCTCGCGCCAGGATTGCCTGTAGCGCGCGCGCCCCATGTTGCATGATGTGCGGATAACCCCGCTAAACCACGACGCTTGCGCCGCCCGGATACGATCTGTTGGCCTGCTGTATATGCAGCACCAGCTTGACCGATCCTTTACGCGCCGGCGCCAGAAAACCTTCGACCGACATGGCTGCCCCCAGAGGGGTATCAGCCAGCAGCAACGCCACATCGCCCAGCGCAACGGCAGAGATAGTGAACTCTACCTTGCGCACCAGCCCCGCTTCGAGTGCATCGGAGGCGTGCCCCAGCAACATCTCGACGGCGGGCACCCCTGCGGGCGTGTACCGCAACGGCTGCACCTCGAGGGCGGTGGCGGCCAAGGCCAGGTGATTCACGGGTGTGTGGCGCCCCTGCCCGGTCACTCGGTCTGGCTGGCGGCTGCGGCTGCGTCGGCGCTGGCCTTGCGTGCCTCTTCGCGTTCGACGGATTTCATCATGACGGAAGGTGCAGTCTGGACCTTCTTGGTCTTGATGACCAGGTGACGCAGAATGGCGTCGTTGTAGCGGAACGCGTGTTCGAGGTCGTCGAGCACGGCCTGGCTGCACTCGATGTTCATGCAGACGTAGTGTGCCTTGACCAGCTTCTGGATGGGATAGGCGAGCTGGCGGCGGCCCCAGTCTTCGAGGCGATGCACTTGGCCACCGTTACCGGTGACGGTGGATTGGTAGCGCTCGATCATGGCGGGCACTTGCTCGCTTTGATCGGGATGCACGATAAACACTACTTCGTAGTGACGCATAAAACACTCCTTGTGGATGTCTTGCGGCCATGCGAATGCCGCAAGGGACAGCCCGCCAGGTTTCTACACCCAGCCACGCAACCGGAAAACCGGCCCCGCAGCCAAGCATGCCGCCGCCAAAATGGCAACGCAAGAACCCTAGTCGAGCAAGAAACCAGAAATAATAACAGTTTTATCAAATACCTGGCAAGTCGAGCAGACGGCAAAGTGATCCGTGCGCTGGAAGGGACGATGCCCAGCATCGCTGCCAGAGACGCCGCCGTCCGTCTGTGTCTTGCCCGGGAAGGCTGGTGCCATCCCGCCGGGCGGACTCAACCTTCGATGACTGCGTAAGCCGAATGATTGTGGATGGATTCGAAGTTCTCGGCGACGACGCGATAATTTCGCACACCGGGTACTGCGTGCAGTGCCTGCGCCACGTCGCGCACCAAGTCTTCGACGAACTTGGGGTTTTCGTACGCACGCTCGGTAACGAATTTTTCGTCGACACGCTTGAGCAGCCCCCATAACTCGCACGACGCCTGGTGCTCAACGCTGCGGATAAGCGCATCGGCATCCACAGGCGAGCCTGGTTCGTATGCCACGGTAACGGTCACGTGCGAACGCTGGTTGTGCGCGCCGTAGTCAGAGATTGCCTTGGAGCACGGGCACAGACTGGTGACCGGCACCAGCGCCTCGAGCGTGAAGGTGACATCGGCCTTTCCACCTTCTTGCACGGCGCGCGCCGTCCAGCACAATTCATAGTCCATGAGGCTGGCCACGCCGGACATGGGTGCGATTTTTTCAAGGAAATACGGAAAGCGCACGGAAATATCACCGGCATCGGCGTGCAGCAGTGGCAACATCTCGGCCGCCATGCGGCAGAAGATCGCGGGCGTCATTGCCACACGGCGATAGCGCTCCAGCAGCGCCACGAAGCGCGACATGTGGGTGCCCTTTTCGTGCGCAGGGAGTGCAACGGTGAGTTCCCAAGCGCCGACAGTTGGCTGCGCCTCGCCACCCGTGTTTTCAACCAGCATGGGGTGGCGCACCCCCCTCACCCCCACTCGCTGAATGGCGATATGACGGGTATCAACCGAACTTTGAACGTCTGGCATGACGGCGGGGGAGTCGTACAGAGTATTCATGAGCTTGCCTGTTCCACACGGCCTGGGCCGGGTATTCCTTAAGAAAGATCAATTATGAGGCATGTTGTCGCAAATGCCTCTTAAGCTTTACACAATAACAAACCGACCGGAAAACGGCTTGGACCATATACTGGCCGAGGCCTTGCAACCTCGGCCGCCACCCGCAAGGCAGCGTGGCGTATGAGTGTATTCGTGGGCCGGTACGCACGATTGGACGACGCCCGCGCATGTTTCGTTCCCGAGCGCAGGGCGGCACCCATAAAGCCGAAACAACGTTACGACGCGGCGGCGGAACGACCGCCCATCTGTGCCAGGCTATCAAGCTGCGTTCTGATCGCGGACGCAATGCCGGTGCTGTCGAGCCCCAACCCGGCCAGAATAGCCGCCTGGTCGCCGTGATCGACGAAAGCGTCGGGCAGGCCCAATTGCAACACGGATGCCTGCAGCCCGTGGGCGGCAAGGCATTCGAGCACAGCGCTGCCCGCACCGCCCATCACGGCTGCCTCTTCGACCGTTACGAGCAGATCATGCGATTCGGCCAATTGCACAACCAGCGCCTCGTCCAACGGCTTGACGAAACGCATGTCGGCCAGGGTAGCATCGAGCTGTTCGGCTGCCTCGAGCGCAGCGGGCACCAATGTACCAAAGCCCAGGATGGCCACCCGCCCGCCCTGCCGGCGCAAAACCCCGCGGCCCAGTTCTACCACGTCCAGCCCCGGATCTACCTCGGCCCCACACCCGGCGCCGCGCGGATAGCGTACGGCGGCCGGCCCGCTGTGACGATAACAGGTGCTCAACAGCAGCCGCGCTTCGTTTTCATCGGACGGCGTGGCAACAACCATATTGGGGACGCAGCGCAGGAAAGCGATATCGTAATTGCCTGCATGGGTGGCGCCGTCGGCGCCGACAATGCCAGCGCGGTCGAGCGCGAACGTGACGTCGAGATCTTGCAGCGCTACGTCGTGGATGAGCTGATCGTAGCCCCGCTGCAGGAAGGTGGAGTAGATCGCCACGACCGGCTTTTGGCCCTCGCAGGCCAGGCCAGCGGCAAAGGTTACCGCGTGCTGCTCAGCAATGCCGACGTCGAAATAGCGGTCGGGATAGCGCTTTTCGAACTCGACCAACCCGCTACCCTCGCGCATGGCGGGCGTGATGCCATACAGACGGCGGTCGGCGGCAGCCATGTCGCACAGCCAGCGCCCGAACACTTGAGTGAAAGTCTGGCGCGATGCCGTGCCGGATTTCTGGATGCCCACTTGGGGGTCGAACTTGCCCGGGCCATGGTACAGGACGGGATCGGCTTCGGCCAACTTGTAGCCCTGGCCCTTGCGCGTAACGACGTGCAGAAACTGCAGGCCGCCAAGCGCCTTGAGGTTCTCGAGGGTGGGAAGGAGCGCGTCCAGATCGTGGCCATCGATGGGGCCGACGTAGTTGAAACCGAGCTCTTCAAATAGCGTGGCGGGCGACATCATGCCCTTGGCATGCCCCTCGAAACGACGAGCCAGCTCGAGCATGGGCGGCACGTGCTGCAGCACTGCGCGGCCGACGTTCTTGGCTGCCGCATAAAAACCGCCAGACATCAGGCGCGCCAGATAGCGATTGAGCGCGCCGACCGGCGGCGAGATCGACATATCGTTGTCGTTGAGCACAACGAGCACATTGACGCCGGGCGTGACACCAGCGTTATTGAGCGCTTCGAACGCCATGCCGGCGGTCATGGCGCCATCGCCGATCACAGCGATATGCTGGCGATCCACCCCCGCGTTGCGGGAAGCGACCGCCATACCCAGCACCGCCGAGATCGACGTGGACGAATGCGCCGTGCCGAATGCGTCGTACTCGGATTCGCTGCGCTTGGGAAACCCGGAAATACCACCGTGCTGACGCAGGCGCGCCATGCCTTCGCGCCGCCCGGTGAGGATCTTGTGCGGATATGACTGGTGGCCGACGTCCCACACAATGCGGTCGTGGGGTGTATCGAAAACGCGGTGCAGCGCAATGGTTAGCTCAACCGTGCCCAGATTGGACGACAGATGCCCGCCCGTTTTCGAGACCGACTGCAGAACGAACGCGCGCAGTTGGTCGGCCACCTCGCCAAGCTGCGAGCGATCCAGGGCGCGCAGGTCCGCAGGCGAATTGATGTCTTCGAGTGAAACAGTGGTCATACGGTTCAGTTGGTTTGTTCCCATTGCGCATTTTAGACCGCAACGACTAGCGGTCGCGTCCCACGATGTAATCGGCAATGCAGGCGAGGTGCGCGGCAGGCGGCCCCAATGGCAGCAGTGCTGCGTGGGCATCCTCGTGCAACTGGCGCAACAGTGCGCGCGAGCCTTCCAGGCCCAGGGTGGATACATAAGTAGGTTTGTCGGCCGCGGCATCTTTGCCAGCGGTTTTGCCTAGCGTCGCGGTATCGGCCGTAACGTCGAGGATATCGTCAACTACCTGGAATGCCAGGCCAATGGCGGCAGCGTATTTTTCGAGCCCCTGGCGCGCCGCCGAGCCCGCTCCGGCGACGATGCCGCCAAGCAGTACGCTGGCCTCGAGCATGGCGCCGGTTTTCATGCTGTGCATCTGGCGCAGGTCATCGGCCGTGAGCCGGACCCCCACACTGGCACAATCGATGGCCTGGCCGCCGACCATGCCCAAACTACCCGCCGAGCGGGCCAGCAACTGCGTAGCCTGCACGATGAGCGCCGGCGCAATCGGCATCATGCCCAGGAGCTCAAAGGCCAGCGGCTGCAACGCATCGCCGGCAAGCATGGCTGTGGCCTCGCCATAGCGCACATGCACCGTGGGACGCCCGCGCCTCAGCGCGTCGTCGTCCATGCAGGGTAGATCGTCGTGCACCAGCGAATAGGCGTGGATGAGCTCGACCGCCGCTGCCGCGTGATCAAGGGCAATATGCTGCGGCGAGGCGGCCGTGCCGGATGGCAGAGAGGCTTCGCCCGCAGCGTACACCAGCGCTGCGCGCACCCGCTTGCCACCGCCCAGCACGGCGTAACGCATGGCCTCGTGCAATTCGGCCGGCAATCGCGAAGCCGGCGGCAAAAACTGATCGAGCACCGACTCGATATGGCGTACCCGATCGCCCAACCAGGCCGGAAAATCTATGACACGTTTCGTCATGCGCCGCCCTCAGCCTTCGTCCGCCGTGTCGTCCGCCTCGGCCGATGACGTATAGGGCTTTAGCAGATTGCCCTGCAGCACCTTTACCTGCTGCTCGGCCAGATCGAGGCGACGCTGGCAAATGCGTGCTAGTTCGACCCCTTTTTCGTATGCGGCGATGGACTGATCCAGCGGCAATGCGCCGCTTTCCATCTGGCCCACCAGCGCCTCCAACTGCGCCAGCGCGGTTTCGAAATCTTGCGGCAAATCCTGGGCGGCATCATCACCGGCCTGCGTGGCCGGATTTTTTTCATTCATGGCGTAATCCGGAAAATAAGCAAAAAGCGCCCGTTGGCGCCCGCGGGCCCCTTATACCCTGAAAACAGGGTGGCGCCTTGTATTTTGTGAGGAGCCCTGACCCTTCGGCCCTGACCGCTTCGCCACAATACGGGGCCGTCGACGCTGGATGAGCATGGGCCCGGCCCGCCCCGTACCGACGGACAGGGGCTTGCGTTCGGGCGTGTAGTCATGAACGGAATTGTAAGGGATGCGGGCCGATGGGGGAGTAACAATTTCACCGGACAGGCGCGTGCGGCTGGCCAAGGCTGACATCTCAGGTATAATGCCGGGTTCCTGAAAATTTCATCGGCCAATCCGTTTTTCTTCGCACCAGGGGCCGGAGCACACGTTCTTCCTGGTTCATCATCGCGGGGGGGAATCATGACCGACATCGGTCGCCAAGCGCATATCATGCCTGCGCAGACCCAGCTTCCAGTCAGCAGCTACTTCGACGAAACCCTGTTTGCGCTCGAGCGCGAGCGCATCTTCGGCAATGCCGCACTTTATGTAGGCAACGAAAAATTCACGCCCGACGCCGGCGATTGGCGCACACTTGCCCATGAAGGCGCGGGTCGGGTACTGGTACGCAACCCCAACGGCGTCGAGCTGATCTCTAATGTATGCCGCCATCGGCAGGCCATCATGCTGGGCGGCAGCGCCAACGGCGTGGCCGGCAGCCCTGCCAGCGGCAACCTTCGCGATACGGGCGGCAATATGGTCTGCCCCGTACACCGCTGGACATACAACAACCAGGGCAAGCTGCTGGGCGCACCGCAATTCCCGGCCACACCCTGCCTTGACCTGCGCAAGTTCCCGCTGCACAACTGCCACGGCCTGCTGTTCGAAGGCGGCCGAGACCCTGCTCGCGACATGGCGAGCCTCTTCGAACGGCCCGAATTCGACTTCTCGGGCTATGTACTTGATCACATCGAAGTACACCGTTGCAACTACAACTGGAAGACCTTCATCGAGGTCTATCTCGAAGACTACCATGTCGCGCCCTTCCATCCCGGGCTTGGGCATTTCGTCACCTGCGACGATCTCACCTGGGAGTTCTCCGATTGGTACAGTTGCCAACGCGTCGGCGTGCACAATGCCCTGAGCCAACCGGGCTCCGAGGTGTATCGCGCCTGGCACGACCGGCTCATGGCCTACCGCGACGGCGATGCCCCCGAGTTCGGCGCGGTGTGGGTCACGTACTTTCCCACGCACATGATTGAGCTATATCCGCATGTGCTGGTGCTGTCTACCCTGCACCCAGTCAGCCCCCAGGAAACCGTCAACATCGTCGAGTTTTACTACCCCGAAGACATCGCCGCATTCGAGCGCGAGTTCGTCGAGGCGCAGCGGGCAGCCTATATGGAAACCGCCATCGAAGACGACGAGATCGCCGAACGCATGGATGCCGGACGCAAGGCATTGATGAGTCGCGGCGTCTCCGAGGCCGGGCCGTACCAATCGCCCATGGAAGACGGCATGCAGCACTTTCACGAATGGTATCGCCGCTTGATGGGGCCGGACGCATTGCCCGATTGAGGGCGGCGGGGGCAGGGGCGGCGCGGGCATCACCAACAGCGCAGCGTCGGCTAACGCATACGCGCCGACGCGGGCGCTAGGCCTTGGCCGCCGGGGCCTGCGTTACCGCCCCATTACCTCGAAGCACTCGGTTTTCGGTGTAGGTGCGCCAGGTCGACAACAGGCCCGAGGCAATGATAAGCGCCATGCCCGCCCAGGCCATCACATCGGGGATGGTGCCCCAGAACACATAACCCAGCAGCGCGGCAAAGATGATGGTGGTGTACTGAAGCGCGGCGGTAAGCAAGGCAGAACCCAGGCCAAAGGCGCGCGTCATGGCCAACTGGCCGATCAGCCCCAGCACACCAACCCCTACCAGCGCGGCCCAGCCCCCCGGGCTGACCGAAGCCACGCCTTCCACGGCCAGGCCCGGTATGCTGGACAGGCACACACAGCACGAAAAGATGAACACAGTGCGCCATTCAGGCTCGCCCACCCTGCCCAGCTCACGGATCTGCATCATGGCAATAGCTGAGAGTGCGCCCGCCCCCAACCCGCTGGCCGCTGCCAGCACGTGTTGATGCTCAAGGCTGGGACGCAGTACCGCCAACACGCCTATGAAACCCAGCACCACCGCAAGGATGCGCACCGAATCGCGCTGGGAGCCGCCCCAGCCCAGCATCCAGCCAGCGATGAACAGCGGCGCCGTATAGTTGAGGCTGATGGCAGTAGAAAGCGGCAGGTTGGAGATGGCGAAAAAACCCAGCCACATGGAAAAAATGCCCGATACATTGCGCCACAGGTGCAGCTTCCAACTGGTGGGCGCGAGGCGGCGGCGGGTACTGAGTGCCCAGCCAAACAGCAGAAGGACGGACGGGATGCCGCGAAACAGCACGACGTGCGAGAGCGATGCCCCCAAGTCCGAGGAAACCTTTACACAAGCCCCCATGCCGGCGAACATCAGACTTGCCAGTAGCATCCACAAAGACTGCATGCGTAATCAACCGAAATAAGTAATCGACGCGAAGCCGATACTATACTCCGATGCCCGATCCAATTTCCCGGCAGGTACTTTAAAATCGCCGTTTCACCCCCATTGTTTCGCGGTAGGCGCTCGTTGTCGCCGCTTTGTGGAATCCCTATTACATGAAACGTATAGTTCTCTACCTGCTGACCAACTTTGCCGTGGTGATTGTGCTGAGCGCCTCGATGAATATCCTGGGCGTGGGCCGCTATCTCAGTGCCAACGGCATCGACTTCACGCAGTTGCTGATTTTTTCGGCCGTCATCGGTTTCGCGGGTTCCATCATTTCACTACTGATGAGCAAATGGATGGCCAAGCAAAGCACCGGCGCACGGGTCATCGACCCGCAGCGTCCCGACAATGCGCGGGAAGCCTGGCTGCTCGATACCGTGTATCAGCTGGCCGATCGCGCCGGCATCGGGCGCCCCGAAGTTGCCATTTACGAAGGCGCGCCCAACGCATTTGCCACGGGAGCCTTCCGTAACGAGGCGCTGGTGGCGGTTTCCACAGGCTTGCTGTCCAGCATGAGCGAAGAAGAAATCACGGCCGTGCTTGGGCACGAAGTCGCACACGTGGCCAACGGCGACATGGTGACGCTCACCCTGATACAGGGTGTGGTCAACACTTTCGTCATTTTCTTCGCACGCGTGGTGGGCTACTTGGTGGATCGCGCCATCTTCAAGAACGACCGCGATATCGGTCCGGGCTATTACATCACGGTCATCGTCTGTGAGCTCGTGTTCGGCCTGCTGGCCTCGCTGATCGTCGCTTGGTTCTCCCGGCAGCGCGAATATCGTGCCGATGCGGGCTCGGCCCGTCTGCTCGGTTCGCGCGAGCCAATGATCCACGCGCTCGCCCGACTGGGCGGGCTCGAGGCCGGTGAACTACCCAAAACCTTCGAAGCCGCGGGCATTTCAGGCCGTCGTTCGATCAGCGCCATGATGGCTTCCCATCCGCCCCTCGAGGCACGCATCCACGCGCTGCAGAGCATGCAGCACCTTTAAGGCGGAAGAAGCGACGGGCTCGCCACCCGGCCTCCCCCCGCCCTTCTCGCAGGCCCGGCGCACAATGCCGGGCCTCTTTATTGCCTGCGGGCCCGCAGGGCCCACAGCTATCAGCGAGGTATGATCCGTTCATGAGAGAAATCTTTGCCCTGCTTAACTTCGGAGGCTACATTGCCCTGTTGCTGTGGGGCGTGCACATGGTCCAGACCGGCGTGCAACGGGCATTCGGCGCCGCGCTGCATGTCTGGATGGGTCGCGCGCTGGGCACGCGCGCCAAAGCATTCTTTACCGGCATGGGCATTACCGCAGCGGTGCAGAGCAGCACTGCCACGGGGCTGATGATCAGCAGCTTTGCAGCGGGCGGGCTGCTTGCGCTGGGCCCTGGCCTGGCGGCTATGCTGGGCGCCAACGTAGGCACGACTATCATTGTGCAACTGCTGTCATTCAAGCTCACCGCGTTGGCGCCCCCCCTCATTCTGCTTGGTGTCTGGCTGTTTCGGCGCAATCCGCCGGGGCGACGGCGCGACCTTGGCCGCGTGTTTATTGGCCTGGGCCTACTACTGCTTTCTCTGCACGAACTGACGCTGCTATTCAAACCCGTCGAGCATGCACAACTGCTCAGGCTGCTGATCGAAGCCCTATCAGACCAGCCCGTGGCAGCGATGGCGCTGGCGGCGGTGCTCGCCTGGGCGTCGCACTCCAGCGTCGCTGTTGTCGTGCTGATCATGTCACTGGCGCACCAGGGCTTGATCGGCGCTTCACTGGCAATTGCCTTAGTGCTGGGCGCAAACCTCGGCACAGCCGTCAACCCTTTGCTGGAAACCGCCGGCGGCAACGACCCAGCCACACGCCGGCTGCCGATCGGCAACCTGGGCACCCGCGTCGCAGGCTGCGTGATCGCCCTGATCACGCTCCCCTGGCTGCCCGCGGTCATGCAATGGTTCACAAGCGATCCCGCACGAGGTGTCGCCAACTTCCATACCTTTTTCAATATTGCCGTGGCGCTGATCTTCTTGCCGCTGCTGACGCCCTATGCCCGCCTGCTGCGCCGGCTGCTGCCGCGCCGCACCGATCCGAACGATCCGTCTCAGCCGCGCTACCTGGATGCGTCCGCCCACGAGGTACCGGGCATCGCGCTGGGCAATGCCGCCCGCGAAGCGCTGCGCATCAGCGACATGGTTCAGAATATGCTGTCGATCACCCGTACGGCGTTCACACGCGACGGCCACCCGCTGCATATCCAGGCCCGCTATCTGGCCAACGCAATCAACCAGCTGGACAGCCATATTGCCGCCTATTTGGCCACCTTGGATCAGGAATCACTGAACAAGACCGAACACCAGCGGCTGGATGATATCGTCGCGTTTTCGTCGAACATGACCCATGCCGCCAATATTGCCGCCAACGGCCTGATGACGCACATCGCGACGCTGCGCAAAAAGGGCTGGTCGCTGAAGCCCTGGCAGCAGGAGCAGCTTGCCGAGACAATAGACCGCCTGATCCGCAACCAGCGCCAGGCCGCCGCGCTGTTCATGACCGAAGACCTGCGCAGCGCCCGGGTTCTTGCATTCGAGAAAGGGAGTTTTCGCGAACTTGAGGCGCAGGCGGTGGAGCAACACCTGCGCACCATCAAGGCCGGCCGGCTGGACGACGTCGACCAGGGTTCGTTCTACTTGGACATCTTGCGCGACACCAAGGCCATCAACGCCTGCATGGTGGAAGCCACGGCCTATCCCATCCTGGCACGCCACAACGCGCTGCTGCCCAACCGGCTGCGCGACATCGAGCCCAGTGACAACTGACCCGCGCCAGGGCCGCGCGCGGTAACGGCGACGGCGGGCGCATCACCCGTAGCGCGGGGCACGCCTACAGATGACGCTCGAACCAGTCCAACGTCTTCTGCCACGCATCAGCGGCATCTTCGGCGTTATAGCTGGGGCGATAGTCGGCAAAGAAAGCATGACCCGAGCGATCATACACTTTCATGTGCGAGGCTTTGGATGCGGCCCCCCCTTCTTCGAGCGCGGCCTCCATGCGCCACACATCGTCCAAGGGTATTCCCGTGTCTTCGCCGCCATACAATCCCAACACCGGCGCGAGCAGATCGCGGGCAACATCGAGCGGGTTGCGCACCTGCAGCGGCCCATGCCCGCGCGTGAGGCGCCCGTACCACGCTACCCCTGCCTTGCAGGCGGGGTTATGGGCGCAGTACAACCACACAATACGCCCGCCCCAGCAGAAACCCGTTATCCCAAGCCGGGCGCCATCTCCACCCTGTGCCACCGCCCAGCGCGCGGCCGCGTCCAGGTCGGTCAGCACTTGCTCGTCAGGCACACGGGCAACGATGTCCTCGATCAAGCGGTTCATCTCGCTGTATGCCGAGGGGTCGCCCTGGCGCTGGTAGAGTTCGACCGCAACGGCCAGATAGCCCTCATGCGCAAAGCGACGACAAATATCTTTGATGTGCTCATGCACGCCGAAGATTTCCTGCACCACCAGGATAATGGGTGGGTGCGCCACGCCTTCGCGGACCGCGTAGTAAGCCTGCAGGGCGGTATCCTTGGCGGGAATCTCCACCACGCCTGCACGCAGGCCTTCAGCCGGGGTGTGGATCGCGGCAGCGGTACTGCCGGTAATGGTCGAATAAGACATTGCACCTCCTCTTAGGTCGCTTGCGGATGGGCGCCGCACCGTTCAATGACGAACCGGCCGTTGCAGGAGCGCCCGGATGTAATGTTCGCCCCCGCACGGGAGCAAGCAGCAAGCGCCGGGCCTCAGTGCGCCTGCTCCCAGTTTGGTCCGACTCCGACTTCGGCCACCAGCGGCACGCTGAGCGACGCCACACCAGCCATCAGCTGCGGTAATTGCCGGGCCACGCGATCGACTTCGTCGGTCGGCACGTCAAGCACAAGTTCGTCGTGCACCTGCATGACCAGCAGTGCTTTCAACTTTTCCTGCTCGAGCCAATCTTGCACCTTTACCATGGCCATCTTAATCAGATCCGCCGCCGTACCCTGCATGGGCGCATTGATGGCTGCCCGTTCGGCGGCAGCCTGACGCGGCCCCTTGGCGCCGCGCAAGTCGGGCAGCCACAGTCGGCGCCCGAACACGGTCTCGACATAGCCCAGCTCTCGCGCCATCGCCTTGGTCTGCTCCATATAGGCCGCAACACCCGGATAGCGGGCAAAATAGCGATCAATGTAGGAGCGAGCTGCGTCGCGGGTGATGCCCAGATTGGCCGCCAGGCCAAATTCGCCCATGCCATAGATGAGCCCGAAGTTGATCGCCTTGGCGGCACGGCGCTGGTCCGCCGTGACGTCATCCTGCGCAACACCAAACACCTCGGCCGCCGTGGCACGGTGGATGTCATCGCCGCGCTCGAAAGCGGCACGCAGGTTTTCGTCGTCGGAAACATGCGCCATCACGCGCAGCTCGATTTGCGAGTAATCCGCCGAAACGATGCTGCCGCCGCTGGCAATGAAGGCGGTGCGCACGCGCCGCCCTTCGCCGGTGCGCACAGGTATGTTCTGCAGGTTAGGATCTGAGGACGCGAGCCGGCCCGTGATGACGGCCGCCTGTGCATAGCGCGTGTGCACTCGCCCCGTCCTGGCATTGATCATGCGCGGCAGCTTGTCGGTATAGGTGGACTTGAGCTTGGCCACCCCGCGATAGTCGAGCAGCAGGGCTGGCAAAGGATAGTCGCGCGCCAGCTTGCTTAGTACGTCCTCGTCTGTGGAAGGCGCGCCACTGGCGGTTTTGCGCACCACTGGCAAACCCATGCGCTGGAAGAGGATCTCGCCCAATTGCTTGGGCGAGTTGAGGTTGAAGGGCTGGCCGGCCAGGGCATAGGCCTTTTGCTCGAAATCGATCAACTGCCGGCCAAGCTCGCTGCTTTGCGTCGCCAGCACACCTGCATCAATGCGCACACCATTGTGCTCGACAATGGCCAACACACGGGAAACGTCGATTTCGAGCTTGTAGATGAACTCCAGGCCAGGGTCGGCTGCCACGCGGGGCCGCAGTGTATGGTGCAGTTGCAGGGTGAAGTCGGCATCTTCGCTGCCGTATTGGGTGGCTTTGTCGACCTCGACTTCATCGAAGCAGATTTGCTTCGCACCCTTGCCGCACAAGTCTTCATAAGACAAGCCGGTACGGCCCAGCCAGCGCTGCGCCAGCTCTTCCATGTTGACGCGGCGGTGCGATTCGAGCACGTAGGCCTGAAGCATGGTGTCTTCGGCGACGCCGGCCAACGCGATGCCCTCGTTGAGCAATACATGCGTATCGTACTTGGCGTTGTGCAGCAGTTTGCGGGCGCTGGCGTCTTCGAGCCAGGGCTTGAGCCGTGCCAACACCTCAGCCTTGGGTAGCTGGGCCACTCGGTCAGGCCCCCGATGAGCCACCGGTATATAGCAGGCCACACCTGGCTCGACAGACAGAGACATGCCCACCAGGCTGGCGCACATAGGGTCAAGCGAGGTGGTTTCAGTGTCCAGCGCCACAAGATCGGCAGTGCGAATGCTCGCCAGCCAGCGCTCGAACGCATCCCAATCGAGAATGGTTTCGTAGCGGGTTTCGGCGGGTGCCTCCGGCTGCCCAGGCGGCTGGCGGCTATCCTGGGCGGGGATGCGCGTGGGATCGCCGGTGAGTTCGCGCAACCACGTGCGAAAACCAAATTCCTCGTAAAGCCGAACCAGAGCATCCTTGTCAGCGGCGCGGGGAACCAAAGCGTTCAGATCAGGTCCGATATCTGGGATGCTGCAATCAGTTTTTACCGTCAGCAGTTCACGCGTCATGGCAAAGTTGGGGATGGCTTCGCGCAGGTTTTTGCCGGCCACACCGTTGATGTCTTCGGCATGGGCAACCAGCTCATCCACCGTTTGGTACTGGCTCAGCCATTTGGCCGCCGTCTTCGGGCCTACTTTGGCCACGCCCGGCACATTGTCCACCGCGTCGCCAGTCAGCATCAGAAAGTCTATGATTTGCGCTGGGCGCACCCCAAACTTGCGAATGACCCCATCGACATCCTGCGTTTCGCCGCTCATGGTATTAACGAGCTGCACATGTTCGTTGACGAGTTGCGCCAAGTCTTTGTCGCCCGTGGAGATCACCGTTTGCACACCCTGTTGCGTGGCTCGGACGGCCAGGGTGCCAATAATGTCATCGGCCTCCACCCCTTCCACCGACAGCACGGGCCAGCCCATGGCTGAAACCGCCTCGTGTATGGCGGGAATCTGCGCCGCCAGTTCCTCAGGCATAGAGGGGCGGTTTCCTTTGTACAGCGGATACAGATCCTCGCGGAATGTCTTGCCGCGTGCATCGAAAACGCAGGCGGCATAGTCTGCCTTGTAATCCTGGATCAGTCTCCGTAACATAGAAATGACACCATACAGGGCGCCCGTCGGTTGCCCGCTGGCATTACGAAGATCCGGCATTGCGTGATAGGCGCGATATAAATAGCTGGACCCATCTACAAGTAACAAGGTTTTTTTCATGTCAAACAATAAAATAGTCCGTCTGACCGCTTCACAGCAGATCCCGGGGATTATGTCAGAGTTGCAAACCGCGGCCGACACCCTAAAGGAAATCGGCTGGGGGGTCAGCATTTTCGGCAGTGCGCGCTTGCGCCCAGATTCTCCTTATTACCTGCTCAGTGAAACCATAGGCACCCGCCTGGCAAAGGCCGGGTTCACCGTCATTGCCGGCGGCGGCCCCGGCATCATGGAAGCCGCCAACAAAGGCGCCTTCGAGGCGGGCGGCAAAAGCGTAGGCCTCAATATTAAACTGCCTCACGAAACCAGCAACAATCATTACCAGACGCACAGCCTCAATTTCGAGTATTTCTATTCCCGCAAGGCCACTTTCTTCATGCACAGCGCTGCCTATATTGCGCTGCCAGGTGGCTTTGGCACCCTGGACGAATTGTTTGAAGTCATGACACTTGTACAAACCGGCAAGGTGCCGCCGGCGCCCATTATCCTGATCGGTACCCACTTCTGGGCTGGCCTCATCGACTGGATCCGCAGCCAGTTGCTCACCCACAAGCTGATTGGGCCCAATGACATCAACCTGCTCATGATTACCGACGATGTCGACCTGGCCATGCGGCGTATAGAGATGTTCTGCGCCCAATTTTCCCACGAACGCGAAACGGCCCCGGTACTTCCGGAATAAGCCGTCCCGAAAGGCATCGGCATTTACCCTTAAGGCCGGAGGCCGCTGGCGCTGCGTACGGCATGCCGTACACAGCGCCAGCCCAAGATATTGAGACATTAAGCAGTCCAAAGGCGAAAAACTGGTTCTATAGAATTAAATCTTCTGGACCTAGTCGCAAACGGGATCAATGTTCACTATCCTTTCCATGGGCGGCGTCGCGAGCAGAAAAAACACTTATGCCGCTTCAACCTGAATGGAGACAACCATGATCCCGGTAATTCCCCGTGTACGCAGGTTTGCCATGTTCGGTCTGGCCGCTGGGGCACTCGCCCTGGCCGGTTCAAATGCATTGGCCCAAACCAAAGTTGTCGTCGGTTATCAGCAAATCGTCGGGCCTTTCGTCAGCAGTATCGCCGACGGCAGTTTCGACAAGGCACTCAAGGAGGCCGGCTACAAGGTCGATTGGCGCCAGTTCAGCTCGGCGGGCGACATTTCGAGCGCCTTCGCGTCCCGTGACGTACCGGTGGGCGTGCTGGGTTCCACAGGTATTACGGCGGCCACCACGCGCGGCGTGGACATGCAGCTGTTCTGGATCCTCGACAACATCGGCAAGTCTGAAGCGCTGGTTGCCCGCAACGGCTCGGGCATCGAGAAACCCCAGGACATCGTGGGCAAGAAGGTGGGGGTGCCGTTCGTCTCCACCTCGCACTTCCACCTGCTGGTGGCAATGAAGGACATCTGGAAAATCCCGGCCAAGGATGTACAGATCCTGAATATGCAGCCGCCGCAGATCGTCGCCGCCTGGCAGCGCGGCGACATTGATGCCGCCTATGTCTGGCCGCCTGCGCTGACAGAAATCCAGAAAACCGGCAAGACGATCGCGGATTCGGCCGAGATCGGCGCCAAAAGCGTGCCGACCTTTGATGGCCTAGTGGTCGACAAGGAATGGGCGGCCAAGAACCCGAAGTTCATGGCCGCATTCACCAAGGTTCTGGCCGAGTCCTATCGCGACTACAACAAGAAGGCCGCCACCCTCACGGCTGACTCTCCCGAGATCAAGGGTATTGTCAAGATGATCGGCGGCAAGCCCGAGGACATTCTGTCCGCGCTCAAGCTGCTGATCTTCCCCGATGCGGCAGAACAGGCTTCCGCCACTTGGCTGGGCGGCGGCAAAGACGGTGGCGCAGCCAAGGCGTTCACCGCCAGCGCCAACTTCCTGAAAGACCAGCGCCAGATCAACAAAGCGCTGGACGACTACACGCCGTTTGTGAATGCCTCGTTTGCCGAAGCCGCGGCCAAAGAAGTGAAGTAATAAGTAAGTAGAAAGCCGCCGCCGGGGCTTCCCGGCGGACGGATTCATCAACAAGGAGACACCATCATGACAGCACCCACTTCCATGGGGCAGTCCATGCCTGCCATGAGCATCAAAGGTGTAAGCGTCACTTACCCTGCTCAGCAAGGTGGGGGTTCGGTGACCGCGCTGCAGAACGTCAACCTGGAAATCCCGCCCGGCGAATTCGTCGTCGCGCTTGGGGCCTCTGGCTGCGGCAAAACCACCCTGCTCAATGTACTGGCCGGCTTCCTGTCGCCAACTTCCGGCGAGTTGCTGCTGGGAGGCCAGCCCGTCGTGGGGCCGGGCCCGGACCGCGGCGTCGTGTTCCAGAAACACGCCCTGCTGCCCTGGCTGAATGTGATCGACAACACAGAGTTCGGCCTGAAACTACAGGGTGTGGACAAGAAAACCCGCCATACCATTGCCGCGCGCAATCTCGAACTGGTCGGTCTGCAGGATTTTCACCGCCATATGATTTACCAGTTGTCTGGCGGCATGCAGCAACGCGTGGGGATCGCCCGCGCGCTTACCTGCAACCCGGCCATGCTGCTGATGGATGAGCCGATGGCCGCGCTGGATGCTCTGTCGCGGGAAACCATCCAGGAACTGCTGCTCGATGTATGGCAGCACACCCACAAGATGTTCTTCTTTATTACGCACAGTGTGGAGGAAGCACTGTTTCTCGGGTCCAAGCTGATTGTGATGTCGCCTCGCCCCGGACGCATCACCAATATGTACGAACTGGACTTCAACAAGCGTTTCCTGGAATCGCGCGATGCCCGCGCGATCAAATCCAGCAAGGACTTCATCCAGATGCGCGAAACAGTATTGGGAATTATCTATGGCGACGAACGCGAAGCCGGCGAACCGGCCCTACTTCATGTCTAAGCAAATCACCCCCTCGCACGCTCGCGGCCTGTTTGCCCGCAAGCCCGCCACGCCGGGGAAAGTCTATGGCGCCCCGGGCGCTGGCTACAGTGGCTTTATCAGCTTCATGACAGCCGTGGCACTGATCGCGCTGTGGTTTCTCGTGACCAGCATGGGCTGGATCAAGCCGATTTTCCTACCGTCGCCATTCGCGGTATGGGAAAAATTCGTCGAAGCCGTCACGATCGGCGTCGCGAACTCCACGCTTTTCGAGCACACCACAGCCAGCTTGGGCCGCGTCATGGGCGCATTCTTTCTGGCACTGGTCACTGCCGTGCCGATCGGCATCCTGATGGGCGTGAACCGGGTCGTGCGCGGCCTGTGCGATCCGGTGATCGAGTTTTACCGTCCCCTGCCGCCCTTGGCTTATTTGCCGCTGGTGATCATCTGGTTTGGCATTGGGGAGTTTCCGAAGGTCTTCCTGATTTATCTGGCGATCTTCGCGCCGATGGCGATTGCCGCTCGTGCGGGGGTCAAATCGGTGTCCATCGAGCAGATCCACGCGGCATATGCCATGGGCGGATCTAGCCGCCAAATCATCTTCCATGTGATCCTCAAGGCAGCCTTGCCCGAGATTTTCACGGGTATGCGTATTGGCATTGGGGTCGGTTGGACGACGCTGGTGGCGGCCGAAATGGTGGCGGCGGCGCGCGGCTTAGGTTTCATGGTACTGAACGCGGCACAATATCTCGCCAGCGACACTGTAATTATGGGCATAATAGTGATAGGCTTTTTCGCCCTGATTTTCGACTTGTTGCTGCGCTATCTCGAGCGCGTACTCATACCATGGAAGGGAAAAATCTGACCACTTCTCCTGCACCTCAGGCGGCCGTCAGTTCGACGGCCGCTGTGCAATGGCAGCCTTTGTTCGATCGTGTCAGTGATCCGAACCTCAGCCTGCAGGGCCGCATCCGGCAAATGCTGGTGTCGGCGATCCTGAGCGGCCATCTGCCAGCGGGCACGCCGGCGCCATCCAGCCGACAGTTGTCCGACAGTCTGGGGGTGGCGCGCAACACGGTTGTATTTGCCTATCAGCAGTTAGTGGCCGAAGGCTATCTGGTGTCACGCGAGCGCAGCGGCCATTTCGTGGCCGACGACGTGCTGCGCAATCATGTGCAAGGTGAGGCGCCACGCCAACCAGAACCAGCCGAGCAGCCCTGGCGTGTGGCCACTTGGCATCAGCGCCTGGTGTTCCACCCGTCGAGGCAGCGCAACATTGTCAAGCCCGAGAACTGGCAAAGCATGCCCTACCCGTTTGTGTATGCGCAGTTCGACCCTGGGCAGTTTCCTACTGCGGAATGGCGCGAGTGCTGTACGCGGGCGTTGTCGGTACTCGATATCAAGAGTTGGGCGCCCGACCTCATCACCCATGACGACCCGGCGCTGATTGAGGAAATCCGCAGCCAGGTGCTGCCAAGACGGGGCGTGTGGGCGGAAGCCGACGAGATTGTAGTCACGGTGGGCGCGCAGCACGCGCTGTATCTGTTGGCCGACTTGCTGATGCACAACCATACCGTGGTGGGTATGGAAGACCCCGGCTACCCTGATGCACGCAATATTTTCGCCCATCGTACGGAGCGGCTGCTGCCGCTGCCCGTTGATGAGCAAGGGCTATGTATTACCCCGGCGCTGCGCACCTGCGACTATATCTTTGTCACACCCAGCCACCAATGCCCCACGTCGGTTACGCTGCCCATGGAACGGCGCGTAGCGCTGCTGGAGCTGGTTAGTCGCTCTGACGGCATTGTGATCGAGGACGACTACGAAACCGAAAACCGCTACGATGGCCAGCCATCACCAGCGCTCAAGAGTCTGGATCGCCACGGGCGGGTTATTTATGTTGGCAGTTTGTCCAAGAGTTTTGCACCAGGCTTGCGGCTGGGCTATATCGTGGCGCCGCGAGAGCTTGTGGCAGAGCTGCGTGCGCTGCGTCGCCTGATGCTACGTCATCCACCAGCGTATACGCAGCGGGCCTTTGCGCTGTTCATTTCGCTGGGGCACCATCATTCGCTGCTTCGGCGCCTTTCGGTGCTGTATGCGGAGCGCGCGCAGGTGCTTACGCAGGCGGTGGCGGAGCATCTACCTGAGTTCGAGCTGGTACCGATCAGCGGTGGCTCGTCGGGCTGGATCAAGGCACCCGAAGGCACGAACACGACTCGGCTGGCTGAGGCTGCTCTGCAGCAAGGGGTGGTAATCGAGCCGGGGCATGTGTTTTTCCACCGGGCGACGCGTACGAACCAAAATTACATCCGGGTGGGTTTCGCCTCGATCGATAAGGCGCGCATCCCGGAGGGCATACGACGCCTGGCGGCTGTCTACCGGGCGCTGACGGACCCGTCATAGCGTGTGCTTCCTGCTCCGTTCTTTAGCTGGGGGGCTTTGCTTGCGGGCTGTTTGAATTTTTTAGGCGGGAGCTTGCTTTTCTGTGCTTGCGGCGAGCTCAAGGCGCGCCCAACCTGCCTCGCCACGGCGCCTCTCACAGCACGCGCCAGACGTCAACAAAATGCCCGCAACCGGGCAAAGCCAGTTGCGGGCATTATTTATGCGTGGAAAAAGAAGCTCGTCAGAGCACCTCATCGCGCAGATAATAGTATTTGTACAGCATCGCCTGCCCAAGCCGGCGGAACGGCGCAAACAGGTGGCCTGGAAGCGGCGAGTTGTAGATGGGCAGATCCCAGTGCTTGCCCGCCTTGCCCACTACGCGTTCCGCCAGGCGCCGCCCTGCCGCCGCCGAGAACGACACGCCATTGCCGCCGTAACCGAAGGCATAAAAAATGCTCTGGTCTGGATCCGGCTGAACAATCCGAGGCATCATGTCATGGCTCACATCCACCCAGCCCCACCACGAATACGCAATCGGGATATCGCGAAGCGTGGGAAACTTGCGCGCCAAGCCATGCTTGAGCAGCTCGAGGTGACGGCTGTTCTGCGCATCCGCGCCTGTGAGCGCACTGCGGCTGCCGATCTGCATGGAACCATCCGGCAGCAGGCGGTAATAAAAGCGCAGTGTACGGGTATCCGTAATGAATGTTGTGCTCTTGAGGCCCGCCGCCTCGCGTTCCTGCGTCGTCAGTGGCCGCGTAACCATCGAGTTGGACAGAATCGGCATGATCTTGCTCGTGAGCGACTTGTGCAGCCCCTGCGGCGTGTAGCCGCCTGTGGCCACAGCTACCCGCTTGGCGCGCACGATGCCACCCGGCGTGCGCAAATGATGCACACCGCCTACCGTTTCCCAGCCCTGCACCGGGCTGCTGGTATAAACCTTCACGCCCAGCTCGCGCAACTGGCGCAGGTACCCGAAGGCCAGCTTCACCGGATGTACACCCACACCGTCGGGCTCGTGCAGTGCCCCGCACGCCTCCTGATCCGCGACAAAGCGCTCATGCAGCTCTTCACGGGTGAGCATGCGTGTGCCGTAGCCAAAAGTGTCGCGCATCACGCGGCACTCGTTTTCCAGAAAAGCCATCTTCTTCTGGCGGTGGGCTGTATAAAGATGCCCGCCTGGCTGCGCATCACAGTCAATGCCCGCCACCAGGCTCTTCCAGTACTCGAAGCCTTCATGGATCTCGGCATCCAGCCGCTTGGCAGTTTCCAGGCCCCAGCGCTGGATCCACTGCGAACGATACAGGCGCCCCGAGGCGTTCTGGCCCTGGCCGCCATTGCGGCTGGTGCAGCCCCAGGAGACGCGATTGGCCTCCAGCACCGCAACCTGCACCCCGTGCTCGCGCGCCAGATTCAGTGCAGTGACCAGGCCGGTGAACCCGGACCCGATGACCACCACATCCACATTCATATCGCCGGTCACAGGGCCGTCATCGGCGGGCGGAGGCCCGGCGGTGGCAACCCAGTACGTGGGCGCGTAGGCCTGACCGCGCCCAGTGGGCGTGACCAGCGGATCGTAAAGTGGATCGTAGGGGCTAGCCGGGGCGGCGCTCACAGGCGACGGCTCGGTAATGACAGGATTTGCAGCCATCATGACTCCAGAATCAATGGTCGTGGCATCAGTAAAACAAACAGGCGCTCGCGTACGGAGGTGCGGCGCTCAACCCTTGGCCGGCAGGTGGGGCCGGTTTTTGCGGAACGCGTTCTTGAGAATGATCTTGCCATCGCGGAATTCGAGCAGGTCGACCATATTGGCTTCGATGCGCGACCCATCGGCGGATGTGCCGGTAAAGGTCGACTCCATCACGCCCCGGTTGCCATGCCCCCAGCAGCGCGCATTGAGCCAGCTGGCATCGGGAATGGTCTGCCAGGCAGCCTCGAACGCCTTGCGGACGGCGGCACGCCCTTCGTGGCGCGAGCCGTAGGCCTGCGGGCCGGCAACGGTTTCAAAGACGCAGTCGTCGTGCATGAACGACATCAGTGCGTCGATATCGTGGCGGTTCCAGGCATCGCCGAACGCCTGGATGGTGGCAACGAGCGCTTCATCGGACATTTCGACGAGGGTGTCATCAGACATATGTTTATCTCCTTGGGTGCAGCCGGTCGTTGCGTTGCAACGCCCGAATAGTAGTTACGGGCCGTAGCTGTAGATCATCTACGAAAAACTTGATCGTGAAAGCGACCAGCCTAAGGTAGGAGATCGGCCCGCCCCGGTCTAGGGCCAGAACAGACGTTTCGCATAAGCCAGCACATTCTCTTATGCATACAAACCCTAAAAGCGAAACTTTTTGTTCCGAAAATGTATTTTTTAGATTGACTTTAGTTTGAAGGCGGATAGAATTATCGAAAAAAACAAATAACGGAACAACTCATCTCAATTTTTAGACAGCGAGACGCCTTATGGACACGCTCAACCGCCAACTCCCGACCTCTGGAGACGCCATGACCACCGATACCCGCACCCCTGTAAGCGGCGTGCAAAAAATGACCCCCTCCGAAGCCTTTGTCGAAACTCTGGTGGCCAATGGCGTCACCGAAATGTTCGGCATCATGGGCTCGGCTTTCATGGACGCGATGGATATCTTCGCGCCCGCCGGCATTCGCCTGATTCCCGTCGTCCACGAACAGGGCGCAGGTCACATGGCCGACGGCTATGCCCGCGTGAGCGGCCGCCATGGCGTTGTAATTGGCCAGAACGGCCCCGGCATCAGCAACTGCGTTACCGCAATCGCGGCGGCCTATTGGGCGCACACGCCCGTGGTCATCGTCACGCCCGAAGCCGGCACCGGCGGCATCGGCCTGGGTGGCTTCCAGGAAGCCAACCAGTTGCCCATGTTCCAGGAATTCACCAAGTATCAGGGCCACGTCACCAACCCCGCCCGCATGGCCGAATACACGGCACGCTGCTTCGATCGCGCCATGTCCGAAATGGGCCCCACCCAGTTGAACATCCCGCGCGACTATTTCTACGGCGAGATCAAAGCAGAGATCCCCCGCCCGCAGCGCCTGGATCGCGGCCCCGGCGGCGACAAGACGCTGGACGAGGCTGCCGAACTGCTGTCCAAGGCCAAGTTCCCCGTCATCATCTCCGGCGGCGGCGTGGTCATGGGCGATGCCGTCGAGGAATGCAAGGCGTTGGCCGAGCGCCTGGGCGCCCCCGTGGTCAACAGCTACCTGCACAATGACTCCTTCCCCGCCAGCCATCCACTTTGGTGCGGCCCCCTGGGCTACCAGGGCTCGAAGGCGGCCATGAAGTTGATTTCGCGCGCTGATGTCGTGGTGGCGCTGGGCACTCGCCTCGGCCCCTTCGGCACGCTGCCGCAGCATGGCATGGACTACTGGCCCAAGGAAGCCAAGATCATCCAGATCGACGCCGACAGCAAGATGCTGGGCCTGGTCAAGAAGATCACCGTCGGCATCTGCGGCGACGCCAAGGCCGCCGCCGTGGCGATCAGCCAGCGGCTGGACGGCAAGACGCTGGCCTGCGACAGCACCAAGGAAGAGCGCGCCGTCCAGATCAAGGCTGAAAAAGACGCCTGGGAACAAGAGCTGACTGAATGGACCCACGAGCGTGATCCGTACAGCCTGGACATGATCGAAGAGCAGAAGAACGAGGACGGCAGCTACCTGCATCCGCGCCAGGTTCTTCGCGAACTCGAAAAGGCGATGCCCGAAGACGTGATGGTGTCCACCGACATCGGCAACATCAACTCGGTCGCCAACAGCTACCTGCGCTTCGAAAAGCCGCGCAGCTTCTTCGCACCGATGAGCTGGGGCAACTGCGGCTATGCGCTGCCCACCATCATCGGCGCCAAAGTCGCCGCACCGCATCGCCCCGCCATCGCCTATGCCGGCGACGGCGCATGGGGCATGAGCATGTCCGAGATCATGACCTGCGTGCGTCACGACATTCCCGTTACGGCTGTGGTGTTCCATAACCGCCAGTGGGGTGCCGAGAAGAAGAACCAGGTTGACTTCTACAACCGCCGCTTCGTCGCAGGCGAACTCGATAACCAGAGCTTTGCCGGCATCGCCAAGGCCATGGGCGCAGAAGGCATCGTAGTCGACAAACTCGAAGACGTCGGCCCAGCCCTGAAGCGCGCGGTGGAAGCGCAGATGAAGGAAGGCAAGACCACGGTCGTGGAAATCATGTGTACGCGCGAACTGGGCGACCCGTTCCGCCGCGATGCGCTGTCCAAGCCGGTGCGCCTCCTCGAGAAGTACAAAGACTACGTCTGAGCCACCGGAGCCGCCCTACCATGCAATTGCTTGATCGCATTTACGATAAAGCACGCCGCCAGCCCATGCGGATCGTCTTGTGTGAAGCAGACGACCCGCGTGTGCGGGAAGCCGGGCGGCGCGCCGCCGCTGACGGCCTGGCACAAGTGATCATGGTGGCGCCCGCGCCGGAAGGGGCGGCGTCGCAAGACGCCGCCTCGCCGGCCGGCATGACGTACGTAGACCCAGCTACTTCGCCGTGGTTGCCTGAATTGCGCGATACCCTGCTGGCGCTGCGCGCCAAGCGGGGCATGACAGCAGAACAGGCAGCCGGTGCGGTGCTCGACCCCCTAGTGTTTGCGCAGCTTATGGTCCGCCAAGGCTACGCTGACGGCTCGGTGGCGGGTGCCGTCCACACCACCGCTGATGTCGTCCGCAATGCTTTGCAGATCATCGGCAAACGCGCGGACACCCGCCTGGTGTCGAGTTTTTTCCTCATGCTGCGCGAACAGCCGCTTCACGGCGACACGCAGGCCATGATTTTCTCCGACTGCGGGCTGGTCATCGACCCGGACGCGGAAGAACTTGCTGAAATTGCACTGGCGGCGGCGCAGAGCGCCCGCACGCTGCTGGATGCCGAGCCTCGGCTGGCCATGTTGTCGTTCTCGACAAACGGCAGTGCCTCACACAAAGAAGTAGAAAAAGTACACCATGCCACACAGTTGGTGCGCGCGCGGCAACCTGAGCTCGCCGTTGATGGCGAAATCCAGCTCGATGCCGCCATCGTGCCCGCGATCGCACAACGCAAGGTTCCGCAATCCAACGTGCATGGGCAAGCCAATGTGCTGATATTTCCCAATCTGTCGGCCGGCAATATCGGCTACAAACTGACCGAGCGCCTGGGCGGCGCAAGTGCCGTCGGCCCCCTGCTGCAAGGCCTGAACAAGCCTGCCAACGATCTGTCGCGCGGGTGTTCCGCCCAAGACGTGTACAACGTGATCGCCATCACTGCGGTGCAGGCGCAGGGTACGCAGCGCTAGGGCCGGCCCGCACGCCACATCAGTCCACACTCAGGCACGCTTGCGACGCGCGCCCAGCAGCTTCACCAACTCATCGAAAACCGCGTTATCCAAGCCCTCGGACAAATCCACCGCCAGCGATCGCGTGTAGTAAGGGCTGAGGTCCAGCCCCACACCCAGGCCGATGATCTCGATACCCTGCTCGCGTTCCTGTTGGCGCACCACCGCACGCAGGTGATTGTCCAGATAGAACGCATCATTGGCGAGGTTGGTGGCGCTGTCCATGGGGCAGCCATCTGAAATCACCAGCAGGATGCGGCGCCGGCGCTCACGGGCCAGCAAACGCTGGCAGGCCCATTGCACCGCCTCGCCATCCACGCCTTCGCGAAACAGATCGGGTTTCATCAGTGCGCAGATGCTGCGGCGGGCGCGGCGCCAGTCGGTGTCGGCGGCCTTGAACACTAAATGGCACAGCTCGTTCAAGCGCCCCGGGGCCGGCGGACGGCCTTGCGCCAGCCATTCGCGGCGCGCCCGACCGCCGTTCCAGGCGCGGGTGGTAAACCCAAGGATCTCGGTGGCAACGCCTGCCTGACCCAGCGCGCGCATCAGGACATCCAGCAACATCGCCACCGGCTCGCCATACTGCTTCATGGAGCCAGAGCAATCGACCAGAAAGCTTACGGCACAATCGGAGACAGGTACATGGCGATCCTGCATGAACAGGCGCCGCTCGGTCGGAGAACTGACGAGCTGTGACAAGCGACGTCCATCAATCACCCCTTCTTCTTGCCCGAAATTCCAGCCTTCGCGCTGCGGACGCGCCAGCACGGCCCGAAGCATGCGCGCCAGCCGACCCGTATTGATCCCCTGCTTGGCGACCCGGACGTCCAGCCGCTCGCGAAACTCGGCCAGCAGTGCCTGCCGCACCAGCGTATCGGCGGGCTGTTCCACATCGTGGCGACGCGTGAATACGCGGTATTGCCCGCGCGCGGCGCGAAACGCCATGCTCTCACCGCTTTGCACTGTCTGAAAGCCCACCTCCGGCGCATCATCGGCATCGAGCCAGAGAGAAAAACCGGCCTGCCGGCGCTTACGAGCGTCGGGCGGGCTGTCTTCGTATTCGGCCTGCACGCGCGCCGCGATCTCCCTCGCCACGGCCAGTGCGTGCTCGGCATATGCGCGCTGATCGTGGCGCATCCGGCGCAGGCCGGCCAGATGCGCGCCCAGCGACGCGCCCAATGCAACGCGTGTGGGCTCAAGCAGGTCTTCGACATGTTCGGGCAGGCGCAGGCCGGTAAGCCGGCTCCAGGCCATCTGAGAGAACGTGAACAGCAAAATGCCGATGCTGGTTTCAGTGGCTCCCGAATCCAGGAAGGCCGCCGACCAGGCTTGATAGTGCCGCGCCATGTTATCGCGCACACCAGGCAGATGAGCAGGTGCCAGCGATTCAACTCGCAGTTGCTCCAGCCATTCGAACACCAGCCGGGCGATGGGCTCGGGCGGCGTCAGCTGCGCGTGCAGCGCCGCATCGGAATACAACATGCGCAGGGCCAAGCCGTCGGTCACACCGCGATGGGCCTCCAGCGCATCCAGCCCCGGCTGCGGGCGCAAATGCGGAGCGTATGCGGCAAGCGCCCGCTCGCCGTCATACACCCGCCCACCCTCGAAATGCAATGCGGGGCGACCCGTCAAAGCCCGCATGGTGGCCGCGGACCGCTCTTCGTACTGCTGGCGGCGCTGGCGCTCACGCGCGGCATTGAGCGCGGGCTGATTCATGATGATGCCTCCTTGGCTCCCATTGGGCCATTGCGGGCCGTTCTTGCCATATCAAGCGTTCTGGATCTGCCAGGCTGGATCAACGCTGTTCGGATACATACAGGGCGTACTGTGCCGGCCCCTGCCCGCGCCATCTTGGTGGCGCCCACCTGCTGGCTTCTGCTCAGGCCACGGCCTGCTCTAAGCCAGGCAGATCCTCACCAAAGCAGCGTTGATAATATTCAGCGACGATGCCGCGCTCGGCTTCATCGCACTTGTTCAGGAAAGAAAGCTGGAAAGCCAAGGCCTGATCACCAAAAATGCATGTGTTCTCGGCCCAGGTAATGACGGTGCGTGGGGACATCAACGTGCTCAGGTCGCCCACCTCAAAGCCCTTTCGGGTCAGGCCAGCCACTGCAATCATGGCCGCCACCATGGCCCGCCCGCGTTCGTCGTCCAGCGCGGGCACACGCCCGGCCACGATCGCCAGTTCGTGCTCGGGCGCCAGATAATTGAGCGTCGCCACGATATTCCAGCGATCAAGCTGGGCATGGTTGAGTAGTTGCGTGCCTTGGTACAGGCCGGTGGTGTTGCCCAGCCCCAGCGTATTGGCGGTGGCAAACAGCCGGAAGCCCGCATTCGGCGTGATAACCCGGTTCTGGTCCAGCAGCGTGAACCGCCCATCGCGTTCCAGGATGCGCTGGATCACGAACATGACATCGGGCCGGCCGGCATCGTATTCGTCCAGAATCAGCGCCACTGGCCGCTGCAAGGCCCAGGGAATGATGCCTTCCTGGAATTCTGTGACCTGCATGCCTTCGCGCAGCACAATGGCGTCACGGCCCACCAGATCCAACCGGCTGATGTGGCCATCAAGGTTGACGCGCACACAGGGCCAGTTGAGCCGTGCCGCCACCTGTTCGATATGGGTGGATTTGCCCGTGCCGTGCAGGCCCTGCACCAGCACGCGCCGATTGTGCGCAAAGCCCGCCAGGATGGCCATCGTGGCGGCGTGGTCGAAGCGGTAGGCAGTATCGATTTCCGGTACGTGCTCATCGCGTTCGATGTACGCCGGCACCTTCAGGCTGGTGTCCAGCCCAAACAGATCACGCACCGGTACTTGCTGCATAGCCGGCGCGGCGGTGCCCTGGGCGGCCATGGACGGAATGGGGGCGTGCTGCATGAGTGTCTCCTTGATCTACGCCTTACGGGTGTCAGCCCGCCTGCGGATTGTCGTCGGGCGGATAATTGCCGGCTTCTATCCTGGCCAGCGCCTGAGCGGCCCGGCGCAGCGCGGGCAGGTGCTGCCGCGCTTTCTCGGCCGGCATGCGCATAATGGGCGCCTGGATGGCCACGGCCATATTGGATTTGCCCTGCGTGGACGGCACCGCCACGGCGATGCACAACAGCCCCGGCAAGAACTCTTCGTTGTCCATACCGTAACCGTTGCGACGCACGGCTTCTATCTCGGCCTCGACGGCCTCGGCAGAAGTAAGTGTCTTGTCGGTATAGCCGCTGAGCGTGGTGGCAGTGAGCAGCCGCCGCCGCTGCGAGGGCGTCATCTGCGCCATGAACAGCTTGCCGCTGGCAGAGCAATGCAACGGCACGCGCGAACCAGGATGCAGATAGAAGCGCAACGGGGCCAGCGTTTCCACCCGGTCGAGATACAATACCTCATCCCCCGAGCATGTGGTGATGTTGCAACTTTCGCCCACCTCTTCTACCAGCTGGCGCAGCACCGAATGCCGCGCGCCATGCACGGTATTGTTCAGCAGCAGGTTCTCGGCCATGCGCCGCAAACGCAACCCGCTGCTGTACTGGCGCCCGTCTCCGTCGCGCTGGATCATGCCTGCGCCTTCCAGCTGCTGCAGCATGCGGTGCAGTGTGGGCTTAGGCAGGCCCAGCTCCTCCACCAAGCCTTGCAGTGAAAAGTACTGGTCTTTCTGGGCAATGACCTCAAGCAGGGCGAACAGCCGCATCGTGGGCGTGTTGCCATCGATTTTCAATTCGCTTGATATTTCTTGTGGACGCGCTGCCATGATCGCTCTATATTCCAATAATAGGAATAAATTGTACCGTTTTTTATAAAGTTTGGATGAAAAAAATGAATATCGGTATTGCCGGCGCTGGTGTCCTGGGCCGTTTGCTTGCTTATTTGCTTACCCAACAGGGCCATGCTGTCAGCGTGTTCGATCCCGCCGACGGCCCGCAAGGCCGGGGCGCGGCCGGCTGGACGGCCGCCGGCATGCTCACGCCCACGGCCGAACTCGAATGCGCCAACAGCAACGTCTTCAGCCTGGGCGTGCGCTCGCTTGACCGTTGGGCGCAGATCATTCCCACGCTACCCGGGCAGGTGTCGTTCTCGCGCGAAGGCAGCCTGCTGCTGGCGCACCGGCAGGATACCGGCGCCGCCCAACGCACTGTCGGCCTGCTGGCCGAGAAGGCACCTCAAGCATATCGACCTGTGCGCATCGCTATCGATGAGCTGGCTCAGCTTGAACCCGACGTGCGCGGCCCCACTCAGGCCTGGCTGCTACCGCACGAAGGGCTGCTCAATTCCGTCGAAACCATGCAGGGTCTGTACGAAGGCGCCCGCGGCGTGCAATGGCACTGGGGCAGCTCGATCGACCGCGTTCAACCCGGCCTCCTGGGCGTGGGCGATCAGGTGTGGGAATTCGACCACGTATTCGACGTGCGCGGCCTGGGCCAGCGCCTGCCGGGCGCACCCGATCTGGGCAACGAAATCTCCTGCCGCAATGTGCGCGGTGTGCGCGGCGAAATCTTCTGGCTGCATGCTCCAGGCGTGCGGCTGAACCGCCCGGTGCGCCTGCTGCACCCGCGTCATCGCGTATACGTGGTGCCACGGCGCGGCGACATCATCGTGGTGGGCGCCAGCGAAATCGAAAGCGAGGATCGCTCTCCCGTCTCTCTGCGCGGCACGGTAGAATTACTGGCGGCGGCGCACAGCATGATGCCGGCACTGCTCGAGGCACGCGTCGTGCACAGCGAAACCAATCTGCGTCCCGCCCTGGTCGACAACCTGCCCCGCATCGAGCAACAAGCCGGCCTTACACGCATCAACGGCCTGTTCCGCCACGGCTGGCTGATTGCCCCGGCAATCGCCGAAGACGCCATGGCCCAGGCTTTTTCCCACGATCCCCTGATCCGGGCATAGCAAGACAGTGAGCACCATCGATATTCTTTTTAACGGCCAGCGGCATACGGTTGCCCAGGGCTTTACGCTCGACGACGCCATGCGCGCCTTTGCGGCCCGCGCCATGCAAGACGGCGTACCCGTTGCCACTGCGGTCAACGGGCGTCATGTCGCCCGCCAGGCACGCGCAGATATCGTCCTCAACAACGATGACGCCGTCACCACGTTTGAACCCATCACCGGAGGCTGAACCCAGATGTCCTGGTCTATTGCCGGCGTAACGCTGGAAAGTCGTTTCTTCCTAGGCACTGCGGGCTATCCATCGCCCATGGTGCTCGAACAGGCCATCGAGGCATCGGGCGCCCAAGTTGTCACCGTCGGCCTCAAGCGCCAGATGGCGCAGCCAGGTGGTGACACGCAATCGGGCGGCCAGTCCTTCTTCAGGCTGATCCGCCAGAGCGGCGCACACCTGCTGCCCAACACCGCCGGCTGCCATACCGCCGCCGAAGCAATCGCACTGGCCCACATGGCGCGCGAGGTATTCGATACAAACTGGATCAAGCTCGAAGTCATCGGCGACCAGTACACCTTGCAGCCCGATCCCTTTGAATTGGTGCAGGCCGCAACCGAGCTGATCAAGGCGGGCTTCGAGGTCTTTCCCTACTGTACGGATGATCTCGTCACCTGCCATCGCCTGCTCGATGCTGGCTGCCGCATCCTGATGCCCTGGGGCGCCCCGATCGGCTCGGGCCAGGGGCTGATCAACCCCTACGCCCTGCGCACCCTGCGCGACCGCATCACTGACGTGCCGCTCATCATCGATGCCGGCATCGGTTCGCCCATGGACGCCATGCAGGCCATGGAGCTGGGCTTTGACGGCGTACTGCTGAATTCCGCTGTCTCGCAGGCGCATGATCCGGTACTGATGGCCGAGGCCTTCAAGCTCGCAGTCGAAGGCGGCCGGAAAGCCTGGCAAGCCGGCATCATGGCCGAGCAGGACATGGCCGTCGCCACCACTCCCGTCATCGGTCGTCCCTTCGTCTTGTAGCAGCCAAGCCCGGCATGAAAAAGCCGTCTCGCCGATCAAAGCGGCGAGACGGCTTTTTCTGAGTGCCTGAAGGTCCGGGCCCCGCAGGCGCGAACGCATTCCAGGGCCGATATCGCTACCAGCGATGGGTGTACGCAACCCGAACTGTTGTCCCCGAGCCTGGCAGCCGGCTGGCGTTGTTGTTGCTGCGCATCAACTGGCTGTAGAGCGGGTGGTAATCGCGATTCAGGAGATTTTCCACGCCCACCGAAATGCGGCTGTTTCGGTCCAGCTTGTAACTGCTGACCAAGTCGAGCAGTGTGTACCCGTGGGTATCCCGGCGCCCGAATGCGCCCCTACCGTCGAGGCGGTAGTCTTTCGACGCGAACGAGACAAGCTGCAGCCGGTGCTGCCAGCGCTCGCTGGGGCGGTAATCGACATAGGCGCTCAATTTCAGGGGGGGTATGCGGTAGCCCGTCATGTCGCGGTAATCGGCGCTGCCCTGCGGGCGTTCCCGCCCTTGCATCCAGGCAACAGAACCGCCCCAACCCCAGCGTTCGTCCGCGGTCAGGTAATCCAGGCCGGCTTCGATGCCGCGGATGCGTTCGCGGTTGCGCTGCAGGGTTAGACCGAAATCCGTTGTCTGCACGGCACCCAGGTCGGACCACGACTGGAAGGCCGTGACGAAGGCAGACACCTCTGAAAACTGCCCGCGCCATCCCAGTTCGACAGTGCGGGTCTTGATGGGCTCGAGCGACGAGCTGCCGATGTCGAAACCCGGGCGTGCATTGCGTATCTGCAGGCCGACATCCGGCAGCTCGAACCCTTCGCTGTAAGACAGATGGACATCGTGTCCGCGAACAGGCGTGTAGACCAGCCCCGCGTTGTAGCTCCACCCATGATAGCTGACGTTGCCGCCGCGCACGGACTGCGGCGAAGAGGCGCGCAATTGCGACAGCGGCTGGAAGTCGTCGAAGCTTACCGCAGCGCGATCGTAGCGGATGCCACCCTGTACGGCCCACGATGGGCTGAAGCGATGCTCGAGCTGTGCGAAGAGGCCGCCGCTCGTTGTCGTGACAGGAGGCATATAGGTCAGTTTCCCGGTCTTGCGATATACCAGCCCGCCGCTGGCATCGTATGCGCCCCCGTCGAAAATGTCGAGCGGCATATCGCTGCGCTCACGGCTCACATCACCGCCCCACGTCAACATCGTAGTACCGCTTCCGCCCAGCGGCGTCTTGATGGTCAGCCGGCCTCCGAGCACGCTGGAGTTTTGCTGGGCCTGGTCGACATGGTTGCCCCGCACACTGATGGCACGCGCGTCGAACGGTCCAAAGCGGGTGAACATGTCGCGGTAGTAGATTTGCGCGGCGAGCGTGCTGTCGCCCAGGGCACGATGCTCGTAATCGAGTGCCACCATCTGGTTGCGCAAGGCATTCTGGCGATCCAGTTCCAATCCGCGCAAGGGCCGCGCCGATACGCTCCCGGGTGGCAGTCGGGCGACGGCGGGGTCGGACACGTAGTCCGTATCCTGCTGGATGTCCTGGTAATTCACAGACAGTTGCAGGCGCTGGTCCGCATCCATGTTAAAGCCCAGTTTTCCGGCGACGCTGTAAGAGCGGGAGTCGGCCCAGTCGCCCTGACTTGGATCTGGCGCGATCCGCCGCCCATGTGCGTCGAATGATGCGCCGGTCAGGCCCGCACCGACGTTCAGTGAATAATCCAGGGCGCCATTCGCGCCCGAAAAATAATGCTGCAGCTCGCCCCCCAGGCCTGCGGCGCCGGGATTGGTCAGCGACGAAGTACCCGACACCGTCGTCTCGGAGATGAATCCGCCTGTGGGTCGCCGCGTGCGGATGGAAATGATGCCTCCAGAAGCCTCGGCGCCATACAGCGCACTGCTGCCGCGCAGGATCTCGATTTCTTCGATATCGGCCATATTGATGCTGGCCAGCGTGCGGGACGCATTGCGGTTGGTATTCAGCGGGATCCCGTCAACGAGCACCAGCATGTTGCGGCCGCGCAAGGTCTGGCCGTAATCCGTTGCGGTGCGGCTTGCGTCGGACATGCCTGGTACGGCTTTGGCCAGGACGGTCGCGAGACTGTCCGATCCGCGTGACAGGACATCCAGCTGTTCTCGATCGAGGGTGAGTGTGGACTGCACCGGCGGCATGATCTGGTTGCCAATGCGGCTCGATACAGGAATCGGGGCGAGCGTCTGCACGTCCTGACCAGGGGCGGAGGAATCGGCATGGGCTGCGAGGGGCAGGAAGCCAGTGGCTGCGAGCGGGAGTATCAGGGCAGCGATGCGCCTGGGCATGGCCCGGGCGGCGCCTGGCGCATCTCCGGGAACGGAATAGGGTTGCATGAAAGCACCTTGTTGGTTGTCATGGATGAAAGAAACAGGACAAACCAACAAGCCGCGCGCACCAGGCGCGCAATCGCAGCAGCAATGACATGAGGGAGTGGTGTGCCGACAGCCGGGTTGGGAGCACCGGCTGCAAGCTGGGCTATATGAATAAAAATCTTAATAGTAATTATTGTATTTTACATATAGAAGGTAGTGCTGTAGACACTCACATGTATGCATGCGGGCACGTCGATGCTTCTGTGCTTCGATGCTGTGTACCTTCCTGACGCAGCACGGCAGGGCAACATCGGACAGCAAGTGCGGAGTGTGCCGGCGACCTCTGCGGAGGTCTTGCCGAAGTCGTCGCCGGGCCGCTCGTTGCCTTCTTGCGCTGACAATGTTCGCCCTTGGCGATCAGCAGGCGCCGCGTTCTACCTGAACAGCCTTGTGCTGTACAAACGCCATCGTAGCCTGCATCAGCGCAGCCACCTTATATGCGTCGCCCTCGCCCACGTACGCGCGGATTTCACCCGTGCACACCGCAAGCGTCCTGCCCGCGTTGTGCACCTTTCCTACCGCCAGGAAACGCTCGCCAACGGCCGGGCGCAACATATTGATCTTGAATTCGGCGGTCACCACCTCGCACTCCGGCGGCGCCTGCGTCAAGGCCGCGTAGCCGCAGGCCGTATCCACCAACCCCGCCACTGCGCCACCGTGCAAAAACCCGTGCTGCTGCGCAATATGGCGAGAAAACGGCACGGCAATATGCACCTCGCCGTTCTCCACCAGCACTAACTGCGCGCCGAACGTTTCCATCAAGCCCTGTGCGCCAAAGCTGGCGGTAATCCGCTGCCAGGTGGTTTCCATGCGTCGATCTCCAAATTGTTGTCATTTATCGCGTGCATTGCCTGCCATCGTCTACGGCAAGACCCCACGCCGGAAAACAATGCGCGTCCCAGTGTAATCCGGCAATACTGCCTCTTGGGCGGCGAAGAGACAAGTCTTGTGATCGTCGAGTGCTACCGTGTGCGGGGACGAGGCGGCGACGCAGATTGATAGCCATGCTTCCTCGATTCGAGGCGTCGCACGACGGACAGTTTGAACTGTTGATCGTACTTCGTCATGAAAAACACCCCAAAGGTTGGATCGGTGTCCAACTTTTGGGGTGCATTTCAGCCGGGTTCAGTCGGCGAGCCGGTTTTTATCTTGCCATGCCCCGGCGCCTTGAATGCAGGGCGCGGGCCGGCATATGCGCGCTCAGACCGCGCCTTCGCGCGCCATGCGGCGACGCTCGTGCTCTTGCAGGTAGCGCTTGCGCAGGCGGATCGACTTGGGCGTGACTTCGACCAGTTCATCATCGTTGATGAACTCGACCGCATATTCAAGCGTAAGTTGGATGGGCGGCACCAGGTCGATGTGCTCGTCCTTGCCCGAGGCACGCACGTTGGTGAGCTTCTTTTCTTTGATGGGATTGACGACCAGATCGTTGTCGCGGCTGTGAATGCCGATGATCATGCCTTCATACAGAGCATCCTGCGGCGACACGAACATGCGACCGCGATCCTGCAGCTTCCACAAGGCATAGGCCACGGCGCCGCCTTCGTCCTGGCTGATCAGCACACCGTTGCGACGCTCGCCCACGCCACCTTCGCGCATCGGTGCGTAATCGTCGAAAATGTGGCTCATCAAGCCCGTGCCGCGCGTCAGCGTCATGAATTCGCTCTGAAAGCCGATCAAGCCCCGCGCGGGAATGCGGTACTCAAGGCGCACACGGCCGCGGCCGTCAGGCTGCATGTCCTGCAGATCACCCTTGCGGCGGCCCAGCTCTTCCATCACGCCGCCCTGATGAGATTCTTCAACGTCCACCGTCAGCAGTTCGTAGGGCTCCAGCCGCACGCCGTTTTCTTCCTTGAACACCACGCGCGGGCGCGACACGGCCATTTCGTAGCCTTCGCGACGCATGTTCTCGACCAGAATCGTCAGGTGCAATTCGCCCCGGCCGCTAACTTCGAAAACGGTATCGTCATCGGTATCCTTGACGCGCAGCGCAACATTGGACTTGAGTTCGCGCTCAAGGCGGTCGCGCAGTTGGCGGCTGGTGACGAACTTGCCTTCGCGGCCGGCCAGCGGCGAGGTGTTAACCATGAAGTTCATCGTCAGCGTGGGCTCATCGATGCGCAGCAGCGGCAAGGCCTCGGGCTGGGCCGGATCCATGACCGTGCAGCCGATGCCGATTTCTTCGATGCCGTTGATGAGTACGATGTCGCCGGCCTCCGCCTCATCGACCAGTACGCGATCCAGGCCATGGAACTGCAGCACCTGATTGACACGGCCCTTGATGGGCGCACCCTCGGGGCCAAATTTGACGACCACGTCCTGCCCGGCGCGCAGTCGGCCGCGGTTGATGCGGCCGACGCCGATCTTGCCCACATAGCTGCTGTAGTCCAGCGAGATGATCTGCATCTGCAGCGGGCCATTGGGATCGTCTTCGCGCTGCGGCACGTGCTTTAGAATGGCCTCGAACAGCGGACGCATATCGCCTGAACGCACATCATCGGTCAGGCCCGCATAGCCAGCCAGCCCGGACGCGTAGATCACCGGAAAGTCGAGTTGCTCTTCCGTCGCACCCAGCTTGTCGAACAAATCGAAAGTGGCGTTGATGACGTAGTCGGGGCGAGCGCCGTGGCGGTCGATTTTATTGACCAGCACAATAGGCTTCAAGCCAAGCGCGAGCGCCTTCCTGGTGACGAAACGTGTCTGAGGCATAGGCCCTTCGACCGCGTCCACCAGCAGCACCACACCGTCCACCATGGACAGCACCCGCTCGACTTCGCCGCCGAAATCGGCGTGCCCCGGCGTGTCAATGATGTTGATGTGCGTACCTTCGTATTCAACGGCACAGTTCTTGGCCAGAATCGTGATGCCGCGTTCTTTCTCGATATCCCCGGAATCCATGACCCGTTCGGAAATCTGCTGGTTGTCGCGGAACGTGCCGGACTGACGCAGCAACTGGTCCACCAACGTAGTCTTGCCGTGGTCGACGTGGGCGATGATCGCCACATTGCGCAAAGCGCGATTCATAGTTCATCCTTTTGTTGATCAGTTTCCGGCAGCAGGCCGGCGGGCAACGCATTCAGTGGGATCAGCGCCACTTTGGGATCGGGCAGCCCCTGCAATGCCTCCAGGCCGATCGCATCGTCGATGCGGAAAGGGCCGGCCTGTGTGCGCCGCAGGCGCTGCAGATGCGCCATGCAGCCCAATGCCCGGCCGATGTCCTGCGCCAGGGTGCGTATATAAGTACCTTTGCTGCATTGCACGGCGATGTCGGCTTCGAGACCGTCGTCGCTCAGGCTCAGCAAATCCAAGTGGTGTATGGTGATCTGGCGCGCCGGGCGTTCGAGCTCGATGCCTTGTCGCGCATACTCATACAGCGGTTTGCCGTCGCGCTTGAGCGCCGAGTACATGGGCGGGATCTGCGAAATCTCGCCGCGAAAGCCTTCCAGCGCCTGCTCGAGTGCGTCGCGCGCCACCCCTCTGAAGCTTGCATCGGCGCGCGCCACAATATTGCCTGTCAAGTCGCCAGAATCCGTTTCTTCGCCAAAGCGCAGCGTGGCCACGTAGCCCTTGTCGGCATCGAGCAAGCGGCCGCAAATTTTGGTGGCCTTGCCCAGGCAGCAGATAAGCAGGCCGGTTGCGAAGGGGTCGAGCGTACCCGTGTGCCCGGCCTTGCGGGCATCAAGGGTGCGCTTGGCGCGCTGCAGGGCGTGGTTGCTGGACAGGCCCTCGGGTTTGTCCAGCAACAGGACACCGTCGAGCATCTGCCCGCGTCGGGAAGCCATCGTTCTTGAAGTCCAGATAAAAACGACAGCCCTTCAGGGCTGTTCGTCGGGGTCCTCGGGTTCCGAGGGTTTGAAGACGCCGGGATCCGGGCGATTGGCGCGGTCGATGAGCTGCGAGAGCTCGATACCGCGTGCGAGAGCATCGTCGTGGACGAAACGCAGAGTTGGTACGGTGTGGATGTGAAGCAGCTTGAACAACAGCGAATGCAGCCACCCGGCTTTTTCGTTCAGCGCGGCTGTGGCGGCCTCCGGGGTACCGCCGATGACGGTGAAGTACACCTTGGCATGGGCGTAGTCCGCCGACAGGTCGACGCTGGTGAGCGTGACCAGGCCGGCGCGCGAGACGTCGATCTCGCGCTGGATCAGCCCAGCCAGATCCTTCTGGATCTGGTCGGCCAGCCTGGTGTTGCGCCCCGGATTAGGTTTGGATTTGTGTCGGCCCATAATCGCTTACCGCTTACAGAGTGCGGGCAATCTCTTTGATTTCAAAGAACTCGAGCTGATCGCCGATTTCGATTTCGTTATAACCCTTGAGGGTGATACCGCAGTCGAAGCCCGACTTGACTTCTTTGACATCGTCCTTGAAACGGCGAAGGGATTCGAGCGAGCCCGTCCATTGCACCACATGATTGCGCAGCAGGCGAACCTGGGCATCGCGTCGCACGAAACCATCCGTGACCATGCAGCCAGCGATATTGCCGATGCGCGACACATGGAACACCTCGCGGATCTCGGCCATGCCGATGACCTCTTCGCGCTTCTCGGGCGCGAGCATGCCGGACAGGGCATTGCGTACATCATCCACAGCGTCGTAAATGATATTGTAGTACCGCAGGTCGATGCCGTTGTGCTCGGCCAGCTTCTTGGCGCTTTGCTCGGCGCGAACATTAAAACCAATCACCACCGCATGCGAGGCAATCGCCAGGTTGACGTCGCTCTCGGAGATGCCACCTACGGCGGCGTGGACCACTTGCACACGCACCTCGTCGGTGGACAGCTTGACCAGCGAAGACACCAGCGCTTCCTGCGAGCCCTGCACGTCAGTCTTGATGATAAGTGCCAGCGTCTGCGTGCCTTCGCCGATGTTCTCGAACATGGACTCAAGCTTGGCGGCCTGCTGCTTGGCGAGCTTGACGTCGCGGAACTTGCCTTGGCGGAACAAGGCGATTTCGCGCGCCTTCCGTTCGTCGACCATGGCAATGACCTCGTCGCCCGCCGCCGGCACCTCTGTAAGGCCTTGGATCTCGACAGGTATCGATGGGCCTGCAGAGGCAAGCGGCTTGCCGTTTTCATTCAACATGGCGCGCACGCGGCCGTAGCTGGCGCCTGCGAGCAGCGCATCGCCGCGATTGAGCGTACCGCTTTGCACCAGCACGGTGGCCACCGGGCCACGGCCCTTGTCCAGACGCGCTTCGATCACGATACCCTTGGCTGGCGCGTCGACAGGCGCCTTCAGTTCGAGGATTTCGGCCTGCAGCAGCACGTTCTCGAGCAGATCATCAATACCCTGGCCGGTCTTGGCAGACACACCAATGAACGGCACATCGCCACCGTATTCTTCCGGCACTACCTGTTCGGCGACCAACTCTTGCTTGACGCGTTCGGGGTTGCCATCGGGCTTGTCGATCTTGGTGATCGCCACCACCAGGGGCACATTGGCTGCCTTGGCGTGGTGGATGGCTTCCTTGGTTTGCGGCATAACGCCGTCATCGGAGGCCACCACGAGAATGACAATATCGGTCGCCTTGGTACCACGCGCACGCATAGCGGTAAACGCCTCGTGGCCCGGGGTATCCAGGAAGGTGACCATGCCGCGGTCGGTCTTGACGTTATAGGCGCCGATATGCTGCGTGATGCCGCCTGCTTCGCCGGAGGCAACCTTGGTGCGGCGGATATAGTCGAGCAGCGAAGTCTTGCCGTGATCGACGTGGCCCATGACCGTGACGACCGGCGCGCGCGGCAAGGATTCGGCCTCGGAACCTTCAACCGTATCGAGGAACGCTTCGGGATCGTCCAGCTTGGCCGCAATGGCAGCGTGACCCAGTTCTTCGACCACGATCATGGCGGTTTCCTGGTCCAGCACCTGGTTGATGGTGACCATCTGGCCGAGCTTCATCAGATGCTTGATGACCTCGGATGCCTTGATGGACATCTTGTGAGCCAGATCAGCCACGGAAATCGTTTCGGGCACGTGTACCTCGCGCGAGATGAACTCGGCCTGTTGCGGCTCTTTGCGCTCGGGCTGGGCATTGCGACCACGGCCGCCCTTGGCGCCCTTGGCGCCCTTGCCTGCTTTGCCGCCGGCACGCCAGCCGTCACGGCTGGGCGCCGCGGGTGCGGCGTCGGGACGCGCCGCCGGCTTCTTGCGGCCAGCGTCATCGGACCAGGACGAGGAAACCTCGGCGACCTTGATGGTTTTCTTGACCTCACCGCCGGCCTTGGTTTCTTTCTTGCCCTTGGCGCCGGCTGGCTTGTGCAGCGTGCCCGAAATACCTTGCTGTTCGGGCTCGGGCGCCTTCAGCACCTTGCGCGGACGCTGCAGCATTTCGCGCAGCGCAGCCGCTTCGGCCTCGGCGGCGCGGCGAGCGCGCTCGCGATCACCGTCGGCGGCCTTGGGCGCTTCTGCGGGCGCCGCGCGGCGCGGTGCGGTTGCACTGCGCACAGGCGCCTTGACGGCACGATTTTCTGTGCGACCCGGTGCAGGACGTTCATCGGCTTCGGACGCGGCTTCGGGCTGTGCGGCAGCAGATTGAGCGGACACGGGAACCTCAGGCTCAGCCTTGGCGGGCGCAGCTTGCGCGGGCGCTTCAGCCCCGATGGCAGGTGCTGTCGTTTCAGCTTGAGACGGCGGTGCTTCGGGCGCTGCGGGCGCCGCTTCAGCGGCCTGCGCCGACTGTGCGACCTCGCTGGCCGACGGCGCTAGCGTCTCGGCCAGAGGCGTCTGAGCCGGCTCGGATGCAACAGGCGCTGGCTCGGCATGTGCAGGCGCGGCAGGCTCGGGTTCGGGCTGCGTCACTGCGGGTTCGGCCGCTGCCTGGATCTCTTGCACGGGTGCAGCCTCCGCCGCCTTGACAGGCGCCTCGGGCGCAACCGTTTCCGGCGCTTCAGCCTGCGATGCGGGCATAGGCTCAGGCATGCTGGCAGCCGCCGGCGCCTCGGCCTGTGCGCGGGCTTCGGCCTGAGCCCTGGCTTCGGCAGCCAGTTCGACCGGATCGCGCTTCACGAACACACGCTTCTTGCGCACCTCGACCTGGATCGTGCGGGAACGGCCCGACCCATCGGCCTGCCGGATCTCGGAGGTCTGTTTGCGGGTCAGGGTGATCTTCTTGCCCTCGTTCCCACCATGCGCGCGGCGCAACGAATCAAGTAGTTTCGCCTTGTCCGCATCGGTGACGACGTCGTCGACCGACCTGAGTTCAACGCCAGCGCCACGCAGCTGCTCCAGCAGCGCGTCCGCAGGCATTTTCAGTTCAACGGCGAACTGGGCGACGGTGTTACTTGACATTCGACTCTCTCTTGCTTTTTCAGCTACTTATCGTTAAACACATCCTGACTCATATAAGCATATGCGTCAGGCCTCGTCGTCAAACCAGTGGGCACGCGCGCGCATGATCATCTGGCTGGCCTCTTCTTCCGACAGGCCGCTGATCTCGGCCAGTTCATCGGTTGCCAGCTCGGCCAGATCATCCAGCGTGAGCACTTCATTTTCGGCCAACTTGGATACCAGCTCGGGCGTCATGCCTTCAATCTCGAGCAGGTCTTTGGCGACGGACTGAGCGCGCTCTTCCTGGGCAATGGCTTCGGTGAGCAGCGCGTTGCGGGCGCGGGTGCGCAACTCGTTGATCGTGTCTTCATCGAAGGCCTCGATCTCGAGCAATTCCTGCATCGGCACGTAGGCGATTTCCTCAATGCCGGTAAAGCCCTCATCGATGAGAATATCGGCCACTTCCTCGTCGACATCCAGCCGCGTGATGAAGGTCTGGCGCAGTTCGGCGCGCTCTTCTTCCTGGCGGTTCTGGTTCTCTTCCGGCGTCATGATATTGATCTGCCAGCCGGTGAGTTCGGATGCCAGGCGCACGTTCTGCCCGCGCGCACCGATGGCCTTGGGCAGGTTCTCGGCATCGACGACGACATCCATGGCGTGCCTGTCTTCGTCAACCACGATGGACTCAACGTTGGCCGGCGCCAGCGCGCCGATGACGAATTCGGCCGGGTCTTCTGCCCACAGTACGATATCGACCTGCTCGCCACCCAACTCATTGCGCACAGCGGTGACGCGTGAACCGCGCATGCCAACGCACGTGCCGATAGGGTCGATGCGCTTGTCGTAGGCCACCACGGCGATCTTGGCGCGCACGCCGGGATCACGGGCGGCTGCCTTGATCTCGAGCAGGCCTTGCTCGATCTCGGGAACCTCGTTCTCGAACAATTGGCGGATGAAATCGGGCGCGGTGCGCGACAGGATCACCTGCTGACCACGCGCGGCGCGATCCACCTTGAGCACCCAGGCGCGCACGCGATCACCCACCCGGATGTTTTCTTTGGGGATCATCTCGCTGCGCGGCAGCCGGGCCTCGATCTTCCCGGTTTCGATGATGGCATCGCCTTTATCCATGCGCTTGACGGAACCGGACACGATGTTTTCGCCACGCTCGAGGAAGTCGTTGAGCACTTGTTCGCGCTCAGCATCGCGGATTTTCTGCAGAATGGCCTGCTTGGCCGCCTGCGCGCCGATGCGGCCGAATTCTTCCGGCTCGAGCGGCTCTTCGATGTATTCGCCCACCTCTATGCCGGGAATGATTTCCTGGGCCTCGGAATACAGCTCCTGCTGGTCGGGTTCCTGCAGGCCCGCATCGTCGGGCACCACCAGCCAGCGGCGATAACCTTCATGTTCGCCAGTGTTGCGATCGATGGTGACTCGGATGTCAGCGTCTTCTTTGAAGCGCTTTTTCATGGCGGATGCCAAGGCGCTTTCCAGCGCGCCGAACACGACTTCGCGCTCGACGTTTTTTTCACGCGCCAGGGCGTCAACCAGCAAAAGAATTTCGCGACTCATCGCTTTCTACCCTTGAAATCGAGAATGGGATCCAGTTTGGCGCGATCGACCTCTTCAAAGGTGAACGCAATTGACGCGGGTGCGCCCTTGGCCTCTTCGAGCTCGAGGCTGAACGTAGGCGATGCCGCCGCGTCCGCGCCTTCGGGCGCGCGCAGAACGCCGACGAACACCTTGCGATTATCGATCGGATTGCGCAGCCGCACCTCGACGCGCTCACCGGAGAACCGGATGAAGTCGGCAAGCCGCTTGAGCGGCCGATCGGTACCGGGCGAGCCAACCTCCAGTCGCTTGTAATCGATGTTCTCGACCTCGAAGACGCGCGAAAGCTGCCGCGAGACGTACTCACAGTCTTCAATGCGCACGCCGTCGGGCCGGTCGATGGTGACACGCAACAGCCCCAGCGGCGCGCGCTCGACGTCGACCAGCTCGATGTCTGTGCCAGCCAGCGCTTCTTGTGTCAAAGCAAAGATATCCGCCATAAAATCCAAAAAAAATGGGCTGTACGCCCCAGCCCACTGTTGTCGCTCTTTGCCGCATACGGCTCGTTCGTGCCCCGCATGCTGCCATGCACGGAGCCTCGACTTACCGTCGCCACAAAGACGCATTCGAAAATGTGCCGCTAGTATTGCCAAGTCAAGGTTACCGCATGACGAAAACAATATAGCTGTAAAGCCCTACATTCTAACAGAAAAATTAAAATTTTCCTGTAGAGTCCGGGCCTTACACGAGAAAAGCAACAATCGCCATGCGCATGGCGGCCCGCAGGCCGCCGGTGGCGCGCCACACCTTGCCAGGTGAAGCAGGACGGTGCCCTGCGCAATGCGATGCGCAGGCGCGGCGTGGTGCCTCCGCACCCAACAGCATTGACGCAACACCAAGCCACCCCATCCCAGGCGAAATACGCCTGACTGACGCTATCCGAAGCGTACCGGCAGCATCGTATACCCGCTGGCGGGATAACAAGCTTGCCGGGCGCCCTCCTCAACTGGGTAAATCCGCGCTTCGCGCGCCAGCAGTACCTCAATGAGCACACGCAGCTCGAGGCGGGCCAGTGCCGCACCTGGGCATACATGAATGCCGGCGCCGTAGAGCAGGTTGAGCGCCGGGTCGCGATCGAGCCTGAATTCGTCCGGATCGCCGAACACTGCTTCGTCGCGATTGGCGGAAGCCCATAGAATGGTTAGCCGATCGCCCTGCCGCAGGGCCTGGCCGCCGATATCGACAGGCTGGGTAACCGTACGGCGGTTTGCGATCAACGGCGCATGAATGCGCAGGATCTCGTCGATGGCCGCCACCAACCTGGAGGGATCGGCACGCAGCATGTCCTGCACATCCTGGCGCTCGGCCAGGAACTGCACCACGATACCCACGGACGCAGCCATCGTGCCCAATTCGCCGACCGTCCAATTGCGCAATATGCTGATCACCTCTTCGTCTGTGATGGGACGGCCGTCCACCGTTTCATTCATCAGCTGCGTCGTGAGATCGTCCGGCACAGCGTCGCCAGAAGATCGGCGCGCTTCGAGCAGCGCACGTATACCGTCGTCGAAGGCATAAGCACAGGCCGCCAGCGCCGCGCGATCACCCGCCAGTGTTGCCGCCTGCTGGCGGTGCACCCAATCGAGCAATGGCTGATGCACGCTTTCGGGCCACCCCATATAAGTACCCTGCGTAATCACCGCGTAGGGGCGCGCCAGAGCCTCCATGATGTCTGCCTCGCCGTTGCGCGGCAAAGCGCCAACCAACTGGCCGGCAATTGCGCGGCATGCCGGCTCGAACGCCTGGACGTGCGCCGCGCTCAGGTAGGGTTCGATCAGCGCCCGAAAAGCCGTATGCAGGGGCGGGTCCATGCCGTTTGGCACTGACACGTGGCGCGAAACCTGGTTACTGAAGGTATCGTGGTCGTTGAGCACGCGCACGACATCGGCGTGCCGGAACAGCGACCAGCCCAGGTAATCACTGTGCGCAATCGGGCAGCGCCGCCGCATGTCGTCATAGGCCGCAATCTGGTCGTCGAGCACATCGGGGGAGCGGGGATCCCAGTCTGCCTGGGGCTTGTCGCAATACATAGAGAATGTTTCATCCTTGAGAATCATGCATGCGCGCGCCTACGCCTCGCATACCTTGTCGAGCGCGCACAGTCCATTATTGTCCGCGCGCAAGCACGGTGATTTCAATGACAAAGATCAAGCATTCATGCCCATGCAGGCACGACAACCTCGGGGGCAACGCTACCCGCCACCGGCTGCCGATGCCCGGCAGCGGGTATTTTGCTCCCGCGGGTGGCGACTGCGCACCGGCTTTTCATATCCGGCTTCGGCCGCAACAACGCGGGAAACACGCGAGACAAATCAGCGTCCGCGACCCAGCTTGCCTAGATGGGATTCGTGGGCTGAGGCACTGCGCGGCTGCCAATCGTCCCCACGCTGCGTACGGCTCCGCTGGCCGCCCTTGTTGCCGCCGTCTTTGCTTTTGCCCTTCTGGCCGCCCTTGGCGCCGTAACCTTTGCCTTCGTTCTTGGGGCCTTTGCCCGCGGTCGGGCGCTGGCTCGGGCCGCGACGACGCTGCTCGCCCCCTGCCGCCCCCTGACCGCCCTGCCCCTTATGCCCGCCTTTGCCACGCCCACCTTCCAGGGGGTGGCCATTCGGCAGCCCGCCACTGAACATCAGCCCGGTACCGTAGGGATCGGAGGGATAAGCCTCACGGGCCGCGCCCGCAACCTTGCGGCCGCCGGAAAGCTTGCCCCGCCGACTGATCTTGGCACCATTCATGCCATTGCGCTCGAGCGTGCCGAAGCCGGGTGGCAAGGCGCTGTCATGCGACAGCGGCTGGCGCTCGCGCTGGCCACGCACCCCTTCAGTGTCCTCGTCGCGGATCAGGCCCAGTTGCACCATCAATGCGCTCACCAGATTGCCGTCCAATTCTTCCCAGCGGCCACGTCGGAGATTGCGCGGCAGCACCACATCGCCGAACCGTGTTCGGATCAATCGGCTTACCGTGACACCCGCCGCCTCGAACATACGGCGCACCTCGCGGTTGCGGCCTTCTTTCAGGGTGACGCGATACCAGCGGTTGCTACCCTCGCCACCGATGTACTCCAGCACACCGAAACTGGCCAGACCATCGTCGAGCTGTACCCCTTTGAGAAGACTGGCTTTCTGCTCGTCGCCCAATTCGCCCAGCACACGCACGGCATACTCGCGCTCGGCGCCGTACCGCGGATGCATGAGCCGGTTGGCCAGATCACCTGATGTCGTGAGAATAAGCAGCCCCTCGGTATTGAGGTCAAGCCGCCCCACCGACAGCCACTTGCCCGACTTCATTTTGGGCAGTCGTGCAAACACATTGGCGCGGCCCTCAGGATCATCATGGCTGACGATTTCGCCCGCGGGCTTATGGTACAGAATGACACGCGGCGGCTTTTTGCCAGAGGCGCGCACGATCAGGCGGCCATTGACGCGCACTTGATCATTGGGCCCGACCCGCTGGCCGATGTGCGCCGGCTCGCCATTGACCGAAACGCGACCAGCAATAATGAGCTCTTCCATCTCGCGGCGCGAGCCAATGCCAGCTTCTGCGAGCACCTTGTGCAGTTTGGGCTGCAGCACGTCGCTATGCAGGTATTTGTCGAGTCGTTGTGTCATGCGGGCTGTGCGCTCCAGGTAAGACAATGCCATATCGGCGTCTTTTTCATTTTCGGCGCTCTCCCCGCGGCGCCCGTTGCGGTTGCGCCCACGGCCGTTCTTGGCCGGGCCGGCGTCACTACGCGCAGCGGCATCCGCGCGGCCTTGCGGGCTAGGCTTGGGCGTGCCTTCTTGCGTCTGGGCGGCATTGGCCGCATCACCCGCCTCGGCGCCGCGCGCCTCGGCGGCGTCGCCGCGACGGCGGCGGAACGGCGTGCGCAGCTTACGCGTACGGCCCTGCTGGCCACCGGGGCGCTCGCCGCCAACATTGCGGCCCTCCGCACCCAAAGCACCCACGCCAGCATCAGCCGACGCGGCGTCTTCAGGCGCGCCCCGCGACACGCGGCTATCAACGTATGCCGCGCCGGATTCCCGCGCGGCATCCGATACTCGATCCGAAACAACTGCGGACGCCTCCGATACCGGCCTTGCAGCCGCGGCCGCGAAAGAGAATGAGGCCTCGGCTGGCATAGCAGCCGGCGTCAGCGCCTCGGCTGCCACCGATGCGCCGCCTGCGGCCATATCTTCGGATCGTGTCTCGGCCGATGCCTTGCCGGTGCGACGCACCGCGCGTTTGCGCTCAGGCTTGGTTGCCACGGACGCAGCGGGAACCACAGGGGTAGCGCGGCCGGCATCATCGCCAACAACCGCCGCTTCCGCCACCGCGTCAGCCACAGCCGTCTTGCGCCGCGCGCGCGGCTTGGCGGCGGCAGGCGCTTCGCCAGCTATCTGCGCAGAGGCAGCTTTGGCCCGGGTGCGACGCGCTGGTGCCGCTGTGTCAGCAGCCAGGGCCACATCGCCAGCCCCGCCTGCCGCAGCCGCAACTTCCGCGACAGCACCGGTTGGCGTGAACGCGTCAGCTTCTGCGGCTGCTACGCCAGCGGCGGCAGCAGAGGCACCCGCCGTACGGCGCGGGCGTTTCAGCGCCACACCATCCTGACTTGCATTGGCCGTTGTCGCAGCACCGCGACGCGCACGGGATGTCGGCGCCGGCGCATCTGCGTCGGCAGCTTTTTTCACGCGCCGACGCGGTGCTGCGGCCTCAGGCGCCGATTCCGCGACAGCAGCGGCCGTCACGACATCATCCGTCTTCTTGCGCCTGCCACGTGCGGCAGGCCGGGACCCAGTGGCCGCATCGACTCCGCTCTCAGCGGGTCGGTCAATCAGAGGCAGGTCGTATTGCTCGTTGGATTCAGTCATTTTGTTTTAGGTACTCCGTATTTATATCTTCTTGGGGCATGGCCAGCGCGCCCGTATCATCATTGATTGTGTCAGTTGATACGCGTGGCGTACCGGCATCAGACGAGCTTTCCCCGCCCATATCCGTGTTCAGTGAGCCCGCGTCCAGCGCGGCCGAATCTTCCGTATCCGTGTTCAGTGTGCCGGCGTCCAGTGCAGCCGGCTTGCCGGTATCGTCGCACGATGCATCCGCACGCATGGCACCATTGCCCTCGCCCGGCCCGCCATCGCCATCGCTCTCCAGAAGCACTGTCTCGTCTTCAGGCACTTCCTCGAGCGCGAGGCCTGCCAGCGCTTCGACGGCATCATGCGTGGCGAGTTCCGGCAGATCGTCGAGCGCCTTAAGGCCAAGATCATCGAGAAACTGACGCGTCGTGCCAAGCAATGCTGGCCGGCCAGGCGCATCTCGGTGACCCAACACCTCGATCCAGCCCCGATCTTCCAGCGTACGCACGATCTGGGACGATACAGTCACGCCGCGTATGTCTTCGATGTCACCACGCGTGACAGGCTGGCGCCAGGCGATAATTGCCAGCGTTTCAAGCACCGCACGCGAATACTTGGGTGGCTTCTCCGGGCTGAGGCGCCCGAGATAGCGTTGCATCTCGGGCCTGCTCTGAAACCGCCAGCCGCCTGCCAGGGCGACAAGCTCAAGCCCCCGGCCATCCCATTGTTGCCGCAGCGTTTCCAGGTGCCCGCGCAGCTCGTCGTGTGTAAGGTCTTCAAGCGCAAACAGCTTACTCAGCTCGCCTGGCGCCATAGGCTGGTCGGCGCACAACAGCGCGGTTTCCAGCACTCGGATGATCTCTGTTTCCGTCATCAAAAAATTTCAGCCTTATTTACAGCGTTTTCTTTGCTTGGCTTGCACAAACCAAAAAGTTGGGTTAATATTCTTCTTCTCCAGACGCGGGGTGGAGCAGTCTGGCAGCTCGTCGGGCTCATAACCCGAAGGTCACAGGTTCGAATCCTGTCCCCGCAACCACATCCCCAAACGGGCCGGTTTCGCAAAGAAACCGGCCCGTTTTCTTTGCCTTGTGCAGCAGCGCGATCTACGCCCAATGCGGTCAAACACAACGACCCGCAAGATACGGACGACACCCGGCGATCTTCACGGCCAATTGCAGCACCCGACACAGCAGCACCCGACACACGGCTGGCATTGGCCACGTGGCGCTCGCTCACCATGGGGTTCTTATCGGCAACCATAAACCCGCGCGCACTCACGGCTATACATGCGCCCCATGCTTGCCTGCCACGGGCGTCCGTTACACCGCCTACGTCCGTTGTTGCACGCTGGCCGGTTCGCAAGGCGCGGCCAGGCCATAACGGCGAACGTGCGCATTGCACGGTGTTTCTCGGCAAACAGAGTATGTGCGGAATATGTGCCATTAATCCCGTCGGGTATGCAGCAGCCAGCCCTGCCACCGATGACAGGCGCTAGACGAGGCTAGCTGCGAAAAGGCGGCTGAAAGCCAAATCAAGAGAAAATTCGCATGCGCATTTCTCGCTCGCCAAGCCGAAACGCGGATGCGAAAACGGCGGCGCAACGGAGCGCGCTTGCACAAAAATTGTTCAATTTATATTGCAGTAGCCCGCAATTGAAATACGAGGGGCCAAGCCAGCAGGCGCCAGGATGCGTAAAGAAGACAATGTGGGCGTGGGCAGCCAGGCTTCTGGCCGTGCGCCCGTCCTGTGGCGTATATGTTCTATTACACCATCAGGATGCGGCTATTGCAACAGGTGTTACCGCCGAGTTGCGAAGAGGCGACAATCATTGCGCCCCCGGCGGCAACAGGCGCATGACGCGCTGGCGCAGCCTGGCATCCTCGCCCACCGCCATACGCGCATCCGGCCCATGGCCTCGGATACCCCGCTCTGCATGTCGAAAAATAATTACCAGTGCCGACGCCGGCGCCCCTGCGCCTGCGGGGCGCGCGACAAGTGGATAGCACACACCATGTACGGCGTCGAGGTCCCAGGCTTGCGCATCGTCTTTGAAGTATAGTTCGCCTTTGATGCGCAACAGGCTGGCGCCGGCGTCTTCCTGCAACGCCACGATAGCGCGCAGCAAGGCCGTGCGGTCCAGCGGTGCCTGCCAGCGCACCACCAAGGCCTGCACCGCCGGGCCATGCAGCCCCGCAGGGCGCCCGCCCCCACCTGCTTCGCCGAACAGCCCCTCCCGCTGCCGACGTGCATCGGGCCTGCGCCCGGCACGCCGCAGCGCATGCGGCTCGCTCAGCAACGCCCGAACACCGTCCAGATCGCGCCCTTCAAGGACGTGCGTGCCGGGATATTGCTGCGTGAGCCCCGCCCTCAGCGCCCGCACATCATCCGTCGAGACCAGGTCTGCCTTGCTGAGCACCAGCGCGTCGGCCAGCGCCGCTTGCCGCAGGGCCTCGGGCTGTGCGGCAAGACCGGCCAGCCCCTGCTGACTATCCACGACCGTCACGCAGCCGCCGTAGACATAGCGGTCGCGCAAGAACGCATCGAACTGCAGGCTGTACATGACCGGCGCTGGGTCGGCCACGCCGGTGGTTTCGATGATGACACGCGCAAAAGGCGGGATGGTACGCCGCAGCGCGGCCATAAAGAGGTCGCGCAGGGCATCCACGAGTTCGCCGCGCACGGCGCAGCACAGGCAGCCACCTTCTATCAGCACGATGCGATGCTCTAAATGCCTTACACGCGCGTGATCCAACCCGACGGCGCCAACCTCGTTGACAAGCACCAGCGTACGTTCGGGCGCATCGCCAAAGCCAGTCGCCAAGAGCCGGTTGAGCAAGGTCGTTTTGCCACTGCCTAGAAAACCGGATATCACCGTAATCGGTATCTTCACACCCATCTCACACGCTCAGCTCAAACACGACGGCCGCACACGACGATCCCACACACTCGTTCCACACACACTCGTTCCACACACACTCGTTCCACACACGCTCGTTCCACACACGCTCGTTCCACACACGCTCGTTCCACACACGCTCGTTCCACACACGCT
>NZ_JAJJOZ010000004.1:95005-307211 GCF_021653995.1 Paracandidimonas lactea
CTCGTTCCACACACGCTCGTTCCACACACGCTCGTTCCACACACGCTCGTTCCACACACGCTCGTTCCACACACGCTCGTTCCACACACGCTTGTCCCAAACACACTTGTCCCAAACACGTTCGTTCCAAACGCGCTGCCATGCTCGTCACGCGCGCCCGTCACCCGCAATGGTCCGGTAAAGACCCGGCAATGGCCGGGTAAGGTCAGGCAAAGGTCGGGTAAGCGCCGACGGCGCGGCGTGCGCCGATTGACGCTATCATAACTTCGGGGCCTACCAGCCTCCCTGCAATATCCTGACACCCCGCTCTTATGCATGGCTATCAGCATGACCCCTCCGCAGCCCGCCACCAGCCCCACCTCTCTCACCCCCGTCTCATTTACGCTGGTAGATGGGCCGTGCGACATCGATGCCGCACAATGGGACGCGCTGGCCGGCGGGCAGCCATTCATGCGCCACGCCTTTCTGCGCCTGCTGGACGAGCATGGCTGCGCGGTTGCCCGCACCGGATGGTCGCCGCGCTTTCTGCTGATGCATCGCGGCGCTACGCTGGCGGGAGCCATGCCGCTGTACCTCAAAACACATTCGCGCGGCGAATATGTATTCGACTATGCTTGGGCCAATGCGTTCGACGCGCACGGGCTGAAGTACTACCCCAAGCTACTGTGCGCAGTCCCTTTCACGCCTGTGCCGGGGCCGCGGCTGCTGGCCGCCTGCCATGAAGACCGTGTCGCCCTGGCGCGCGCGGCCGCGCAGATCGCCGACGACAACGGCTTATCTTCGCTGCACGTGCTGTTTCCCAGCACCGAAGACCAACGAGCACTCGAAGATGCTGGCTTCATGATGCGCGACGACATACAGTTCTGTTGGATCAACCGGGGCTACGAAAGCCTGGATGAGTTTCTGGCCAGCCTAAACCAGCCCAAACGCAAGAAGCTGCGCCAAGACAGAAAAAAAGCCATCCAGGCCGGTGTTGATTTTCGGTGGCTGCAGGGGGCCGACATCACCACCGATGTGCTCGCTTTTTTCTTCAGGTGCTACCAACAAACCTATCTGGAGCATGGGCACCTGCCTTACTTGAACCATGCCTTCTTCAGCGCCCTGCATGCCACCATGCCTGAGGCGATGGTGATGGTTCTGGCCGAACGCCAGGGGCAACCCATCGCCACCGCGCTGAATCTACGCGACGATAACACTTTGTACGGGCGCTATTGGGGCAGTGTGGACTACATACCGGGGCTGCATTTCGAAACCTGTTATCTGCAGGGTATTGAATTTTGCATCCAACACGGCCTGCAACGCTTTGAGGGTGGGGCGCAAGGGGAACACAAGCTGTCGCGCGGCATGATGCCGGCGAGGACGCGATCGGCGCATTGGATCCGCGACCCGCGCTTCGCCGCAGCGATCGAAACATACCTGGCTCGCGAAACCGCCGCAGTGGATGCCTGGCAGGACGAACTGGCCGCGCATAGCCCCTACCGACGCGAAAACCCCCAACACTGACCACAAAGCAAGGCATTTACCCTTGTAACTGCCCGGGGCGAAGGCATCGGGAATGGGCCACCAGGCTACCAGACCACGAAAAAAAGCACCCAGGCTGTACAAAATGGCACCAGCCCCACCATGGCACAGGTCAGGGCAAGCAGGCGACGCCACAGGCCAGCATTGGCCTGGGCACTGATGCGCCAGAATAAATACAGGCTCCAGATGAGGCCTGCAGCCAAACAGGCCAGTCGAACCGCCAGTGCCCACGACGTTGCCACCCCTTCGTGCTGCAACAGCGTGATCGTGGTGGCGGACAGGCCCAGGAATACGCCCACCCCCGCTGCTGGGATGAATGCTTGCGCAAGCCGGTCGACCCCGATTGTGCGCGCTACCATACGGCCTTTCGCATCGCGCACGGCCGGCCGCTGCTGGGCGCCCCCGCGGCGAAGGGTGCACCCCGCCAGCCATAAGCCGACACAGAGCGTGCCGCCCACAATCACCAGCGAACCGAATATGAACAACAGGATGACCTCGCCATCTAACCAGCTGAAGCTATCGTTGACCTCGGGATAATGGGTAAGAACGAACCACGGGGCGTTATCGGCCAGCGGCCAGAAGATATCGTGCTCGACCAGCCAAGCGGCCTGTACTTGCTTGAGTGCCACGAACCACGGGCTTGCACTCCATAGAAACGCGCCGACCGCCAAACCCATCAGGCCAAATACGATCAACATCGTCTGCCAGCGGTCGCCGGCGGCAATATCAACGATCTCGGCAGCCGGCGAACGCGGCGTCAGTTGGATGGCACCGCGATAATCACTGCAACGACCGCACATATGGCAGTCGGACGCACCCTGCATATGGCGCAGAGGCATCAGCGGCGCACAGTTTACTGACTTGGTGCGGCGCTGTGGGTTTCGCCAGGCCTCTTCATCGACGCGATAGTGCCAAGGCGCCAGTTTGGCCAGCAATTGGAACACCCCGTTGACCGGGCAGAGATATTTGCACCAGACACGCTTGTTGCGGCCATATAGCCAGCCCACGATCATGGCTGCCACCGTGGAACCGCCCAGCACGGCCAGCACGGCCAGCGGGTACTGATACACGCTGACAAGCTGGCCATAGACGGTGGTAAGTGAAAATGCCACAAAGGGCCAGCCGCCCCAGCGCATCCATTTTGGTATGGCGCGCCCCCGACCGTGCCCGCTTGCCCATTCGCTAAGCATGCCTTCGGGACAGAACCATCCGCACCAGGCCCGCCCCATCAATGGCATCGAGACCAGTACAAACGGCCACCATACGCCCCAGAACGCAAATTGCGCAAAGATAGTGAGGTTGTTGAAGACTGACGCGGTACGGCCGGGCAAGGGCATGGCCGCCGGCACGATCAACAGTGTGACGTAGAACAGCACGATGAGCCACTGCAGCCGCCGCAGCCAGGTTTTGTGGTCGCGCAGAAAATCGCCGAACCGCGCCGTGCCGGCGCGCAATGCGCTGGATGTCATGGCATCAGGCCCTGGCACCCCCCGACGCCACGCGCGCGCGGCCTGCGGAAACGTCGACACGCTTGAGCACCACAATGGCCACCACCCAATACAACGCCCATAACAGCACTTGCGTCAGAGATGGCACGGCGCGATAACCGGCGAAATCGGCCAGAACCTTGCCCAGCCCGCCTTGTGTATCGAGCAGCGCGGACGTGTCCCAGACTGGATCAACCAGCGTGGGAAGGGCATCGAGCGAAATGAGATGATCCATGCCCGAAACCAGCAGCGCGCCGGCCAGCAGGAGCAGCATGATCTCGGTAAGCTTGAAGAAACGCCGCCATGTGATCAGGCGCCCGCCGGCCTGCAGCAGCCAGAATGACAATAGCGCAGCGCCAAAACCGAGCGCACCGGCCAGCGCGAGACGCACGGCTGAGCCCTGCGCAGCGCCCGCGGCAATGCTGCCGTATAGAAATACGACGGTTTCGCTGCCTTCGCGCGCCACCGCGATTGCCACAAGCGTCAGCAGCCCCCACCAGTTGTCGGCTTCGAGATCACGGCTGGCGCCCTGCTCAAGTTCGCGCTTTAGCGTTCGGCCATGCAGCCGCATCCAGTAGACCATTTGCACGATGAGTGCGCAGGCCGCCAATGCCATGATGGCCTGGAACCACTCCTGACCGGTATCGGATAGCCACGACGAGATGCCCAACAGCACGAGCGCAAGCAGAACAGCCAGCCCCAGGCCTGCCGCCACCCCGGCCCATAACCAGGGCAACCCCTTGCGGCCTTCGGGGCTGGCTCGCAGCCACGTGAACAGGATACCGACGACCAGCATAGCCTCGATGCTTTCACGCCATACTATGAATGCAATTTGTTGTTCCATGATGCGCCTGCTCAGGGCTTGGGCACGACGACCAGTATGCCTTTGACGTCTTGGTGAAAATCGTCAAAGAAGGGATACTCGCCAGGGCGCTTGATGGTCAGGACCACGAAGGAGCTTACGCCTGGGCCCAGCACCTTTTCTTTGCGCAGCGGCAGGCTTTCGAACTCGACCGGCTGCTGGCTTTCGTTGATGAGCTTGATCTTGAAGCGGCCGGCTGGCACTTCGAGCCGGGCTGGCTCGAATGTGCCGTCGGGCTTGAATCGCAACTCGAAGGTTGGCAGTTCGTCGGCGATGGCCGGCGCGACGGCCAGGCATACTGCCAATGCGACCGATGCGGCCCGCAGGCCGCTCCCGGCAATACGCAGCACTGGGCGCATCAATACCCCCCTTTCTTGCCTGTGCCGGCGAATACGAACTCGTACGAGACATCAAACGGCTTGAACCACGGCGCAACCCCGGTTTCTTTGTCGATGTGACGCCCGAAGTGGTTCATCTTGGCCGCCTCGGGCGAGGCCACCGTGAAGGTAAGCGTGTATTTACCCGGGCCATCCAACTTGACGTTGTCGCCGTAATGCGGGCCGTCGTTGGCAACCATGGGCATGAGGTCGCCTGAAATGACTTTGTCGCTGCCTTTTTTTTGCAACGTATAACGGATGTTGAGATACGGCGCCCAGGCGCCTTCGGGTAGGCCGTTGATATTGCCGGCCGTGGCGTGGATATCGGCTTCGAGGTGGATATCGGATTCGCGCGCGGGCCGCATCATGCCCTCTGGCGCCATTTCGACCGGTTGCAGATAGACTGCCGCGATTTCGAGCCCGGCGTGCTCGCTGGGCTTGCCGATCGGATATTCAGCCGCCGCGGCGGACAGTGCGAAACCCATCGCGGCTATCGCGATCGTCAGCTTTTTGTACATGAATGCCTGCTCCGAAAAACGGGCAGCCACCCATTGGTGGCTTGCGCCCAATAACAAGATCGATTCTCATTATTATGAAGCAGGATAACTTACAGTGGTCTGAATAACCCTTAAGAACGCCGGGGTTAACCTGGCCGCGCGCGAATGTCGAACGCGGCATTGCCGCGCCAGGCGATCATTCTTTCTTTTTATCGTTGCGCGGCTGGGCGAAGGGAAATACCGAGAATATATTGCGCGTCTGATCCTGCATCTGATCCTGCATCTGCACGAACAGGTTTTTGCTTTGGTCGACGTAGTTGCTCATCATGTTCTGCAGCATAGGCGCCTGCACATTCATGAACTGCGTCCACGCCTCCGGACCGAACTGGGTGCCGTACAGGCTCTTTGACTGCTCTGCCATGCGCTCCTGGATATCGATGAAGGCCTGGATGTTTTTTTCGAGGTAGGCCCCCATCACCCCCTGCATGGCGTGGCCGTAGAAGCGGATGATCTGCGACAGCGCCGTGGCTGAAAACATGGGCTTGCCGCCGCTTTCTTCTTCGAGAATGATTTGCAGGAGGATGCTTCGGGTAAGGTCTTCACCCGACTTGGCATCTACCACCTGGAAGGCCTCGGCATCAAGCACGAGCTGCTTGACATCCGTCAGCGTAATGTAGGTGCTGGTACGCGTATCGTACAAGCGTCGGTTGGGATACTTCTTGATGAGGCGCGGGGTAGTGGTGTCTTCGTTTTGCGTCATGACTGTTGCCAAGCTGTAATGTCTTTTATGGAATGGCGAATTTACCGGGACGACATAGCCGCATTGTGAGCGGCCGGGCGCTTTCACGCGCAACTATACGCGTGCCACCGCCCGGCCGCAGCTAGTTTTTACCAGAGCCACGTCAACTCATGTGCAGGCCGCCGTTGAGGGAGAAATCAGCCCCCGTGGCGAAACCCGCGTCATCCGACGCCAGCCAAGCGACCATGGCACCGATTTCCTCCGGCGTGCCGAGACGGCGAACCGGGATCGTGCCAATGATTTTTTCTAGCACATCGGGGCGTATAGCTCGCACCATGTCAGTACCAATATAACCCGGGGACACGGTATTGACCGTCACGCCCTTGCTGGCGACTTCTTGCGCCAGCGCCATGGTAAACCCATGGATGCCTGCCTTGGCGGTAGAGTAGTTGGTCTGGCCGAACTGCCCTTTCTGCCCGTTTACCGAACTGATATTGATGATACGGCCCCATTGGCGCTCGACCATGCCATCAATCACCTGCTTGGTAACGTTGAAGAGGCTGTTCAGGTTGGTATCGATGACCGCCCGCCAATCGTCCAGGCTCATTTTGCGGAATACGCCGTCGCGCGTAATGCCGGCGTTGTTGACCAACACATCCACCATGCCGTGGCGGTCCGTCACATCCTTGAAGGTTTGTACGGTGGAGTCCCAGTCCGCCACGTTGCCAACCGACGCGTGGAACGTAAAGCCCTGCGCGGCCTGTTCATCGAGCCATTGCCGGTAGTTGCGGCTGGGGCCGCACCCTGCGATGACCGTGAACCCACTTTTCGCCAGGCGTTGGCAGATTGACGTGCCTATGCCCCCCATGCCACCCGTTACATAAGCCAGTTTGCCGTTCATTTTTACTCTCCCTTAGACCTGTAGTTGTTGCGTACCAACAATGCCCCGAGTAAACCCGCGGCAGGCGCCGATTCAGTCTTGGAATCCGGGCTGTGGGCGTCCCGTCCGCTACGGCATCGGCGCTGCCGGTGCCGCCCCTGATAGCATCTATCGTTACAGGGCGCGCGTGCGCACGTAGCGCCCGGGCGCGGGTTCGACAGGCTTGTATCGCGCATTGCCGCGGCGTGTCGGCGCGCGACGCTCGCCGCCCCCCTGCTCTGCCAGCCAGGCGGCCCAATTCGGCCACCAACTGCCGGGCGTATTCGTGGCGCCATCCAGCCAAGCCGCCGGTTCGCCCTCGGGCGCTGCATCGCTGGCCCAGAAGTTACGCCGCCCCTTGGCTGGCGGGTTGATGACACCCGCGATATGCCCAGACGCGCCAAGCACGAAACGCACCGGACCGCCCAGCAGATGGCTGCTGGCATAGGCTGACTGCCACGGCACGATGTGGTCCTCGCGCGAACCGTACACATAGGCAGGCATGTCGAGTGAGCCCAAATCCAGCGCCTGCTCGCCCACCTTGACGCGGCCAGGAACCTTGAGGTTGTTCTCAAGATAGGTATTGCGGAAGTACCAGGTGAAGAACGGCCCAGGCAAATTGGTGCCGTCCGCGTTCCAGTACAGCAGGTCAAAAGCGGGCGGTGTGCCGCCCATCAGATAGTTGTCGCGCACATAATTCCAGACCAGTTCGCCGGGGCGCAGGAAGGAGAATGTGGTGGCGAGCTCTCGCGCGGACATCAACCCGCCGGCGCCAAGCTGCTGATCGCGCAACGCAGCATGCTGCTCATCGACAAAAACGTGCAGCACGCCCGCGTCGGTAAAATCGAGCAGCGTGGTAAGCAGGGTAAGCGAGGCCACGGGGTCTTCGCCGCGGGCCTTGGCCAACGCCAACGCGCTGGCGAGAATCGTGCCACCGACGCAGAAGCCCAATGCATTGACCTGCTCTTCGGCGCAAATGGTGCCTGCGGCATCCAGCGCCATCAGTACTGCGTCGAGATAATCGCCCCAGGAAGACCTGTCGACGCCGTCTGTGTCCTCCGTTCCGGGGTTGCGCCACGACACCAGAAACACGGTATGGCCTTGCTCGACGGCATAACGCACGAACGAATTGTGCGGCTGCAGGTCAAGGATGTAGTACTTGTTGATGCAGGGCGGCACCAACACCAACGGCCTGCGATACGTGCGGGTGGTAAGCGGCGCGTACTGAATCAATTGGAACAACGGCGTTTCTAGCACGACATCACCCGGCGTAGTGGCCAGGCTGACACCTACTTCGAATTGCGATTCATCGGATTGCGTCAGCCTACCCTGCCGCATATCGTGCAGCAGATTGCCGATGCCTCGGCACAATGACTGGCCGCCGCTATCGATGAGGGCCTGCTGCGCTTCGGGGTTGGTGGCCAGGAAATTGGCAGGCGACATGGCCTGCACCCACTGCATGGCCGAAAAACGCAGACGCTCGCGCAAAGCCTCGTCGACTTCGGCGGCTTCGACCATTTGCTCGATGGTTTCGGACGCAATGAGATAAGCATGGGCCACATAGGCATGCGCCGGGTTTGCGGACCACGCCGGCGCCTGAAAACGTCTGTCTTGTGGCGCGGCAAGCGCACCCTGCTGCGCCTGCACAGCCACGCGCATCAATGCGTCGGTGAAACCTTGCTGTATCTGCGCCAGCTTTTGTGGCGGAATCGTGGCCTGAGCGATCCAGGAAGTAGAAAACAATGGATTATTCATATGAGCCCCTCCTTCCGCTCGTGTTGCCTTTGCCGCCTGTAATGCTTGTGTTGCGTGCTTCTTGGATTCATGGTGTCCGGCAACACTCGGTGTGTCAATAGGTAAAGTCGCTAGCGATGTGGCGGGCCGCTCAACCAAGCCACGGTGGCCATGCGCCCTGTGGTTGCATCACGCCTATATGAATAGTAATGTTCCGATGTTACAGCTGCGCATATGCCGCTGAGCTCAATATCCCTGACACCAGCGCGGTACAGGCGCATCCGTGCAAGGCCAGGCAGATCGGCCAGCCACTTGGCCTCGCCCCCCAGCGGCCGCGCGGCAAAATACATGGCGGCCTGCGCATCGCCATCAACAAAGGCACGGTAAACCTCGGCGCCTACTTCAAAGCGGGCTTGGCTGATCGCCGGGCCTATCCATGCCCGCCAACCCTGCGCATGGGGTGCGCGGGCACGCAGCGCCGCCATCACCTGCTCGATCACACCCTCCGCCAGGCCACGCCAGCCCGCATGCGCCACGCCCAGTGCGTTTCCACCTGTATCGGCAATGACCACGGGCAAGCAATCGGCTGTCATGATGGCCAGTACACGCCCCGGTCGAGTCGTCACGGCCGCATCTGCCTCGGGCGGTTGCGCGGGGTAGCCTGCGCCGAAAGTATCCGCATCGCACACCTGCGCACCGTGCACCTGGCGCAGCCAGAGCGGCTCATCGGGCAGCGCGGCACGCAGCACCTGCCTGTTGGCCTGGACGTTAGCCGGCTCGTCGCCCGCATGCAGGCCGAGATTGAAGGACGTCCATGGCCCACGGCTCACGCCACCCTGCCGCGTGGTGCAGAAATAATCGACGCCCGGCCATGGCTGGCCCGATACGAACTGGGGCGCCCCGGATTGTTTCAGTTGTCCCATGCGATCGTATCCAATACCTGTTGATAATCGGCGGGCAGCGGCGCCTCGAAGGCCACTCGCTCACCGCCGGAGTAGTCGTCGAAACGCAGGGCGCGCGCGTGCAGCATCTGGCGCCCGGCCCCGGCAAGCGGCCGGCCGCCGTAGAGCACATCACCCACCAACGGATGTCCGATGCTGGCCATATGCACGCGGATCTGATGCGTGCGGCCGGTTTCGAGTACACACTGCACCAGCGCCACGTGTTTGTCTTCGGGTGTCAGGCCGTTGCGCAGCGGCGCATAATGCGTGATGGCGGGCTTGGGCGCAATAGGCCTTTCGGCCGACATGCGCACAGGTACGCGCGGGTCGCGCCCGATGGGTGCATCAACCGTACCAGCCTGTGTCAGGCGACCGTGCACCAAGGCAAAGTATTCACGGCTTACGGTACGGGCCTGCAATTGCCTGACCAAACTGGTTTGCGCCTTTTCGTGACGCGCCACAACCAGCAGCCCTGACGTGTCTTTGTCGAGGCGATGCACGATACCGGCACGCGCCACGCTGGCAAGTTCGGGATAGCGGAACAGCAGGCCGTTCAACAACGTGCCGTGCCAGTTGCCGGCGCCCGGATGCGTCACCAAGCCTGCAGGCTTGTCAACCACGATCCAGTCGGGGCTGTCGGCCACCACGGTGAAGGATATGTCTTCGGGTACGAAAGCCAGCGCCTCGGGCGGCGACTGCGCCCAGACGGTAATGGCATCGCCGGGGCCCGCCATCTGCTTGCGCGAGGCCGAGCGGCCATTGACCAGCACGTGGCCCGCTTCTATCCATTGCTGCAGACGACTGCGGGAGTGATCGGGCAGCAAGCCCGCCAGCACCTTGTCAAGGCGATCGGGCCGCGCGCCCGCGCCCAATGTAAACTCGACCGGCTCGCCGGCCGGGAGGGCGTCTTTGGAGATATCCGTGTCAGGCATGGCGACAAATCATATAATCAGCGTGCAATGCTAACATCAAGGATGTTTTTGTGACTCTCAACGATTTCAACACGGCCGGCTTACGCGGCCGCCTACGGCAGGGCCTGGCGGTATTCGGGCTGCTGGCCGTCCTGCTGGCCGCCGGGTGCGGCAGCATCAAGCCTGAGCAAGACAAAACTGCAGGGTGGAGCGCCGACCGGTTGTACCAAGACGCCAAAGCCGAAATGACGGCCGGCAACTGGACCGATGCACGCAAGCGCCTGGAGGCTGTTGAAGCCCGCTACCCTTTCGGCAATTACGCGCAGCAGGCCCTCATTGATCAGGCCTATGTAAACTGGAAAGACGAAGAGCCCGAACAAGCGCTGGCCGCCATCGATCGGTTCGAGCGTCAGTACCCCAATCATCCAGGCACAGACTACATGCTGTACCTGAAGGGCCTGATTACCTTCACACCGCCCAGCGCCGCGTTCTCGAAATTTACCCGGCAAGACCCGAGCGAGCGCGATCCCAAGGGCCTGCGTGAATCGTACGACGCCTTCAACGATCTGATCAAACGCTACCCCGACAGCCGTTATGCCGCCGACGCACGCAAGCGCGTAGCGTGGCTGGTGAACACCATTGCCGAAAACGAAGTGCACGTGGCACAGTATTACTATGAGCGCGGCGCCTATGTTGCGGCGGTCAATCGTGCCAAAACGGTAATCACCGACTTCCAGGGCGTGCCCATTGCCGAAAAAGCCCTGTACATCATGGTGCTGTCGTACGACAAACTGGGCCTGACCGCCTTGCGCGACGACAGCAAGCGGGTGCTGGACACCAATTACCCAGACAGCAAGTATTACAAGCAAGGGCTGGACGAGCCCAGCGGCAGCATGCTTAACCCGTTTAACTGGCTATAGGGCAGCCGCCCTGCAAAAGGCGTAGCGAAAAGGCGCGCGCGGCGCACGCCCTGCAAAACCGGGCGCCGCCATTGCTTTATTTCGCCGCACCCAGTCTGCCATCGCGACCGCAGGGCGGGTTATGCAGGCTCGGTGCTGGCCTGACGGCTACGCAAAAACGCCAGCGCCTGCGCGGCTTCCCGCGTGCGGGCAAACGGCGGCAAACCGCGCCACAGAAGGCGCCCGTAGGGTTTTTCAACCATACGTGTATCGCCCACCATCAGCACCCCCCAATCGCGCTCAGAGCGGATCAGACGGCCTGCGCCCTGCTTGAGCGCGATGGCGGCTTCGGGCAACTGATATTCCATGAAAGGGTTACCACCCCGGATGCGGCATTGGTTCAGGCGTGCCTCAAGTACGGGATCATCAGGCGGGGCGAAGGGGAGCTTGTCGATGGCCACCAATGTGAGTGCGTCGCCCGGTACGTCGATGCCTTCCCAGAAACTGGCGCTACCGACCAGCACCGCATTGCTGCCGCCGCGAAAACGCTCGAGCAGCACACGGCGGGAGCTTTCTCCCTGCCGCAGCAACAGGCGGTCGATGCTTTCGTCATCGAAGCGTTCGGACAGCAGATCAGCAATCTGATCGACAGCGCGCAAGGTTGTGCACAACACCAGTACACCGCCCGACGTAGCGCGCACCAGCGGCACGAGCGTATCGACAAAGCATTCGTTGAAGCGGCGATCGTTGGGAAGGGGCAGTGTCTTGGGTACGTACAGCACCCCTTGGCTGGGGTAGTCGAAGGGGGATTCCCATTGCATGGTGTCGGCATCCCACAACCCCAGTTGGCGGACGAAGTGACCAAAATCGCCCTGCACGGACAGCGTTGCAGAGGTAAGCACCCAGGCCTGACCGCGCTTGCGGCTGCGTGAAAACAGCCGCGCCACCGACAGCGGCGCACTGTGCAGGCGCATGTAATGCGTGCCCTGCTCTACCCACCGTACCGACGGTTCAGTGGCATCCGCATAGCGGGGATCATCGGTGGTGCCTGTATCTTGCGCGCCATCGGGCTCGGCGAGATCGCGACGCTTGTTTTCGCGCATGCCATGCGCTGCGGAAGCGCCATGGGGCGCATGCCCGCCTGACTCATCGGCGGCATGCGCCTCGCCCTCTGTAGCAGCCTGCTGCGGGGCCAGAGCGTCAGGCGCGAGCGCGTTGCGGCCTTGCCTGTCGGGTTGGCTCCAGCGGAACAAGCGAGCGCGCAAGTCTTGGCAGGTGTTGAGGACAGCGGCAAGATCTGGGTGCTTTTCCGCGACCACGCCCAGCAGCCGTGCGGTTTTGTCCAGCCTTTCGATGAGGTCTTCGAGTGCCTGGTCGAATTCGGCGGCATTGGGCATGGCTTCGAAAGTGGCCTTGTGGCCGGGCAGGCGCTCGACCGGTGCGGCTGCAAGGCGCAGCGCCCGGGCCGCGCTTTCGATGCCTTTGCCCGCTTCGCTCCAGTTGGTGGATTCGCGTGCATGGGCGAGCCCCGCCGCCTCGACCGCACGGGACAGATCAAGCAGGTGATGCGACGACACACTGCTGCCGAGGAAGCGTGTGGCGATATCGGGCAACTGGTGGGCTTCGTCGAAGACGACCAGATCGACCTCGGGCAGTAGATCGGTGATGCCTTCTTCGCGCAGGGCGAGATCGGCCATGAACAGCGCGTGGTTCACGACCACGATGTCGGCATCCTGGGCCTGGCGGCGGGCCTTGTTGACAAAGCAGTCTTTGACATGCGGGCATTCCTGCCCCAGGCAGTTTTCGCGCGTGGAGGTGACGCGGTTCCAGATATCAGCGTCTTCAGGGACGTCGGCCAGGTCGCCGCGGTCGCCCGTGCGGGACTCGAGCGCGAACATCTGGATACGGCGCAACTGCCCGACCTCGGCCCGCGACTTGAGCGCGCGGTCGTCGCCGGAGAGGCGGCCGAGATGGTAGTGGCACACATAGTTGCCGCGCCCCTTGAGCAACGCGACGGTAACCGGCAGGCCCAGCGCATCGCGCAGGCGCGGGATGTCGCGGCGAAAGAGCTGGTCTTGCAGCGTGCGCGTGCCGGTTGAGATAAGCGCCTTGCCACCGCTGATGAAGGCAGGCACCAGATAGGCCCAGGTTTTCCCCGTACCGGTGCCTGCCTCGGCCACCAGAGCACCGCGCGCCTGCAGCGTTTCTTCGATGGCGCGGGCGAGCTCTTGCTGCGCCTGGCGCGGGCGATAACCGGGCACCGCCTGGGCGATGGGCCCGTCGGCGGCGAAGATTTCGGAGATTTCCTGGAATAACATGGTGAATGGCGCACAGACGCAAGGACTGGATTTTCGCACAGTATCCGCACCCGCGCCATCGGGGCATGGCCGATTTTCGCCCGTGCGCCGATATGGCACAATGCGCCGCGTGATTGATCGTTTTTGAGCACCAAGCATGACCGAAACCCTAGCTTCTGCCGTTTCCACCGCCTATGCCAGCGACCCTGCCCGCATCGTCGCCATGTTGGCTACCGAACTGGGCGTGCGCGCGGCGCAGATCGCCGCTGCGGTCGAACTGCTCGACGATGGCGCCACCGTGCCTTTTATTGCGCGCTATCGCAAAGAGGCGACTGGCGGGCTTGATGACACCGTGTTGCGCAACCTCGAAGTACGGCTGGCCTATGTACGCGAGCTTGAAAGCCGGCGCAGCGCCATCCTCGAGTCGATCGCACAGCAAGGCAAGCTCACCCCCGAGCTCGAAAAAGACCTCCTCGGCGCGGACACCAAGCAACGCCTCGAAGACCTTTACGCCCCCTATAAGCCCAAACGCCGCACGCGTGCGCAAATCGCGCGTGAGGCGGGCCTGGAGCCGCTGGCCGACGCCATTCTGGCCGATACAGGCTGCGATCCCGCCGCGCTGGCCCAGGCCTATATCAACGAAGAGGCTGGCGTCAAAGATGCCAAGGCAGCGCTCGACGGCGCGCGCGACATCCTGGCCGAGCGGTATGCCGAAAACGCAGATCTGCTTGCAGATCTGCGCGAGCATCTCTGGAATACCGGCATGCTGTACGCCAAAGTGGTGGAAGGCAAAGAAGCCGAGGGCGATAACTTCCGCGACTGGTTCGATTTCAACGAACGCCTGCGTTCGCTGCCCTCGCATCGCATGCTGGCACTGCTGCGCGGCCGCCAGCAAGGCGTGCTCGACCTGCGCCTGGGCCTGGATGCCGAACTCGAGGCGCGCACGCCCCACCCTTGCGTCGAACGCGTCGCCCGCTTCCTGGGCGTCGATGCCGATTTCGCCCTCGACGCCGCCCCGCGTGGCCGCTGGCTGGGTGAGGTCTGCCGCTGGACATGGCGGGTCAAGCTGCTTACCGCTTTTGAAACCGAGCTCATCGGCCGCCTGCGCGACAACGCGGAGGAAGAAGCCATACGGGTATTTGCCGCCAACCTGAAAGACCTGCTGCTCGCCGCACCGGCAGGCCCCAAGGCCGTACTGGGCCTGGATCCCGGCATACGCACAGGCGTCAAGGTAGCCGCCATCGACGCAACCGGCAAGCTGCTCGACACCGCCACTGTTTATCCCTTCGAGCCCCGGCGCGACCGCGAAGGCAGCATCAACACCTTGGCCGCGCTGACACTACGCCACAAGATCGCGCTGATCGCCATCGGCAACGGCACCGCATCACGCGAAACCGAAAAGCTGGTTGCTGACATGTTCGAGCGCTTTCCCGACCTGAAAGTCACCAAGGTCATGGTGTCCGAGGCCGGCGCATCGGTGTATTCTGCGTCCGAGCTGGCGGCGGCCGAGTTCCCCGACCTCGACGTCAGCCTGCGTGGCGCCGTATCCATTGCCCGCCGGCTGCAGGATCCGCTGGCAGAGCTCGTCAAGATCGAGCCCAAGGCCATCGGCGTAGGCCAGTACCAGCACGACGTCAACCAGCGCGAATTGGCGCGTTCGCTCGATGCCGTGATCGAAGACTGCGTGAACGCGGTGGGCGTCGACGTCAACACGGCGTCCGCGCCGCTGCTCAGCCGGGTGTCGGGGCTGAATGCCACACTGGCCCGCAACATCGTCGCGTGGCGCGATGACAAGGGCGCCTTCCCCGATCGTAAAGCGCTGCTCAACGTGCCTCGTTTCGGCGACAAGGCATTCGAGCAGGCAGCGGGGTTTCTGCGCATACCCAATGGCGCCAATCCGCTCGATGCCTCATCCGTCCACCCCGAAGCCTATCCAGTGGTCGAGCGTATTCTCGCCCGCATCCAGGCCGATGCCCGCCAGGTCATGGGCCGCCAGGGCGCGCTCAAAGGGGTGTCACCGGCCGATTTCACCAACGAACGCTTCGGGCTGCCCACCGTGCGCGATATTTTCCAAGAGATCGAGAAACCCGGCCGCGACCCGCGCCCCGAGTTCAAGACGGCCCAGTTCAAGGAAGGTGTCAACACTTTGGCGGACTTGCACACAGGCATGATCCTGGAAGGCGTGGTCACCAACGTTGCCAATTTCGGCGCATTCGTCGACATCGGGGTGCACCAGGACGGCCTGGTGCATATCTCGGCCCTCTCCAACACCTATGTGAAAGATCCGCGCGATGTCGTGCGTGTGGGCCAGATGGTCAAGGTCAAGGTTCAAGAGGTCGATGCGGCGCGCAAGCGCATCGGCCTGACCATGCGCCTGGACGACGACGCCCCACCCGCGCGCCGTGGTGGCGACCGGCCTGCATCCCAAAGCCGGCGCGGCGATGGCCGACAGGGTGGGCAAGCACAGCAAAGCGCAGGCACAGGTGCCATGGCGGCCGCCTTTGCCAAACTCAAAAGGTAAGGCATGAGCACAACCTCGTTGGATGACACCACACGGCAATCGATGTTGCAGGCGCTGGTGCGCATGCTGTCGTGCGACGACCTGGACCCGCATGAGGTTTCGCGGGTGGTGGACATCTGCCTGCAAGCGGACGCCGACCCAGCCGGCACGCTGCGCACCTATTACGGCAACAACGCCGCCAATGTGGCGCAGTACGACCCAAAGGGCGTAACCGCCTATATCGTGTTTCTGGAGCTCGAAGACTATTTCGCCGTGTCCGATACGGTCGATGAGCTTTATGAACAGATCATCGATGCCTTCGAGCAGCCTCAACTGCCTGAGTACCCCTACGAAGACAACGATTTCGAAACTGTTGCCGACTTTTATCGCTGGGTTGACGCGCAATTACTGGCGCATCACCCGCGCTACCAACTCATCAGCTTTGGTGAAAGCTACACCAACGATTTCCAGGTAGTCCTGGTCTATCGCGAGCAGGCGGCCGACATTCTCGACCTGTGCGCCCGGCTGTCTCTGGCGGCGGGACTCTGCCTGTAGGGCGCAGGCATCCAGAGCCTGCACTGACGCCAGGGCGCTCCTCTCGCAAGGCATATGAGATGAGGTGCTTGCCACGTCCGAGGGCGACGGCCTGGGCGCTCGGGCCACCCCTACCGGTAGCCTTGCGCACATTCAATCCTGCTGCAGCGCCGCGATAGCCTCACGCACCAAAGGCAGCGCCGTGGCCTCGACGTGGGCAACAACATTGCCCTGCACGGTAATTGCCACACCCCCCTGCACCTCGGCGGCCAGCGCGTCGAACGGCTCGCGCTTGAGCGCGGCCATTGCCACGCCGGCCGCCTTGGGTTCATCGAAAGCTTCGGACAGCAACAGCTCCTGCCCGTCGCCTGCTATCAGGCGAAAGCGGAATTTGCCGTCTTCGTCGCGAAAACTGACAAAGCGCGCAAGCTTGCCTTTTTTTGCCCCCACTGTGGGCGCTGCCGCGACTGCAGGCTTGGATGCCGCACGCAGCCCGACTGCCTCGCGCAATTGCTCCATGAACGGGTGCGACAGCTTGCGGGCCTTGGCGGCGCCAGCTTGCAGGATGTCTTCGATGCGGTCGGGCTGGGCGGTGAGCGCCATATAGCGTTCGCGCATAGGGGCCAGTATGCCTTCCAGATGATCGAGCAGCGCATTCTTGGCGTCGCCCCAACCCATGCCGTCTTCAAGCTGTTGGCGGAACTGCGCGGACTGCGCTGGCGTGGCAAAGGCGCGGTAAATGGTGTAAAGATGAGAGTTCTCGGCGTCTTTGGGTTCGCCAGGCGCGCGCGAATCCGTGACAATGCGCATGACGGCCGTTCGCAGCGCCTTGGCGCCACCCTCGAACAGCGGGATGGTGTTGTCGTAGCTCTTGGACATTTTGCGCCCGTCCAGCCCCGGCAGCGTGGCCACCTCTTCATCCACCTGCACCTCAGGCAGCACGAAGAAGTCCTCGCCCCGACCATATAGATGGTTGAAGCGCTGCGCGATATCGCGCGCCATTTCCAGGTGCTGGATCTGATCGCGACCCACTGGCACCCTGTTGGCATTGAACATCAGGATGTCGGCGGCCATCAACACCGGGTAAGAGAACAGGCCCATAGTCACGCCGTCGTCGGGGTCGATGTCGCGCGCCGTGTTCTGGTCAACCGCCGCTTTGTAGGCGTGTGCGCGATTCATCAACCCCTTGGGTGTAACGCAGTTGAGCATCCAGCACAACTCAGGGATCTCGGGAATGTCGGACTGGCGATAGAAAGTGACCTTGTCCGGATCCAGCCCAGCCGCCAACCATGTGGCGGCGATCTCGAGGCGAGATCGTGCAATGCGCTGCGGATCGTCGCATTTGATCAGCGCGTGGAAGTCGGCCATGAAATAAAAGGCATCGACGCCGGGTTGGGCGCTGGCCTCGATCGAAGGGCGGATAGCGCCAGCGTAATTGCCCAGGTGGGGCGTGCCGGAAGTGGTGATGCCAGTAAGGACGCGGGTATTCATAGGCTAGGCTTGTAAGGTGTGCAGGGTGCGGGTGCGGGCGCGGCGTGCGTAGCCCGCAGCGGCGCGAGCCGCATGTGAGCTTATAGTGTAACGGCCTCGCGTCGCGCTTCTTCGAGGTATTCGCGCGATTGCATTTCGAGAATGCGCGACACAGTGCGATGAAACTCGTTGGACATGGGCCCTTTGGTGTAGAGCGCTTCAGCCGGGCACTCGGCCGACATCACCAACTTCACCTTGTGATCGTAGAATACGTCGATCAGCCAGGTGAAGCGCCGCGCCTGCGACGCATCGCGCGGCGCCATGCGAGGGACATCCGACAGTATCACCGTCTGGAAGCGGCTGGCCAGGTCCAGGTAATCGTTCTGTGAGCGCGGGCCACCACACAAGGTTGCAAAGTCGAACCATACAATACTGCCGCCAAGCGCTACCGCCCGCAGCTTGCGGTTTTCCACGATCAGGTCGGGTTCCATCGGCGCAGTATCCAGCAACCGATCGAAGATAGCACGCAGTTCGGCGTTGGTATCACCGGTAATGGGAGTCAGGTACATGCGCACCTGCTCGAGCGCGCGACGCCGGTAGTCGGTGCCAACGTCGACATTGAGCACATCCATACGCTGCTGGATGAGCTTGATCGCCGGCAAAACGCGGTCTCGGTGCAGGCCATCGGGATACAACGTGGACGGCTCGTAGTTGGATGTCATCACGAACGACGTACCGTGCTTGAACAGGCACAGCAAGAGCCGATACAGTATCATGGCGTCGGCCACGTCCGACACATGGAACTCGTCGAAGCAGATCAGCCGGTAGCGCTTGGCAATGCGGCGCGCCACCTCGTCCAGTGGATCCTGCTGGCCACGCACGGCGTCCAGTTCGCGATGCACGCCGCGCATGAATTCGTGAAAATGCACACGCGTCTTGCGCCTGACTGGCACCGTGAGATAGAACGCATCCATCAGGAAGCTCTTGCCCCGGCCAACACCGCCCCACATATATACCCCGCGCGGTACCGGCGGGCGGCGGAAAATCTTCTTCAGCGCCGATGAACGCGCCTTCTTGAAATTGATCCAATCATCGTAATAGCGCTGCAGGCGCTCAATAGCGGCCTCTTGCGCCGCATCGGGCCGGTAGCCGCGCTCGTTCAGCGCCTGATGGTAATACTCGCGTACATTCATAAAAAGGGGCTTTTCAAAGTAAAAAGGGCGAGCCGACCGCCCGCCCTTTTACATGGTCGTGCTGTGCACGAACCGCGCAGATCAGAAGTTGAGCGTGCGCTTGTCGACGGCCAGCGCCGCTTCTTTCATGGCTTCGGACAGCGTGGGGTGCGCATGGCAAATGCGCGCGATGTCTTCGGCCGCGCCGCGGAATTCCATAATGGTAACCGCTTCGGCGATCAATTCGGAAGCCATGGGCCCGATGACGTGCACGCCCAGTACTTCATCCGTCTTGGCATCGGCAATCACCTTGACGAAACCGGTGGTGTCACCCAGCGCGCGAGCACGGCCATTGGCCATGAAGGGGAAGTTGCCGGCCTTATACTCACGGCCTTCGCTCTTGAGCTGCTGCTCGTTCTTGCCTACCCAGGCGATCTCGGGGGAGGTATAGATCACGGAAGGGATAGTGCCGAAATTGACGTGGCCATGTTGCCCCGCAATACGCTCAGCCACCGCAACGCCTTCTTCTTCAGCCTTGTGAGCCAGCATGGGGCCGCGCACGACGTCACCCACCGCCCAGACGTTGGGCAGGTTGGTCCTGCACTCGTCGTCAACCACGATAAAGCCGCGCTCATCGCGCTTCAGGCTTACGGCATCGACACCCAGGCCCTCGACATTGGGCACTCGGCCGATCGAAACGATCAGGTTGTCCACGGCCAGCTTCTGCTCGGCGCCAGCAGCGTCGGTATAGTTGACGGTAACGGTCTTGGCGGTCTGTTTGACCTCACCGATCTTCACGCCGGTCTGGATATTCAAGCCCTGCTTGGTGAATGCCTTGAGGGCTTCCTTGGCAACCTGCTGATCGACCACGGCCAGGAACTCAGGCATCGCTTCGAGCACGGTGACTTCGGCACCCAGGCGGCGCCAGACGCTGCCCAGCTCGAGGCCGATCACACCCGCCCCGATCACGCCCAGTTTCTTGGGGACAGCGGGAATGCGCAGCGCGCCATCGTTGGACAGAATCTGCTTTTCATCGAACGGCAGTCCAGGCAGCGCACGCGGCGACGAGCCCGTAGCGATGACAACATGTTTGGCGACCAGTTCTTCTTCGGCCTTGCCCGACACCTTGATGCTCCAGCCGCCGTCGACCTGTGCCGCGAACGAACCCGTGCCGTGGAAAAAGGTGACCTTGTTCTTCTTGAACAGGTACAGAATACCGTCGTTGTTCTGCTTGACGACGGTATCCTTGCGGCCAATCAGCGTGTCCAGCTTGAGGCTCACGCCTTTCATCTCGATGCCGTGCTCGGCGAAATGGTGATTGGCCTGCTCGAAATGCTCGGACGACTGCAGCAGCGCCTTGGAGGGGATGCATCCCACATTGGTGCAGGTGCCGCCGGGGGCTGGCTTGCCGTCGCTGGTGCTCCAGGCATCGATGCATGCCACGCTCTGGCCAAGCTGGGCGGCACGGATAGCCGCAATATAACCGCCGGGGCCGGCACCGATAACGACTACGTCAAATTGTTTTGCCATGTGATTCTCGATAGATGGGTTGGCGCGGGCACGCGTGGCGCCCGCGAGGCGCGGCACCGCCCACGCCCGCATGGGGCGCCGGCGCATCCGCGTCCGGACAGTACACTCGAAAAGGCCCCGGCCGGCGCACGCAAGACTGCATGCACCCCGGGGCCCGTTCAAGCCCTAGGCCTCATGTGCTCAGATATCCAGCAGCAGGCGTTGGGGATCTTCGAGCGCTTCCTTCATGGCCACCAGGGCCAGTACGGCTTCACGGCCATCGATGATACGGTGGTCGTATGACAGCGCCAGGTAGTTCATCGGGCGGATGACGATCTGGCCGTTCTCGACAACCGGGCGATCCTTGGTGGCGTGAATGCCCAGGATGGCCGATTGCGGCGGGTTGATGATGGGCGTGGAGAGCATGGAGCCAAACACGCCGCCATTGGAAATGGAGAACGTACCGCCAGTGAGCTCTTCAAGGCCAAGCTTGCCGTCGCGGGCGCGGTTGCCGAAGTCGGCGATCTGCTTTTCGATGTCAGCGATAGAGAGCTGATCGGCGTTGCGCAGGATGGGCACCACCAGGCCGCGTGGGCTGCCGACAGCGATCCCGATATCGAAGTAGCCGTGGTAGATGATGTCTTTGCCATCGACGGAGGCGTTCACGACAGGATACTTCTTGAGTGCCGCAACAGCGGCCTTGACGAAGAACGAAGTAAAGCCCAGCTTGACGCCGTGCTCTTTTTCGAACTGGTCTTTGTATTGCTTGCGCAGGTCGAGAATGCCCTGCATGTTGACTTCGTTGAACGTTGTCAGGATGGCGTTTTCAGCTTGCGATTGCAGCAGGCGCTCGGCAACGCGGGCACGCAGGCGGCTCATCGGCACGCGCTGTTCGGGACGGCCATCCAGCGACAGTGTGGGCGGCGCAACGGGCGCAGCAGCTTTCTTGGCGGGAGCGGCACCCGCTTCCAGTGCGTCGCCCTTGGTGATGCGGCCACCGCGGCCGCTGCCTTCGACCGCCGAGGGATCGATACCTTTCTCGGCCAGGATCTTGCCAGCGGCAGGCGAAGTGATCGCCGACGCGACGGGCGCGGCAGCGGCAGCGGCCGGCGCGGCTGCAGGCGCTGCCGCTTCGGCGGCCGGCGCTGCGGCAGTGGCTTTGCCTTCGGTATCGATGCGTGCAAGCACATCGCCCGAGGTGACGGTGCTGCCGTCGCCCTTCACGATCTCCTTGAGCACGCCAGACGCAGGCGCGGGAACCTCCAGCACGACCTTGTCGGTTTCGACTTCAATCAGGATCTCGTCGGCTTCGACCGCTTCACCGGGCTGCTTCTTCCAATTGAGCAGGCTTGCCTCGGAGACAGACTCGGAAAGCTGGGGAACGAGAACGTCAGTAATTGCCATGATGATTATTCCGTGGTGTAAGTATTGGATGCGTGATTACTTGGTCAGCATGAAGCCCTTGAAGCGGGGCGCAAACGCCTGCTCGATCAGGTTGCGCTGCTGCTCCTGGTGCTTGGCGAGATAACCGACCGCGGGCGACGCGGACGCGGGGCGGCCCGCATAACCAAGCTTCTGGCCGTCTGCCATATTCTCGTACAGGTGATGCTGGATGTAGAACCAGGGGCCCTGGTTCTGGGGTTCATCCTGCGTCCAGACGATTTCACGCGCGTTGGAGTACTTCTGCAGCTCGGCCTGGAACGCCTTGTGCGCGAACGGATACAGCTGTTCAACACGAATAATGGCAACGTCCTTGCGGCCGGCTTCGTCACGGGCATGGACCAGGTCGTAGTACACCTTGCCAGAGCAGACGAGCACGCGCTTGACGCCTTCGGCGTCCAGCGTGGCGTCCTGCTCGCCGATGACGGGCAGGAACTGACCGGTGGCCAGGTCGGACAACGGCGACGTGGCCGCCTTGTTGCGCAGGAGCGACTTGGGCGTGAAAATGACCAGCGGCTTGCGGAAGGGCCGGATCATCTGGCGGCGCAGCAGGTGGAAGATCTGCGAACCATTGGTAGGCTGCACCACCTGAATATTGTTGTCGGCGCACAGTTGCAGGAAGCGCTCGATGCGGGCCGAGGAGTGCTCGGGGCCTTGGCCTTCATAGCCGTGCGGCAGCATCATGGTCAGCCCGCACTGGCGGCCCCACTTGGCCTCGCCAGAGGTAATGAACTGGTCGATCACCACCTGGGCGCCGTTGACGAAGTCGCCGAACTGAGCTTCCCAGATCGTTAGCGTATTGGGTTCGGCCGTCGCGTAACCATACTCGAAACCCAGCACTGCCTCTTCGGACAGCACCGAATCGATCACGGTGAATGGGGCCTGGCTGTCGGACACGTTCTGCAGCGGGATATACGTGCCGTCGTCCCAGCGCTCGCGCTTCTGGTCATGCAACACGGCGTGCCGGTGCGTGAACGTGCCGCGGCCCGAGTCCTGGCCCGTGATGCGGATAGCGTAGCCACTGGACACCAGCGTTGCGAATGCCAGATGCTCACCCATGCCCCAGTCAACATTGATCTCACCGTGGGCCATTTTGCGGCGGTCGGCCAGCAGCTTGTTGACCAGCATATGCGGCGTGAAGTTCTCCGGCACCATGGTGATGCGCTCGCCGATGCGGGTAAGCTCCGCCAACGGCACCGCAGTGTCGGCAACATCGGTCCATTTGGCGCCCAGGAAGGGCGACCAATCGGTAGCGTGCTTGTTCTTGTAGTCGGTAAGCACGGGCTCAATGGTGCGCTGGCCATCCTCCATGAGCTGGCGGTAGGCCTTGACCATCTGCTCGGGCTCGTCTTCGGCCAGCACGCCTTGGGCGACGAGCTTGTCGGCATACACCTTCCGGGTACCGGGATGCTTGCCAATGCTCTTGTACATCAGCGGCTGGGTGAGTGCGGGGGTGTCTTGCTCGTTGTGGCCCAGCTTGCGGAAGCAAACGATATCGACCACGACATCGTGCTTGAATTTCATGCGGTATTCCAGCGCCAGCTGGGTCACGAACACAACCGCTTCGGGATCGTCGCCATTGACGTGGAAGACCGGCGCCTCAATCATCTTGACCACATCGGTGCAATACAGCGTCGAACGCGTGTCGCGCGGATCAGACGTGGTGAAACCAATCTGGTTGTTGATGACGATGTGCAGCGTGCCGCCCGTGCCGTAGCCACGCGTCTGGGCCAGGTTGAGCGTTTCCATGACCACACCCTGTCCGGCGAAAGCTGCGTCACCGTGCACCAGCACGGGCAGCACCTGCGAGCCATCCTCGTCATTGCGACGATCTTGGCGGGCACGCACGCTGCCCTCGACCACGGGATTGACGATTTCGAGGTGGGACGGGTTGAAGGCCAGCGACAGGTGTACTGGGCCGCCGCGCGTGGACAGATCACTGGAGAAACCGTTGTGGTATTTCACGTCGCCATCGGTAAGGCCTTCGGCGTGCTTGCCTTCGAACTCGGCGAACAAGTCGCCGGGCATCTTGCCCATGATGTTGACCAGCATGTTCAGGCGGCCGCGGTGGGCCATGCCAACCACGATTTCCTGAATACCGTTTTCGCCGGCATTGTGCACAACCTCGTCCATCGAGGCAATGAAGCTTTCTCCGCCTTCGAGCGAGAAACGCTTCTGGCCGACGTACTTGGTGTGCAGGAAGCGCTCGAGACCTTCGGCTTCGGTGATCTGCTGCAGGATATGGCGCTTGCGGTCGGCGTCGAAAGCCGGCACGCCCAGCGTGGACTCGAGGCGCTCCTGGATCCAGCGCTTGGCGGTCGGATCGGAGATATGCATGAACTCGGCGCCGATGGAGCGGCAATAGGTGTCACGCAAAGCCTTGAGCATGTCGCGCATGGTCATGGTATCGGCTTTGGTGAAATACGTGTTGGTGGCAGCGTATACCTGGTCAAGATCGGCTTCGGTCAGGCCGTAGAACGCGGGATCGAGTTCGGGGATGATCGGGCGGTCGCGGCGCTTGAGCGGATCAAGCTCGGCAAACCGTACGCCCAGCGAACGGTAGGCGGCGATAATGGACTGCACATACAGTTGCTTACCGGCAATCGCCAGGTCGCTTTTGTTGACCTTGGCCAGGAAGGCATTAGCCTTGGCGCGCTGGGCAAAGGACTCGACAACCGGCGCATGGGCCTGGTCGCGCGTGGCCTCATTGCCGTCGGTGGCAGGCTGATGCTGGAGCTGGTCGAAATATGTGCGCCATTGTTCGGCGATAGAACCTGGATTATCGAGGTAGGCTTCGTAGAGCTCCTCGACATAAGGGGCATTGCTGCCGAACAGGTATGAATTGGATAGGAGTTCTTTTTCCGATGACATAGATATACGCTTCACCTAACCGAGCGTCTCGCTCGTTACGATGCAGGACAACCTTCCGCGACACGGCCAGACCGGATAGCGGATAGCGGGGCAGAAGGCAACGTGTACGACGCCTTGAATAGCCGTAGTGCGGCTAGTATACCCTTGAAGCGGTGAAGGGATAAGCCTGCGGTTCGAAATCCAGGATTATTCTGGTAAAGCGCCGACTGTGTGTTGGCTATATCAAACACAGCGCGGTTTTCTCGAGCATGGCGTGGCTTTATGCATTATGCATCATGTGCTCATACGCCATGTGCCGTATTACTATTTCTATTGCTTTCCTTGCCGCCTCCTTCTGTATAGTATCTCTCCCGGCTCAAAATACGCGCACGAATCCGCGATTTTTTATGCAGCAATGCGGCATATTCGATGCATATTTATGTTTCTGCATTTTTGGGTGCAGAATAAATGCCGAACAGCACTATATTCATTCATTTAGCAACTCGAGGAGTTTTCCCATATGGATGCCAAAGCCGATCTGGAGAAGCGGGCGCTGGATTACCACGCCTATCCGTCCCCCGGTAAAGTTTCAGTCGTCCCCACCAAGCCGCTGGCCAACCAGGACGATCTGTCCCTCGCCTATTCTCCCGGCGTGGCATACGCTTGCACAACCATACACAGCCAAGGTGAAGACGCGGCCTCGATGTACACCTCCCGCTCCAACCTTGTGGGGGTGATCACCAACGGCACCGCCGTGCTGGGCTTGGGCAACATTGGCCCGCTGGCCGCCAAGCCGGTCATGGAAGGCAAGGGTTGCCTGTTCAAGAAGTTCGCCGGCATCGATGTTTTCGACATCGAGCTGGCCGAGAACGACCCGGACAAGCTTGTTGACATCATCGCCGCGCTGGAGCCCACGCTGGGCGGCGTCAACCTCGAGGACATCAAGGCGCCCGAATGCTTCTACATCGAGAAGAAGCTGCGCGAGCGCATGAAAATACCCGTGTTCCACGACGATCAGCATGGCACGGCCATCATTTCGTCCGCCGCAGTGCTCAACGGCCTGAAGGTGGTCAACAAGCAGATCGGCGACGTCAAGCTGGTATGCTCGGGCGCCGGGGCGGCCGCCATCGCCTGCCTGGACCTGATGGTCAAGCTGGGCATCAAGCGCAGCAATATCTTCGTGGTCGACTCGCGCGGCGTGATCCGCGAGGGCCGCGAAGAAAACATGGAGCCCAACAAAGCCCGCTATGCGCAAAAGACCGATGCGCGCACCCTGGCCGATGTCTGCGTGGACGCCGACGTATTCCTGGGCTGCTCGGCGCCCGGCGTACTCACCGCCGACATGGTCAAGACCATGGCTGCCAGCCCGCTGATTCTCGCGCTGGCCAACCCAGAGCCCGAAATCCGGCCTGAAGTCGCGAAAGCAGCCCGCCCTGATTGCATCATTGCTACCGGCCGCTCCGACTATCCCAATCAAGTCAACAACGTTCTTTGCTTTCCGTTCATCTTCCGCGGTGCGCTTGATTGCGGTGCAACCGTCATCAATGAGGAGATGAAGCTCGCCTGCGTCAAGGCCATCGCCGAGCTGGCCCAGGCCGAACAAAACGATGAAGTGGCCATGGCCTACGCGGGCCAGGACTTGAGCTTCGGCCCCGATTACATCATCCCAAAACCCTTCGACTCACGCCTGATCGTCAAGATCGCACCCGCCATTGCCGAGGCCGCCGCGGCGTCGGGCGTCGCCCGCCGCCCCATCGAAGACCTGGAAGCCTATCGCCAGAAGCTGATGACGCTGGTGTATCACACGGGCCAACTCATGCGCCCGCTGTTCCAGCAGGCCAAAAGCGCCCCCAAACGCGTCATCTATGCCGACGGTGAAGACGAACGCGTCCTGCGCGCGGCCCAGACCGTGGTGGACGAGAACATTGCCCGCCCCATTCTGGTCGGACGCCCCACTGTCATTGACATGCGTATCAAGAAGTTCGGCCTGAGACTGGCTGTGGGCCGGGATATCGAGATTGTCGATCCCGAGGACGACGCACGCTTCAATGAAACCTGGTCGGCGTACTATAAGCTCAAGGGCCGCGATGGTGTCACACCCGATATCGCCAAGGCCATGATCCGCAAGCACAACTCGCTGATCGGGGTGATGCTGCTGCAGCGCGGAGATGCTGATGCCATGATCTGCGGGGTCAGCAGCCGCTTCGACAACCAGCTCAAGTATGTGGACGAGGTGATAGGCCTGAAGCCGGGTGTGAAAACCTATGCGGCCATGAACGTGCTGATGCTGCCCACGCAAACACTGTTCATCTGCGACACGCATGTCAACGAAGACCCCACTGCGGAACAGATCGCCGACATGACCATCCAGGCTGCGGCAGAGATGCAGCGCTTCGGCATCGTCCCGAAAATCGCCCTGCTCTCGCACTCGAACTTCGGCAGCCGCGTAAGCGCATCGTCGCGCAAGATGGCCGAAGCGCGCAAGATCCTGGCCGAGCGCGCGCCCACGCTGGAAGTCGACGGCGAAATGCATGCCGACTCCGCGCTATCGGAGCAGATCCGCCTGAAAGCCTTTCCTGACTCTACGCTCAAGGGGCCGGCCAATCTGCTGATCGCGCCAAACCTGGATGCCGGCAACATTACCTACAACATGTTGAAGATGACGGGCAGCCACGGCGTCACCATGGGCCCCATCCTGCTGGGCGCCGCGCGTCCCGTGCATATCCTGACTACTTCCTCCACCGTGCGTCGCATCGTCAATATGACGACGCTCGCAGTCGTGGACGCGCAGCAGGAAGCTGGACAGGTCACGCTGTAAGCGTATAAGCGCAGAGGTGGCGGCTGTCTGTGGCAGCCCCCCTCTGCCAAGGCTGCTGCGCAGCCATCATCGAGCCTGCAAAAAACCCGAGCGCCACCAGGCGCTCGGGTTTTTTGCGGGAGCGGATGCACCCCACGCAGACCGCCAGGCTCGCGCCCGGCAGGCCGGCAATGGCTTAACGCGAGCCTTTGATGTCGCGCTCTTGCGCGCCAACGTACAGCTGGCGCGGACGGCCGATCTTGTAGTCGGGGTCGGACAACATTTCGTTCCATTGCGCAATCCAGCCCACGGTGCGGGCCAGCGCGAAGATGGCCGTGAACAGCGAGGTGGGGATGCCGATGGCGCGCTGGACGATGCCCGAGTAGAAGTCGACATTGGGGTACAGCTTGCGCTGGACAAAGTAGTCGTCTTCGAGGGCGATGCGTTCGAGCTCCATGGCCAGCTTGAACAGCGGATCATTTTCCAGGCCCAGTGCGGACAGCACTTCCTTGCAGGTTTCCTGCATGAGCTTGGCCCGGGGATCGTAGTTCTTGTAGACGCGGTGGCCAAAGCCCATCAGGCGCACGCCCGAGTTCTTGTCCTTGACCTTTTCCATGAACTCGCCGACCTTGGCCACACCGCCATTCGCCTGCAGTTCTTCGAGCATCTGCAGGCACGCTTCGTTGGCGCCGCCGTGGGCGGGGCCCCACAGGCATGCCACACCAGCCGCAATGGCGGCAAACGGGTTGGTGCCCGAGGAGCCGCACAGACGCACTGTGGAGGTGGATGCGTTCTGCTCGTGGTCGGCATGCAGAATGAAGATGCGATCAAGCGCGCGCTCGACAACTTCATTCACCTTGTACTCTTCGCACGGGGTGGCGAACATCATGCGCAGAAAGTTGCCGGTGTAGGACAGGTCGTTCTGCGGATAGATGAAAGGCTGGCCCTGCGAGTACTTGTACGCCATGGCGACCAGCGTAGGCATCTTGGCGATCAGGCGGATGGCCGAGACGTGACGATGGTGCGCATTGGTGATGTCGGTGGAGTCGTGGTAGAAGGCGGACAGCGCGCCGACCAGGCCGGTGAGCACGGCCATGGGGTGCGCGTCGCGGCGGAACCCGCGCAGGAAGAAATGCAATTGCTCATGCACCATGGTGTGGTGCGTGACCAGGGAGTCAAACTCTTGCTTCTGCGTGCCATCAGGCAGGTCGCCGTTCAGGATCAGGTAGCAGATATCGAGAAAGTCGCATTTTTGCGCCAATTGCTCGATCGGATAGCCACGATACAGAAGCTGGCCCTTGTCGCCGTCGATATAGGTAATGCCCGATTCGCACGAGGCTGTCGAGAGAAAACCGGGATCGTAGGTGAACATCCCGCTCTGACCGTAGAGCTTGCGAATGTCGATGACGTCTGGCCCTACCGTACCCTGGTAGACCGGAAACTCGATTGATGGGCTGCCGTCGGTGAACGACAGCGTCGCCTTCTTGTCTGACAATTGCATTAGTAGCTTCCTTATAAATTACGACTCTTGCATCTGCTTGATCATCCTGTGCAGCGGAGGGATGTCATAACAGCCTTCCAGCTGTGAACGGCCAAGCAGGATGTCGAGCAGTTCGTTGTCCCCCATATCGAACAGCAGCGTCAACGCGGAAACGTCTTCATCGGTCAACGATGCCTCGTAACGATCGAGAAACCGCGTAATGATCAGATCGTTCTCCAGCAAGCCGCGGCGGGCTCGCCAGCGCAACCGCGCGCGTTCGAGTTCGGACAGTTGTTTCATGGGTGATTCTGCCTGCTAGATGGTGCGACGGACCAGCATTTCCTTGATCTTGCCGATGGCTGCGGACGGGTTCAGACCCTTGGGACAGACATCGGTGCAGTTCATGATGGTGTGGCAGCGGAACAGGCGGTACGGATCCTCGAGGTTGTCAAGGCGCTCACCGGTGGCGGCGTCGCGCGAGTCCACGATGAAGCGGTAAGCCTGCAGCAAGCCCGCGGGGCCCACGAACTTGTCGGGGTTCCACCAGAAAGACGGGCAGGCCGTGGAGCAGCATGCGCACAGAATGCACTCGTACAGCCCATCGAGTTCTTCGCGGGCTTCGGGCGACTGCAGGCGTTCGCGCTCGGGCGGCGGCGCATCATTGATCAGGAACGGCTTGATCGAATGATACTGGTTGAAGAAGTGCGTCATGTCGACGATCAGGTCGCGCACCACGGGCAGGCCGGGCAGCGGACGCAGAACGATAGGCTGCTTCAGGTCGCGCAGGTTGGTGATGCAGGCCAGGCCGTTCTTGCCGTTGATGTTCATGGCGTCGGAGCCGCACACGCCTTCGCGGCAGGAGCGGCGCAGCGCCAGGCTGTCGTCGACATCGCTCTTGATGCGCACCAGCGCATCAAGCAGCATCTTGTCGGTGGGCTGCAGCTCGACCTCGAGCTTCTGCATATAAGGGCGCTCGTCCTTATCGGGATCGTAGCGGTAGATTTCAAACTTGACGATACGTTTTTCGCTCATTTCACTATCCTGCTTAGAAGGTCCGGGCCTTGGGCGGGAAGCTCTCGACAGTCATCGGCTTCATCTGCACAGGCTTGTATTCAAGGCGGCTGCCCTCGGAGAACCATAGCGTGTGGCGCAGCCAGTTCTCGTCGTCGCGCTCGGGGTGGTCGTCGAGCGCATGTGCGCCGCGGCTTTCAGTACGGTTGGCCGCCGACTTCGTGGTGGCGCGCGCCACTTCGATCATGTTTTCCAACTCGAGCGCTTCCATACGCGCGGTGTTCCACACCTTGGACTTGTCCTTGAAGTAGACGTTCGCGACGCGCTTGGCGATTTCTTCCATGTCGGACACGCCTTCGTTGAGCAGCTTGAGCGTGCGGAACACACCGCAGTGCGCCTGCATGCTGTTGCGCATGGCGTTGTGCACCTCGTAGACGTTCTCGCCCGACGTGCGGGTTTCGAGGCGGTCGACGCGGGCCAGCGACTGATCGATGGACGACTGGGGGATGCTCTGGTGCGAGTGCTGGCGCTCGGGGTGCGTGCCGACGATGTGATTGCCGGCGGAACGGCCGAACACGATCAGGTCAAGCAGCGAATTGGTGCCCAGGCGGTTGGCGCCGTGCACGGAGGTGGCGGCGCATTCGCCGATGGCATACAGGCCCTGGATCGGCTTGCTTTCGCCATTGACCCAGTTCATGACCTGGCCGTAGATATTGGTGGGGATGCCGCCCATCTGGTAGTGGATGGTGGGCACGACCGGAATCGGTTCTTTGATCGGATCGACGTTGGCGAACTTGATGGCGATCTCGCGGATCGAAGGCAGGCGCTTCATGATGGTTTCGGCGCCCAGGTGATCGAGCTTGAGCGTGACGTAGCTGCCGTCACCGCAACCGCGGCCTTCTTTGATTTCCTGGTCCATCGAGCGCGACACGAAGTCGCGCGGCGCGAGGTCTTTCAGGGTGGGCGCGTAGCGCTCCATGAAGCGTTCGCCGTCTTTGTTGAGCAGGATGCCGCCTTCGCCGCGCACGCCTTCGGTGATCAGCACGCCCGCGCCGGCCACGCCGGTCGGGTGGAACTGCCAGAACTCCATGTCTTCGAGCGCGATGCCGGCACGCGCCGCCATGCCCAGGCCGTCGCCGGTATTGATGAAGGCATTGGTGGATGCGGCCCAGATACGGCCGGCGCCGCCGGTTGCCAGCACGGTCTGCTTGGCTTCAAGCACGTAGATGTCGCCGGTTTCCATTTCGAGGGCGGTGACACCCAGCACATCGCCGGCTTCGTTGCGCAGCAGGTCGAGCGCCATCCATTCAACGAAGAACTTGGTGCGAGCGGCAACGTTGCGCTGGTACAGCGTGTGCAGCATGGCGTGACCGGTGCGGTCGGCCGCTGCACAGGCGCGCTGGACGGGCTTTTCGCCGAAGTTGGCGGTGTGGCCGCCGAAGGGACGCTGGTAAATGGTGCCGTCGGCGTTGCGGTCGAAGGGCATGCCAAAGTGCTCAAGCTCGTAGACGGCATGGGGCGCTTCGCGGCACATGAATTCGATGGCGTCCTGGTCGCCCAGCCAATCAGACCCCTTGACGGTGTCGTACATGTGCCAGTACCAGTTGTCTTCGCTCATGTTGCCCAGCGAGGCACTGACGCCGCCCTGCGCGGCCACCGTGTGCGAGCGCGTAGGGAACACCTTGGACAGCACGGCCACGGACAGGCCTGCCTGCGCGAGTTGAAGGGAGCAACGCATGCCGGCTCCGCCGGCGCCCACGACCACTACATCAAACTGGCGGCGTGGTAAGGAAGTATTGACAGCAGCCACGGCTTATAGACTCCAGATAATTTTTGCGAAAAAGACGATCGAGGCCACTAGCCAGAGGACCGTGAGCACCTGCAGGAACAGGCGCAGACCTGCGCCGCGGACGTAGTCCATCCAGATGTCGCGCACGCCGATCCAGGCATGCCAGCACACTGCCAGGAAGGCGAGCGTTGCGAGCAGTTGGCCGACGGGCAATGCGCCCCAGGTGAAGGAAAACAACTTGCGCCAGCTTTCGAAGTTGAGCTCGGGGGTGAACAGAATGCCCAGCCCAAGTACGACGGTGTACACCGCCATGATGATGGCGGTGACGCGCTGAACGAGGAAATCGATCGTGCCGTAGTGTGCGCCCACGACAAGGCGCTTTGTGCCAGTGAGTTCTTTTGCCATTACCAGGCCCCAAACAGTTTAAGACCGAAAACCAGCGTCAGGGCGAGGCTGACGCCGAACACGATACCTGCGGATTTCTGCGCGGTATGCTTGTCGTTGCCGATGTGCAGATCGAGCACCAGGTAGCGAATGCCTGCGCAGAAGTGATGCAGGAAACCCCAGATCAGGGCCAGTAGGATGATCTTGCAGATCGGGCTGGACACCCAGGCGCTGATCCCGGCAAAGCTTTCGGGCGACGTGAGGCTGGCCGACAACAGCGGCAGGATCACCAGAGGAATACAGAGGAAGATCAGCGCGCCGCTGACGCGGTGGAGAATCGAAGACTTGCCGGCCAGCGGCAGGCGATAGGACATGAGCTGCGACACGCTTAGATTGCGGTACTGCGGACGCGGCTTGGTGGCAGAGTCGGACATAATGGCCTCGAGTTAAACAAACGTAATCGGTACGACAAATGGCAACCGGTATTTTCACCGATTTGGCGGGGTGGTATCAAATGACCACCCGGCGCGCCGAGTTAATTCAAGCTGTTTCGATAGTGGAACCGTTCGGTGAGATAAAGGCCGCGCCGCACTTCCATGGGCCGGTCGCCGTAGGTGAAGGAGACGCGTTCGACACGCAGCAGGGAGGTGCCCGGCGCCACCTGCAGTAGCGCGGCCTGCTCTTCGGTGGCGGAAACGGCCTTGATTTTTTCTTCGGCACGCACCATGCTGACGCCAAACTCGCTTTCGAACAAGGCGTAAAGCGGGCTACGGTAGCGCTCGAGCGAATCGGCTGTGAGCCCCTTGAACACGGCGCCGGGCAGCCAGATGTCGTCAAGTATGGTGGGCGCATCATCGAATGACAAGACGCGGCGTACATTTACAACCGGGTCGCCGTTGCGCAGGTCGAGCAGTGCGGCAATGTCGGCCGGCGCCTTGATGCGGCGGCAGTCGAGGATACGGCTGCCCGAGACACTCTGGCGCCCGTCGTCGGGCGTGAGGCGCAGGAAACGGAAGCGTACACGGGCCTCGTGATGAGTGGCCACGAATGTACCCTTGCCCTGCCGGCGCAGCAACAGGTTTTCGGCCGCGAGTTCGTCGATTGCCTTACGCACAGTGCCCTGGCTGACCTGGAAGCGTGCGGCAAGGTCGAGTTCGCTGGGGATGGCTTCGCCGGGCTTCCATTCACCCCGGTCAAGGCTTTGCAGCAGCAAGGCCTTGATCTGCTGGTAGAGCGGGCTGAAGGCCGCGCTGCCGGCAGAGCGATCGTGCGCAAGGCTACGATCTGGTTGGGGGGAATCGGACATGTTTCTATCCAGGCTGAGCAAACTTTATAATTTTCGCATGTTGACGCATTTCTGTCTAACACTCTTCTGTCTTATATAAGACATAAGACGTTTGACCACGGCACAATTATTCGCTACTCTTTTTGGCTGTTTGCGCATAACGATGCACCGACGTTTCGCGCCAAAAGAATTAAACTGGCGGCTGTCCTTACATCGCTAAATGTAGCGTCGATTCCTCATCCAATATCGGGAGATTCTCAATGTCCAAACCCGCCATGCGCGTGGCCGTCACCGGCGCGGCCGGCCAGATCGGCTATGCACTGCTGTTCCGTATCGCATCGGGCGAAATGCTCGGCAAAGACCAGCCTGTCATCCTCCAGCTGCTCGAAATCCCCAACGAGAAGGCCCAGGCCGCGCTCAAGGGCGTGATGATGGAACTGGACGATTGCGCTTTCCCGCTGCTGGCCGGCATGTCGGCACACAGCGATCCGCGCGAAGCGTTCAAGGATGTCGACGTCGCCCTGCTGGTCGGCGCACGCCCCCGCGGCCCGGGCATGGAGCGCAAGGATCTCCTGCACGTCAACGCACAGATCTTCACCGAGCAAGGCAAGGCCCTGAACGAGGTCGCCAGCCGCAACGTCAAGGTGCTGGTGGTCGGCAACCCCGCCAACACCAATGCCTACATCGCCATGAAGTCCGCGCCCGACCTGCCCGCCAAGAACTTCACCGCCATGCTGCGCCTGGACCACAATCGTGCCCTGTCGCAACTGGCAGCCAAGTCCGGTAAACCCGTGGCCGACATCGAAAAACTCATCGTCTGGGGCAACCATTCGCCCACGATGTACCCCGACATCCGCTTCGCCACTGTTGGCGGCCAAAGCCTGGCCAAGCTGATCAACGACGATCAATGGAACCGCGACACCTTCATCCCCACAGTGGGCAAGCGCGGCGCGGCCATCATTCAGGCGCGCGGCTTGTCGTCGGCCGCATCGGCCGCCAATGCCGCAATTGATCACGTGCGCGACTGGGTGCTGGGCTCGAACGGCAAATGGGTCACCATGGGCATTCCCTCCGACGGCTCCTACGGCATCCCCGAAGGCATCATCTACGGTGTGCCCGTCATCACCGAAAATGGCGAATACAAGCGTGTCGAAGGCCTGGAGATCGACGCTTTCTCGCGCGAGCGCATGGACTTCACGCTGAACGAGCTGCTTGAAGAACGCGAAGGCGTTCAAGAGCTGCTGAAGTAAAGCAGCACGTTTGCGTCCGCACACCAGAAACGGTGTGCGAAGCGCAGGATACGGGCAATGAGGCATCCCTCATTGCCCGTTTTTTTATGCCGCGGCGCTGTCTCGGTGGCCCGCGATTTTCCAGCCTTCTCGAACTGGGCGTCACATACATAGGGCGCCTCTACTGCCGCTACGTATACGACCGCAGTTTGCGCCACAGTGTGGTGCGGCTGATGCCTAACGCCACCGCAGCCTGCTCACGGTTGCCGCCGCATGCGTCGAGCGCCGCCAGGATGCGCACCCTTTCTGCCGCGTCTCGGCTGCTGCGCAGATCGGCGTGCATGCCACCCTCGCTGCCTGGCTCCTCATCCCGCAAAACACGCCCAGCGTTTAGCTGTGACGCACCACCAGCGGCAAACGCGAAGGACACGGCCGCGTCGCCCATAACCATTGCCGCTGCTTGCTCGCTTGCTCCTGCCGGCACAAATAGTTCAGGCGCGATATTGCGCAGTGCAGCGCGGGCCGCATCGCCACCGCCCCCACCCACCGGCTCGTAAAACACCATCGCACGCTCGATCAGGTTTTCCAGCTCACGGATATTGCCCGGCCAGGCATAGTTTTTTGACGCCTCGACAATGGCGCGCACCATGGCATCGCGGGCGGCCGCCGTCCCGGGCGACGGATCGGCCGTGCGCAGGCGCGCTGCGATCTTGTCGCGCAAATGCGCGGCCAGCAGCGGCACATCGCCCTGGCGCGCCCGCAGGGGCGGCAGTTCCAGGCGCAAGATGTTCAAGCGGTAGTACAGATCGCCGCGAAAGCGGCCATTGCGCGCCAGACTGCCCAGGTCCTGGTGCGTAGCGGCAATGACCCGCACATCCACAGGAGTGGGTTCGGTGGCGCCAATACGCAGAATCTCGCGCTCCTGCAGCACCCGCAGCAGACGCGTCTGCAGCGACAGCGGCATTTCGCCGATTTCGTCCAGAAAAATGGTGCCGGTATGCGCCGCCTCGAAAAGGCCAATTTTTCCGCCACGGCTTGACCCCGTGAAAGCGCCGTCGACATAACCGAACAACTCGCTCTCGAGCAGCGCATCCGGAAATGCGGCACAGTTGATCGCCACAAAAGGCTGCGCACGCCGCGCGCTGGCGTTGTGAATGCCTTGCGCCAGCAGCTCCTTGCCCGTGCCACTTTCGCCACTGATGAGCACAGTCGCGTCATGGCGCGCACAGACGCGGGCATGATCGCGCACGCGCGCGGTAGCCGGGCTCTCGCCAATAATCTGGTCCAATCCGTAGCGGGCCGTATTGGTGCGCGGGCGGCTGCGCGAGCGCAAGCTGCGATCTAGCCGCTGAATGGCCACCGGGTCCTGGCAGACCAATACCGCGCCCGTTTGCCTGCCCTGCTCCAGCACGGGCAGGCGGCTGAGCACCACTGTCTTCCCGCCCAACTGCGCCACGCACTCCACATCGGGCTGGCCGGTGCGCAGGGTCTCTTGCAGGCTCAGGGCGGTGTTCACGCTGCTCAGGCGCCGCCCCACCACCGCTTCGGCAGGCTGGCCGATCAGCACCGTCATGGCAGGGTTGACCGTTTCAACCCGCTCTTCCAGGTCAACCGCAATCACACCGTCGCGCAGCCTGCCCAGGATGCTGTTGAGCTTGTCACGCCGGGCGGCTTCCAGGCGCGAAATGCGTGCCACCTCAATCGCATCCTCAATCGCCTCACGCACGGCGCCCTGCGAATACAACAGAATGCCTTCCATGCCGTAGGAGCGCGCGAGGTCAACAACCAGGCCATGGCCGACGACTGCATCCACCCCCAGCGCCAGCAATTCGCGCACACAGGCTTCGGCTTCGTCTTCTGTGGTGTAGGCACGCAATTCGAGCGCCAGGGAGAATAGCTCGTTGAAATGACGCAGCTCGGTGGGTACCGAGCCATAGGACACCAGCGCAATGCGCCGGGCATCCCGGGATGCCTGCGCCAAACCGCGAAGCATATCGAGCCCGCCCGCCTTGACTAGCACCACGGGGATATCCAGATGCTGGCGCAGGAACGTGCCGTTGGAGCCCGCAGACACAATGGCGTCGATGCGGCGGGCCTGGCGCATGGCCGTGATGCCGTCCACTGCCTCGCCATATGCCTTGTCGAGCACCGCGATCTCGGCCACCGTACTGTATTGCGGCGCCAGCGCCTCAAACAATAGCCGCACTTCGTGCATGCCTACGGCAACCAGGCGTAGCCGCGCATCGGGGGTGGGAGCGAAAACAGCAGCCATATATAACTTACCTTTTATGCCTGAATGCACGGAAACCAGCGCGCCTGAAGCGCCACGAAGCTTGAAACGCCCTTGAAACGGAAGTGAAACATTATTATTCCATAAATGAAACACAATAAATTGCCCGCATGCATCTACCGTTCGCCCATCAGCACCTTGCACAGCGATTCCGCTTGCACGCAAGCACCATATCCTTTCCAATCAATGCATTACACCGGGTGCGGCGCCCCCACCACCCCGCTGGGCGGCCAGTCATTCAAACTGGCATGCCCTTTGCTTACTAAAGGCTACCAACAGCTGATGCGCCACTGATTGAACGCGATGCGCGCCGGGCTTCCGCAGCGGGCAAAGTGCCGCGGTATGCACACACGACGCTCATCACACGACAACACACCGCAAGACAAGGACCTTACCGTGACCACATCCACTTCGACACTCGCTACAGCCGGCGCGCGATTTCGCCAGGCACTCCGTGAAGAACAGCCCCTGCAGGTGATCGGCGCCATCAACGCCAACCATGCGCTGCTGGCCAAACGCGCCGGCTATCGCGCCATTTACCTGTCGGGTGGCGGCGTGGCCGCGGGCTCGCTGGGCCTGCCCGATCTTGGCATCAACACGCTGGATGACGTACTTACCGACATTCGCCGCATCACCGATGTCTGTGACCTGCCACTGATGGTAGACATCGATACCGGCTTTGGCCCCTCGGCATTCAACATCGCCCGCACCATCAAAAGCCTGATCAAGTTCGGGGCCGGCGCCTGCCACATCGAAGACCAGGTCGGCGCCAAGCGCTGCGGCCACCGACCCGGCAAAGAAATCGTTTCCGCCGGCGAGATGGTGGATCGCATCAAGGCCGCCGTCGATGCGCGCACCGATGACAGCTTCTTCATCATCGCCCGCACAGACGCCATCGCGGTCGAAGGCGTGGACAAGGCACTCGACCGTGCGCGCGCATGCGTAGAAGCCGGCGCCGACGGCATTTTTGCGGAAGCCTCGTATGACCTGGCCACTTATGAGCGTTTCAAGAAAGAATTGAACGTCCCCATCCTCGCCAACATCACCGAATTCGGCAAGACGCCGCTGTTTACCCGCGACGAACTGGCGGGCGTCGGCGTGGATATCGTTCTCTATCCGTTATCTGCCTTCCGCGCCATGAACAAGGCGGCCGAAACCGTATACGAAGCCATCCGCCGCGACGGTCATCAAAAGAACGTGCTCGACATGATGCAGACGCGCGACGAACTGTACGACCGTATCGGCTACCACGCGTTCGAATCACGCCTGGATGCCCTGTTCCAGCAGAACAAGGGCGGCCAATAAGTCGGCGCATGCCGGAATGAGCGCCGGCATTACCGATACGGCAAGGTACGCGCGCCGGAGCGCCGACGCGCCCACCCACGCGTTATTCGGCTATTCTTCAAATGTTTGGCCAGCGCATTTTTCGTCCCGCCAGACGACGTCCGGGCGGGCTTCAGGATTCTTAGTTAACCCAGGAGTTGAGACATGGCAACACGTGCAGCAAGAGCAGCAAAATCGACGCAAGCGGCCCAGGCCGCTGCGGAACAGCAAGTCTCCAGCCAGTCGGCCGCCGCTCCGGCGGCCGGGCCCAAGCCCAAGAAGTCGGTCGCACTGTCGGGCGTGGTCGCCGGCAATACCGCGCTGTGCACGGTAGGCCGCAGCGGCAACGATCTGCACTACCGCGGCTACGACATTCTCGACATCGCCGACACCTGCGAGTTTGAAGAAGTGGCTCACCTGCTGGTGCACGGCAAGCTGCCCACCAAGAGCGAGCTGGCAGCCTACAAGGCCAAGTTGCGCAAGCTGCGCGGCCTGCCGGCACAGCTTCAGTCAGCCCTTGAAGCGCTGCCTGCCGCCAGCCACCCGATGGATGTCATGCGCACCGCGGTGTCCGTGCTTGGCTGCGTGCTGCCCGAGAAAGACGATCACAACCTGCCCGATGCACGCGACATCGCCGACCGCCTGATGGCCAGCCTGGGTTCGGCCTTGCTGTACTGGTACCACTTCAGCCACAATGGCCGCTACATTGACGTCCAGACTGACGACGACAGCATAGGCGGGCACTTCCTGCACCTGCTGCACGGCGAAAAGCCCAGTGACGAGTGGGTGCGGGCCATGCACACGTCGCTGATTCTCTACGCCGAACACGAGTTCAATGCGTCCACCTTCGCCAGCCGCGTCATTGCAGGCACAGGCTCCGACATGTACTCCGCCATCGCTGGCGGCATCGGCGCACTGCGCGGGCCTAAGCATGGCGGCGCCAACGAGGTCGCCTTCGAGGTCCAGAAACGCTACGAAACCCCCGACGAAGCCGAGGCCGACATTCGCCGCCGGGTGGAAAACAAAGAGGTCGTCATTGGCTTTGGCCATCCGGTCTACACGGTTTCCGACCCGCGCAACAAAGTGATCAAGGAAGTGGCCCGCAAGCTCTCCAAGACACAAAGCAGCATGAAGATGTTCGACATCGCGGAACGCCTTGAAACCGTGATGTGGGACATCAAGAAAATGTTCCCCAACCTGGACTGGTTCTCCGCCGTGTCGTACCACATGATGGGCGTGCCCACGGCCATGTTCACGCCGCTGTTCGTGATCGCACGCACGGCCGGCTGGTCGGCGCATATCATCGAGCAGCGCGTCGACAACAAAATCATCCGGCCCACCGCAAACTACGTCGGCCCCGAAGACAAGAAGTTCGTGCCGCTGCGCCAGCGCAAATAAGCGCTGCGCACTCCACACCGCGCGCCACGTGCCGGCCGCCTTGCGCAGGCCGCCGGCACCCGCGCATCCGGCGGCCACCCGCACTGACCATTTCTGTTTTTCGCACACCATGAACACTGCATACCGCAAACCCCTGCCAGGCTCCGGGCTGGATTACTTCGACACGCGCGAGGCGGTCGATGCCATCCGGCCGGGCGCTTATGCCACCCTGCCCTATACCTCGCGCGTGCTGGCCGAGAACCTGGTGCGCCGCTGCGATCCGGCCATACTGACGGATGCGCTGCGCCAGATTATCGACCGCAAGCGAGAGCTGGATTTCCCGTGGTATCCGGCGCGCGTGGTGTGCCACGACATTCTTGGCCAGACAGCATTGGTAGACCTGGCTGGCTTGCGCGATGCAATTGCCGACAAAGGCGGCGACCCTTCGCAAGTAAACCCCGTCGTACCCACCCAACTGATTGTTGACCACTCGCTGGCAGTGGAATACGGGGGCTACGACAAAGATGCCTTTGCCAAGAACCGCGCCATCGAAGACCGCCGCAACGACGACCGCTTCCACTTCATCAACTGGACGAAAAAGGCGTTCAAGAACGTCGACGTCATCCCGCCGGGCAATGGCATCATGCACCAGATCAATCTGGAGCGTATGTCGCCGGTCATCCAGGCCCGCGACGGCGTGGCCTTTCCTGACACGCTGGTGGGCACAGACAGCCACACGCCGCATGTGGATGCGCTGGGCGTGATTGCCATCGGCGTGGGCGGCCTGGAAGCGGAAAGCGTGATGCTCGGCCGCGCGTCGTGGATGCGCCTGCCCGATATCATCGGGGTCGAACTGACGGGCCGGCTGGCGGCGGGCACCACCGCCACCGACCTGGTTCTGGCACTGACCGAATTCCTGCGGCAGCAAAAGGTGGTGTCATCCTATCTGGAGTTCTACGGCGAGGGCGCCGCCAGCCTGACGCTGGGCGACCGCGCCACCATTTCCAACATGACGCCCGAATACGGCGCCACGGCGGCGATGTTCTACATCGACAAACAGACCATCGACTACCTGCGCCTGACGGGCCGCGACGATGAACAGATCAGGCTGGTGGAAACCTACGCCAAGCAGGCCGGCCTGTGGGCCGACAGCCTGCGCAGCGCCGAATACGAGCGCGTGCTGAAGTTCGACCTGTCCACCGTTGTGCGCAACATTGCCGGCCCGTCCAACCCGCATCGCCGGGTGCCAACCTCTGAACTGGCCGCGCGTGGCATCGCCGGCAAGGTCGAGAACGAGCCAGGGCTGATGCCCGACGGCGCGGTGATCATTGCCGCCATCACCAGTTGCACCAACACCAGCAACCCTCGCAATGTGATTGCCGCCGGGCTCCTGGCGCGCAACGCCAACGCACGCGGCCTGACACGCAAGCCCTGGGTGAAAACCTCGCTCGCGCCCGGCTCCAAGGCGGTACAGCTTTATCTGGAAGACGCGGGCTTGCTGCCCGAGCTGGAGCAATTGGGCTTTGGCATTGTCGGCTTTGCCTGTACGACGTGCAACGGCATGAGCGGCGCGCTCGATCCGGCGATCCAGAAAGAAGTCATTGAGCGCGACCTGTACGCCACGGCGGTTCTGTCAGGCAACCGCAACTTCGATGGCCGCATTCACCCCTATGCCAAGCAGGCCTTCCTGGCCTCGCCGCCGCTGGTCGTCGCTTACGCCATCGCAGGCACGATACGCTTCGATATCGAGAAAGACGTGCTCGGCACAGACCGCGAAGGAAAGCCGGTCAGGCTCAAAGATATCTGGCCCACCGACGCCGAAATCGACGCCATCGTCGCGTCCAGCGTCAAACCCGACTACTTCCGCAAGGTGTACGAACCCATGTTCGGCGCCGGCGTGCGCAGCAATGAACAAATCAGCCCGCTCTATGAATGGCGGCCGATGAGCACCTACATCCGCCGCCCGCCCTACTGGGAAGGCGCACTGGCGGGCGAGCGCACGCTCAAAGGCATGCGGCCGCTGGCTGTGCTGGGCGACAACATCACCACCGATCACCTGTCTCCGTCCAATGCCATCCTCGCCAACAGCGCGGCGGGCGAGTACCTGGCGAAGATGGGCCTGCCCGAGGAAGACTTCAACTCCTACGCCACACACCGGGGCGACCACCTCACCGCGCAGCGCGCCACCTTTGCGAACCCCAAGCTGCTCAATGAGATGGTGCGCGAGAACGGCGAGGTGAAGCAGGGTTCGCTGGCCCGCGTCGAGCCCGAGGGCAAGGTGACCCGCATGTGGGAAGCCATCGAAACTTATATGGAGCGCAAACAGCCGCTGATCATTGTGGCCGGGGCCGACTACGGCCAGGGCTCTTCGCGCGACTGGGCCGCCAAGGGCGTGCGCCTGGCTGGCGTGGAAGCCATCGCCGCGGAGGGTTTCGAACGCATCCACCGCACCAATCTGGTCGGCATGGGCGTGCTGCCGCTGGAATTCCTGCCTGGCACCAACCGCAAGACCCTGGGCATTGACGGCACAGAAACCTATGATGTCGAGGGCACGCCCGCACCACGGGCCAAGCTGACGCTGGTCATCCACCGCCGCAACGGCGAGCGCATTGATGTGCCCGTCACCTGTCGCCTTGATACGGCCGAGGAAGTGTCCATCTACGAGGCCGGCGGCGTGCTGCAGCGCTTTGCGCAAGACTTTCTCGAATCCTCGGCGGCTGCCGGCAAATCGGCCGCCGCCCAACGCTAATTGGCATCACTGCAACCATGGCACACCCACCGCAAATCAAAATACCCGCCACCTATCTGCGCGGCGGTACCAGCAAAGGCGTGTTCTTCCGCCTGCAGGATCTGCCCGAGGCCGCGCAAAAACCCGGCCAGGCGCGCGACGCCCTGCTGCTGCGCGTCATTGGTAGTCCTGATCCCTACGGCAAGCAGACCGACGGCATGGGCGGGGCCACCTCCAGTACCAGCAAGGCAGTCATCATTGCCAAGAGCAGCCGGCCCGATCACGACGTCGACTATCTCTTCGGCCAGGTATCCATCGACAAACCATTCGTGGACTGGAGCGGCAACTGTGGCAACCTGTCGTCGGCGGTGGGCCCTTATGCCATCAGCAATGGCTTCATCGAGTCTGCACGCATTCCGCGCGACGGTATGGTTACCGTACGCATCTGGCAGGCCAACATCGGCAAGACGATTGTCGCGCACGTGCCCGTTGTAGACGGACAGGTGCAGGAGACAGGTGATTTCGAACTCGATGGTGTGACGTTCCCGGCAGCCGAAGTTCAGCTTGAATTCATGGATCCTGCCGCCGATGATGGCGACGGGGGCGGTGCCATGTTTCCCACGGGTAATCTCGTGGATGAACTCGACGTACCCGGGATCGGCAAGATCAAGGCTACGCTGATCAACGCCGGCATTCCGACTGTATTTGTGAACGCGACGGACATCGGCTATACCGGCACGGAGCTGCAGGAGGCTATCAATGGCGATCCCGGCGCATTGGCCAGGTTCGAAACCCTGCGAGCCTACGGCGCGTTGCGCATGGGGCTGATCAAGCACCTGGATGAGGCGGCGCAGCGCCAGCACACGCCCAAAGTTGCATTTGTCGCACCACCGGCTGATTATGTCGCTTCCAGCGGTAAACAGATCGCCGCCGGCGACATCGATTTATTGGTGCGGGCACTGTCCATGGGCAAACTGCACCACGCCATGATGGGCACCGCCGCCGTTGCCATCGGCACCGCCGCAGCTGTTCCCGGGACGCTGGTCAATCTGGCTGCCGGCGGCGGCGATCGCGAAGCGGTGCGCTTCGGTCATCCATCCGGCACCTTGCGCGTTGGCGCTCAGGCAGCAAAAGAAAATGGCCAGTGGGTGGTGCGCAAAGCAATCATGAGTCGCAGCGCGCGCATATTGATGGAAGGCTGGGTCCGCGTTCCCGGCGACACGTTCTAGGACAGCAAAGCCTTGCGTCTGGTGCGCACTACCTGAATCATCCGAAGTAATCGCAGTATCCGCGCATTTGTAGTGCTCGCAGTATGTCCATATTCGCATCGCCGCAGACATAGACGCCTGCGGCGATGCCTCGTCTTTATCTATCCAGCAACACAGGAATTATTATGTCTGCGCCTATTTCCAACGTCCGCCCCGCTCCCGATCAGGTTCTGGTCGATATCGTCGACTACGTGCTCGATTACCAGATCACCAGCACCCTGGCCTACGAAACTGCCCGCCACTCCATGATCGACGCATTGGGCTGCGGTTTCGAAGGCATGGCGTACCCTGCCTGCACCAAGCTGCTCGGCCCCATCGTGCCCGGCACCATTGTCCCCAACGGCGCCAAGGTGCCCGGTACGCAGTTCCAGCTCGACCCGGTGCAGGCAGCGTTCAATATCGGCGTTATGATCCGCTGGCTCGATTTCAATGACACCTGGCTGGCCGCCGAATGGGGTCATCCCTCGGATAATCTGGGCGGCATCCTGGCCATGGCCGATTGGCTGTCGCGCACAGCTGTCGCGGCCGGCAAGGCGCCGCTCACCATGCGCGACGTGCTCACCGGCATGATCAAGGCGCACGAAATCCAGGGCTGCATTGCGCTGGAGAACGCGTTCAACAAAGTGGGGCTGGATCACGTCGTCTTGGTCAAGGTGGCGTCCACCGCAGTCGTGTCGCAGATGCTCGGCCTGAACCGCGAGGAAATTATCAACGCCGTGTCGCTGGCATGGGTGGACGGCCAAAGCCTGCGCACCTACCGCCACGCCCCCAACACCGGCAGCCGCAAGAGCTGGGCGGCGGGCGACGCCACCAGCCGCGCCGTGCGCCTGGCCCTGATCGCGCGTACCGGCGAAATGGGTTATCCATCCGTGCTCACCGCCAAGACCTGGGGCTTCTATGACGCCCTGTTCCGCGGCCAGTCCTTCAAATTCCAGCGCCCCTACGGCAGCTACGTGATGGAGAATGTGCTGTTCAAGATCTCTTACCCGGCCGAATTTCACTCGCAAACGGCGGTGGAGTTGGCCATGCAGATCCATGAAACGCTCAAGGCATCGGGCAAGACCGACGCCGACATCCGCAAGATCACCATCCGCACCCACGAAGCCTGCATCCGCATCATCGACAAAAAGGGCCCGCTCAACAACCCCGCCGACCGCGACCACTGCGTACAGTACATGGTGGCGGTGCCCATTATTTTCGGGCGCCTGACTGCGTCCGACTACGAAGACGCCGTGGCTGCCGATCCGCGCATCGACGCGCTGCGCGCCAAGATGGAATGCGTGGAAGACCCAGCCTTTACCGCGGACTACCACGACCCCGAAAAACGCTCCATCGCCAACGCACTGACGGTCGAGTTCAACGATGGCAGCAAGCTCGACGAGTTGGTGCGTGAATACCCGATCGGCCACAAGCGCCGCCGCGCCGAAGGCATCCCGCTGCTTGAGGAAAAATTCCGTACGAACCTGGCGCGTCATTTTCCGACCAAGCAGCAGCAGCGCATTCTCGATGTGTCGCTGGATCAGAAGAAACTCGAAGCAATGCCTGTGCACGAATATGTAGACATGTTCGTCATCTGATATCGTCGCACCACGCCGGGATCGGCGCGAGCACGCCAACCGGGCGCGGGGGTTATCCCCCGCGCCCGGTTTTTTTGTTCGTCGGGTCCGTTGCACTGGTTGCCCCTCTTGCGTACCCCTCCCCTTTCGCTCCCGATAACGACAAATCCACAACAATCGTGGAGGCAGTCTGAAAATTCCTCTGGAAAAATCGGAAACGCTTATGTACTATAGTACTATATAGTTCATAAATGAAAATACACCTGCACGGAAAGAGGACGACATCGTGAAACAAGGCAAAAATCTCATCGTGTTCATGTCGGATGAGCACAATCCCAAAGTCCTGGGCAGCTACGGCAACACCCTGGTCAAAACGCCCAATCTGGACGCCCTGGCCGCTTCGGGAACACGTTTCAGCGCTGCATATTGCACCAGCCCGGTCTGCATTCCCGCCCGCGCATCGTTCGCGACGGGTAAGTACATCCACCAGGTTGGCTATGCCGACAACGCCGACGCCTATGACGGCAAGGTGCCGAGCTGGCACCACATCCTACGCGAGCGTGGGCACCGCGTGGTCTCTATCGGCAAGCTGCACTTCGTCGGCATGGGCGTGGACCACGGTTTTTCCGAAGAAATCATCCCCATGCATATCATCGAAGGCAAGGGCGATCTGATGGGCTTGGTACGCTCCGATCTGCCCGTGCGCAAGGGTGCCTACAAAATGGCCAATCTGGCCGGCCCGGGCGAAAGCCAGTACACCTTCTATGATCGTGAGATCGCGGCGCGCGCCCAAGTCTGGCTGCACGAAGAAGCGCACAAGCACAGCGACAAGCCGTGGGTACTATTCGTATCGTTCGTCGCCCCGCACTTCCCGCTCACTGCGCCGCCCGAGTTCTACTATCAGTATTACGGCAAAGTACCACTGCCCAAGCTGTATAGAAAGGAAGAGCGCCCGCAACATCCCTATCAGCGCGATTACCGGGGCAGTTTCAATTACGACGATTATTTCGACGAAGAAAAGCTCAAACGGGCTCTGGCGGGCTACTACGGCCTTTGCTCATTCCTGGATCACAATATCGGCCTGGTAATGAATGCCCTGCGCGAAACGGGGCTTGATGCCAACACCGACATCATGTACACCAGCGATCATGGCGACAACCTCGGGACGCGCGGAATGTGGGGCAAATCCACGCTGTTCGAAGAGGCGGCCGGCGTACCCCTGATCATCGCCGGGCCTGATATACCCAAAGGCGTGGTGGTCGATACCCCCGTCAGCCACGTCGACGCTTTCCCGTTCATTCTGCAGACCACTGGCGTGCGCGATCCCGCGCTGACGCGCGGCTACCCGGGCGTGTCTCTGTTCGACATCGCCAACGGCGCCCTGCCCGACCGCAACGTCGTCGCTGAGTATCATGGCATGGGCTCGGCCACAGGCGCATTCATGATTCGCCATGGCCGCTACAAGTATATTTACTACGTCGACTATCCAGCCCAGCTGTTCGATTTGGAGGCCGACCCCGAAGAGATCCACGATCTAGCGCTGGATCCCGCCCACCTGAGCACTCTCCATGAATGCCATCAATGCCTGCTGGCGATCTGCGATCCGGACGAGGTCAACCAACGCATTCGTGAACGCCAGACCGAACTGCTCGCCCAGAACGGCGGCCGTGAAGCGGTGATTGAACGCGGCGACCTTGGCTTCAGCCCCGCTCCCGGGGCCGCCATCGTCTTCGACTGACGTGCCGTGAACCCGCACCGGGCGCATGCGCCCGGTGCGGTCAATATATTTCAGCGAATAGGCAGGGCACCGCACCCGGGTGCCTTGGCGGTCGCCGTCGCCGATGGTGCTGTCAGATATGATGACGGCTAACGAGCCCTGCAGCGACTACCGATGCGAACGCCAAGCACCAGTGCCGCGAACGCCAAGCTGGCATCCGCGGCGCCGCAATGCGTACGGCGCAGATCTAGTTGACCGTTATCCCACTCTCTTTCTGAACCTTCGTATAGCGTGCTTTCTCGGCGGCCAGAAACTGCCGGAATTGCACAGTCGAGTTCCCGATGGGTTCAATCCCTTGCTCTTCCAGCTTCTTGCGCAGTTCGGGTGTGCTCAGCGCCGCGTGAAAGGCATCCGCCAGCTTGTCGATCACGGGCCTGGGCGTACCGTGCGGCACATAAACCCCGAACCAGTTGGTGAAGCGATAGCCCGCAAACCCCGACAACTCCGCCACGGCGGGCACATCCGGCAGAACAGCAGTGCGCTTCTCACCTGTCACGGCGATGACCTTCAGCTTGCCCGCCCGGTGCGCCGCCAAAACAGGCTGGAGGCCCACCACAGCGGCCGGAATCTGGTTGCCCAGGAGATCTGCGACGGCGGGCGCCGCGCCGCGGTATGGAACATGGAGTATTTTCCCGCCGCTGGCCAGATTAAGCTGTTCTCCCGCAAACTGCATACTGCTGCCGGTTCCGGGCGTTCCATACGATAGCGCGGCGCCTTGCTTCTTCGATGCCGCCAGTAGCGCCTCGACACTATCGATGCCGCTGGCCGGGTTGACCACAATCGCCAGCGGCAGCTCTCCCGCGAGAGTGACCGGCTCCAGATCCTTGTCCGGATCGTAAGACGTTTTCTGGCCCGCAATACGGCTGACCAGCACCTCGGCCGGCGAAGCGAACAGAACGGTGTACCCATCGGGCGTGCTCTGCGCCACTGCCTGCGCACCAATCGAACCCGACGCGCCTGTCTTGTTTTCCACAATCACCTCTCGACCCAGGCTGGCCGACAAACGCTCTGCAATCAGACGGGCGGCGAAGTCCGTCCCACCACCAGCCGGATACGGCACAACCAGCCGCACTGCCCGTGCAGGCCACGCTTCCTGTGCCTGCGCCACCCCCATGCCACAGGTGGCCAGGGCGCCCAGCGTCGCGGCCATCAGCATCCGACGTTTCAATACCCTCATGCATGTCTCCTCGTTGTTGAACGATCGTTCGTGATACTTGATGTCTTTAGTCTCTTCTTGATCGTTGATTGTTGATCCTGGTTTATTTTGAACTATACAGGACTATAGTTAACGGGAAAACTATTGAATCATGAATATTTTTATGGAACGACAGCCGCGCAACGAACAAGTGAATAGCCTGAACGCGCCCCGCTACGCCTCGAATCGGCATGGTGCGGTATGCTTGCCTGCTGTCGATCGAAGTCGACGGGATGCCTTGCCCATGAACAAGCCATTTTGCCTATAACCCACAAGGAGGATTTCCCACGATGCCTACCATCAACGTCCAGCTTTTCGAAGGCCGCACGCTTGAGCAGAAACGCGAATTCGTCACTGCGGTCACCGAAGCCGCTTGCCGCACCCTGGGCTGCAAGCCGGAAGCGGTCGACGTTATCTTTCAGCATGTCAAGCGGGAAGACTGGGCCAGCGGCGGCAAGCTGGCCTCCGACTAAGTATCATTGGGCGGGCCGCAATGGCCCGCGGCAACGCTTGTGGCAAAATACACGGCTATGCTGATTACATTCGTTCATTACGCACTGCCCTTTGCTTTCACCCTTCTGGTAGCCTGCGTGTTCACCTGTCTGGTGTCGGGTATTTTCCTGGCGATGTTCCGCCTGCGCCTCATCAACCAGGCCATGCAGCATCCCTACCTCAACCACCAGGCCTGGGATCGCTATCCCTTCCCTATCCGACTGGCGATCCTGCTCGACTATTTCCTGCGGCTCACTTTCCCCAAAAGCCGCTTCTGGATCATCGGCAATGCCAATCGTCTGCTGGCGCACGTCCAGCCCGAAAAAATCCCCACCCGCATCAAATGGCCGTTGCTCGGCCTCTGGGGCGGCTGTTTCGTCGGCATCATTGCCATGGTGGCCCTGTGGATACTCTTGCTGCTCGCGGGCACGCTCTAACCCAACCAGCGCCCGGCACATGATTCCGGGCACCTTGCAACGCAACAAGGAGCAGGCCATGAGCCGGTCTATCAAACACAACCCAGATGCCAATCGCTTCGAATACACCGAAGACGGCATTCTGTGCGTGCTGGATTACCATCTCCAGGACGCGGTGATGACCATCACACACACTGGCGTGCCAGCGCCCGTGGGTGGCCGCGGCATCGCCAGCGATCTCACCCGGGTCGCGCTTGACACCGCGCGCGCCCAAGGCTGGGTGGTTCGGCCGCTGTGCAGCTACGCTGCCGCCTGGATCCGCCGCCACCCCGACTACCAAAATCTCCTGGCGGGCTGACCAAGGGGTCGCCCGCACGCAATGCCTTCCCTGGTACGCAGCCAAACCGGCGCCGTCCCTTCGCTGGAATGCAACACTCGCCCGCGCAAGTCTTATATAAGATATAAGACGTTTGCCTGCGCCCGTGCTTTGCTTCTACAATAACGATATAAATCAACCGCATTTCCACAGTCTCGTGGTTCCTGGATCCGGCGCCTGCGCCGATCCTCATTACCGATAAAGGCACATCATGCTGGAATCCTATCGCCAACACGTAGCCGAGCGCGCCGCGTCCGGTATTCCTCCCCTGCCGCTTACCGCGCAGCAAACCGCCGACCTCATCGAACTGCTCAAGGCGCCGCCCGCTGGCGAAGATGCATTCCTGCTCGAGTTGTTCACGCATCGCGTGCCGGCCGGCGTCGATGACGCAGCCAAGGTCAAGGCCTCTTATCTGGCCGCCATCGCACTGGGCAAGGAAACCTGTGGTCTCATCGACGCCCGCCACGCCACTGAGCTACTGGGCACCATGCTGGGCGGCTACAACATCAGCCCCCTGATCGACTTGCTCGATAATGCCCAGCTGGCACCCGTCGCCGCAGAAGGCCTGAAGAAAACCCTGCTGATTTTCGACGCTTTCCACGACATCCGCGAAAAGGCCGAAAAGGGCAACAAGTACGCCCAAGAAGTGCTGCAAAGCTGGGCGGACGCCGAGTGGTTCACCAGCCGTCCCGAAGTACCGCAAAGCCTGACGCTCACCGTCTTCAAGGTCACGGGCGAAACCAACACAGACGACCTCTCCCCCGCACCCGACGCTTGGAGCCGGCCCGATATCCCGCTCCACGCGCTGGCCATGCTCAAAAACCCGCGCCCCGGCATCGAGCCCGATGAGCCCGGCAAGATCGGCCCCATCAAGTTCCTGCAGAGCCTGAAAGCAAAGGGCAATCTGGTCGCCTACGTCGGTGACGTGGTCGGCACGGGCTCCTCGCGCAAGTCCGCCACCAACTCGGTGCTCTGGCACACGGGCGAAGACATCCCCTACGTGCCCAATAAACGCTTCGGCGGTGTGTGCCTGGGCAGCAAGATCGCCCCCATCTTCTACAACACCATGGAAGATGCTGGCGCCCTGCCCATCGAACTCGACGTATCCCAGATGAACATGGGCGACGTCATCGAGCTGCGGCCCTATGAAGGCAAAGCCCTGAAAGACGGCAAGGTAATCGCCGAGTTTTCGCTCAAATCCGACGTGCTGCTCGACGAAGCCCGCGCGGGCGGCCGTATTCCGCTGATCATTGGCCGCGGCCTCACCGCCAAGGCGCGTGAGGCCCTGGGCCTGCCCCCCTCCACGCTGTTCCGCCTTCCACACGACCCGGCAGACACCGGCAAGGGTTATACGCTGGCCCAGAAGATGGTCGGTCGTGCATGCGGCCTGCCCGAAGGCAAGGGAGTGCGCCCCGGCACCTACTGCGAACCTCGCATGACGTCTGTCGGCAGCCAGGACACCACCGGCCCCATGACGCGCGACGAGCTGAAAGACCTGGCCTGCCTGGGCTTCTCGGCCGACCTGGTCATGCAATCGTTCTGCCACACCGCCGCCTATCCCAAGCCCGTAGACGTCAAAACGCACCACGAGCTGCCCAACTTCATCAGCACGCGCGGCGGCATCGCCCTGCGCCCCGGCGACGGCATCATCCACTCGTGGCTCAATCGCATGCTGCTGCCCGATACCGTCGGTACCGGCGGCGACTCGCACACCCGCTTCCCCATCGGCATCAGCTTCCCCGCCGGCTCAGGCCTGGTCGCCTTTGCCGCCGCCACTGGCGTCATGCCACTCGACATGCCCGAATCGGTGCTGGTGCGCTTCAAGGGTGAACTTCAGCCTGGCGTCACGCTGCGCGACCTGGTCAATGCCATCCCGCTGTATGCCATCAAACAGGGTTTGCTGACAGTCGAAAAGCAGGGCAAGAAGAACATCTTCTCGGGCCGTATCCTCGAAATCGAAGGTCTGCCCGACCTCAAGATCGAACAGGCCTTCGAACTTTCCGATGCCTCGGCCGAACGCTCCGCCGCTGGCTGCACGGTGCGCCTGAACAAAGCGCCCATCATCGAGTACATCACCAGCAACATCACGCTGCTCAAGTGGATGATCGCCAACGGCTATGAGGACGAGCGCTCGCTGGGCCGCCGCATCAAAGCCATGGAGGCCTGGCTGGCCGACCCGCAACTGCTCGAACCCGACGCCGACGCCGAATACGCCGCCGTGATCGAAATCAACCTGGCCGACATCGCCGAGCCCATCGTGGCCTGCCCGAACGATCCCGACGACGTCAAGACGCTGTCCGACGTCGCCGGCACCAAGATCGATGAAGTCTTCATCGGCAGCTGCATGACCAACATCGGCCACTTCCGCGCGGCGTCCAAGCTGCTCGAAGGCAAGCGCGACATCCCTACCAAGCTGTGGGTGGCGCCGCCCACCAAGATGGACCAGCACCAACTCACCGAAGAAGGCCATTACAACACGTTGGGCACCGCTGGCGCGCGCATGGAAATGCCGGGCTGCTCGCTGTGCATGGGCAACCAGGCCCAGGTGCGAGAAGGCGCCACAGTCATGTCCACCAGCACGCGCAACTTCCCGAACCGCCTGGGCAAGAATTCCAACGTCTTTCTGGGTTCGGCGGAGCTGGCCGCAGTGTGCTCGCGCCTGGGCCGCATCCCCACGCGCGAGGAATACATGGCCGACATGGGCGTACTGGCAGAGAACAGCAGCCAGATCTATCGCTACATGAACTTCGACCAGATCGAAGAGTTCCGCGAGATTGCCGACACGGTAGGCATCTGACGCGGTGATCCGGCCCGGTCCGCGAGGTCTGTGCCGGCCCTTCCCCCGTCAAGGCGCGCCTGCTGGGCTCGCCGCAGTGCGGGAGAATCGCGCACGGGCGAGGCTGCGGCCTCGCCCGTGCGCTTTTTCCCGGGTACAGGGGGTACACTAGCTTATTGATTACTTTCACGCTTGCCGTTGCATATGTCCGCACCTTCGCCCTCTCGCTTTTCCCGCGATACCCAACGCCTGCTGGCCCTGGCCGCGGCGCTTGCCCGCTCGGGCAGTCGCCTCGAAGACGCCTATTGGGAAAACCTCCTGGGCGTCCAGCTGAACAAGCTGCTGCTGGGCAAGAAGAATAAATACATCGAAGCTGCGCTGGATCACCTGTCGGCCACCGACTCCAACGCCTACGAGATCCTGATCGAGCAGGCCGAGACCCTATCCGAATCCACGCAGATCCAGGTCGAGGGCGTCGAGTACGACGTCCTGCTGTTTTCTGCTCCGCTGGTGGCCTGGACACGCTACAAGATGCCTGGCATAGCACTGACCGCCGATCAAAACGCGCAGCTGCTTGCTCACGTCAAGGCGTACATCGCAGCGCCCGCTGCTAAAGTCGCGCTGCTGCCCGCGCTGGTGGGCTTCGACCAAATGCCGCAAACCTTCCAGGAAACCCGGCAATGGACGCAGCGGCTGGCGCAGCAGGCGTTGGGCGTACCCGCCGAAACCTGTACTCTTCACTCGCCTACCGAGCCCGACACCCTGCTGGCCGATGCTCGCTTCGTCGTCGGGGCCATTGCCGTGCCCAAGGGCGAGGCACTGTTCCGCTGGCAGACGCCTCAGGCCGAAGACGGGCAGGCCGGCAGAGACCTGGTGCGCAATGCCTGGATCGACGCGGCAAGCACGGTTATCTCCCCATTGTTCACGGGTTGCCAGGTCGAGTTCCTGCAGCCTGATGCGTATTACATCAATAGCCGCGAAGCCGACCGCCGCATCCGGCCGCTGGCGCTCAAGGCCGCCATTACCTGGCTCCAGGCAGCCGTGCACCTTACCGGTGCTGAATTGCGCGCAGTCATCGCGGGTTGCGGCGAAAGCGCGATCGAGGAATACCGGGTCGGCTTCTCCACGCGACAAAATAACGATGTCATCTATGGCTGTGTCTGGCCGGTGCTCAGCCGCGAAGAGGCGGTGGCGGACGGCATGGAATCGGGTGAGATCGATGTGCCCGACGAAATTGCCGCGCTGCTCAAGGAGCAAGGCGTGGGCGACGTGCGCCGTCTGCCCGGCCTGTATCCGATCGAATTCTGCGACGACTGCGGTGCGCCACTGTTTCCGAATGCGCTGGGCGAAATGATGCACCCCGAGCTGCCAGAAGAGGCAGACATGACGCCCATCCACTTCCACTGACGCGCAGGGGTTCCACCTTAGGGATGTCTGCCCTGACCTTCGATATCTTCTGCCGGGTCATCGACAACTACGGCGATATCGGCGTGTGCTGGCGCCTCGCGCGCCAGCTTGCCGCCATGGCCCGGGTCGGCGCTGTGCGACTCTGGGTGGATAACTTGCACAGCTTCGCTCGTATCCAACCTGGGGTGGATACAGGCGCGCCCATCCAACACGCGGCGGGTGTGGAAATCCGGCACTGGCATTCGAGCGCCGATCTACCGCCGCCTCATGACGTCGTGATCGAGGCCTTCGCCTGCGATCCACCGGCCGAATTCATCCACGCCATGGCCCAACGCGGCAGTGATTGGGTCAACCTCGAATACCTCAGCGCCGAAGACTGGGTACGCGGCTGCCACGCCCTGCCCTCCCTGCAGCCCAGCGGCATCCGCAAAGCGTTCTTTTTTCCCGGCTTCGTGCCTGGAACCGGCGGCTTGCCGCGCGAGCCCGGCCTGCTGCAGGAACGCGACCGCTGGCTGACACGGCCAAGCGAGCGTGCCGCGCTGCTCAACGCCCTGGGGCTCGCAAGTACTGATGTAGAAGCGCTGCTGGAAGGCCGTGCGCGGCAGGTGATGCTGTTCTGCTACCCAGATGCGCCGGCACGGGCGCTGCTGAAGGCCTTGGCAAGCCGCGCCGTGCCAAGTATTGTGCTGGTGCCAACCGGCGTTTGCCCAGGCTTGCCGCGGGGTACGCATGGCGCTGTGCGGGTACGCGACATCCCCTTCATCGATCAGCGCGGTTTCGACCGGCTTCTATGGAGCAGCGACCTGAACTGCGTGCGCGGAGAGGACTCACTGGTACGCGGGCTCTGGGCTGGCCGCCCGCTGCTCTGGCACATCTACCGACAACAAGATGAGGCCCACCTGCTCAAGCTGGACGCCTGGCTGGCTTGCTCCCCCTTGAACGATGCAGTGAAACAGGCCATGCGGGCCTGGAACACCAGCGATGAAACCAGTCTGTACGCCGCACTCGCACCGCTGCTGGCGCCGGCGCCGTTGGCGCAGTGGTCCTCGGCCATGGCTGGCTGGTGCACCACATTGGCCGGGCGTACCGACCTGGCCACCACTCTGGTGGATTTCGTCTCCACGCAACGCCAAGCCACCGTGCGCTCCCCTTGACGAACATCATTTTTGAACCGCAACTAGCCGTCCGATAAGCGAAAATCTGTCGAACGCGTTAAAATACCACGCTTTGCAAGTCTGCTCCGGCCCACACCCCCCTCTTGGCGGAGCATCCATACCGGAGTTTTATATTTCATGAAAACCGCACAAGAATTACGTGTCGGCAACGTTGTCATGGTCGGCAGCGACCCGCTCGTCGTGCAAAAGGCCGAATACAACAAATCGGGCCGCAACTCGGCCGTGGTCAAGCTCAAGTTCAAGAACCTGCTGTCGGGGTCGGGCAGCGAGTCCGTCTACAAGGCCGACGAAAAGTTCGAAGTCGTGGTGCTCGACAAGAAAGAATGCACATATTCCTACTTTGCCGATCCCATGTATGTCTTCATGGACGCCGAGTACAACCAGTATGAAGTCGAGGCCGAGAGCATGGGCGACGCCCTGAGCTACCTCGAAGAAGGCATGCAGGTCGAAGTCGTGTTTTACGATGGCCGCGCCATCTCCGTCGAACTGCCCACCATCGTTGTACGCGAAATCACCTACACCGAACCGGCTGTCAAGGGCGACACCTCGGGCAAGGTACTCAAGCCTGCCAAAACCAACACCGGCATGGAAGTCGCTGTCCCGTTGTTCTGCAACATCGGCGACAAGATCGAAATCGACACGCGCACGGGCGAATACCGCAGCCGTGTCATGTAACGGCGTACGGCTCCCCACCAAACGGGGTACGCCGCCGCAGCATCCAAAAAAAACCGGGGCGCTTCACATGCGCCCCGGCTTTTTTATTTCATATACCCGGCTATTGCAGCCGGTCGTCGTCGAGGAAATCCGGAATAGGCATGACTGCAATGCCGTCGGCGGCCAACGCTTCGCGCTCTGACGGCGTGGCAGTGCCTCGTATAGCGCGCTCTTCGGCTTCGCCTTCATGCATGCGACGGGCTTCCTGGGCGAAGCGGTCGCCCACGTTTTCGGTTGCACGCACGATTTCGCGGATGCGCCGCATGACTTCAGCCTGGATCTGCGCCACGTGCGCAGCCTGGGGCTGCTCTGCGGCGGCCTGGGGCGCGGCGCTACCGCCCGACCTGGCATGCCCGACATTGAGCCGTGGCGCGGACAGCTTTTTACTGACTTGCTGGCTGCCGCAGACGGGACAAGCCAGCAGCCCGCGCGCGCGCTGCGATTCGTAGTTGTCTTCCGAGCCGAACCAGCCTTCGAATACGTGGCCGTGTTCGCACTCGAGATCGTAAACTTTAAGTGCCATAAGGGTAATATGAGGGCGCACGCTTCGCGTTCAAGCCCTACAGACGCGGAACGGCGGCCAGCAGGCGGCGGGTTTCGGGGTGCACCGGCTGTTTCAGTACATCCTGCGCAGCACCCTGTTCCACTATTGTACCCGCGTGCATGATGGCAATCCGATCTGCCAAGTATTCCACTACCCCGAAGTTGTGCGTGATGAACAAATAGGCGATTTTCAGCTCGACCTGCAGATTCTGCAGCAAATCCAGTATCTGCGCCTGCACTGAGACGTCCAGCGCCGACGTAGGCTCATCGCAGATCAGCACCGCTGGCTGCACTGCGAGCGCGCGTGCAATGGCAATGCGCTGGCGCTGCCCGCCCGAGAACTCGTGCGGATAGCGGCCTACGGTATCGCGCGGCAAACCGACTTTGTCCAGCAACCGGCGTACTTGATTGCCGCGCTGCGTACGCGAGCGCTCGGGATGCAAGGCCGCGAGGCCTTCGTCCAAGATCTCGCCGACCATCATGCGCGGATCCAGCGACGCATAAGGATCCTGGAACACAATCTGCATGGACTTGCGCAGCACCTTCATGCCACGTCGGCGCGCGGTCAGCACGTTATCGCCCTTGAAGAACACTTCGCCGCCCACCTGCGCCTGTTTATCGAGCAAACGCAGCATCGCCTTGGCAATGGTTGTCTTGCCGCAGCCTGACTCACCCAGCAGCGCCAGCGTTTCACCCGCCGCCAGATCAAAATCAACGCCTTTGACGATGCGCACCGGCTCGGGTCGGTGGCGCCAGAAGGGCCCGCGCCGGGCATAAGCAACAGTAAGGCCGCGTACCGACAACAATAAGCCACCAGCCGTTGGTACAGTGGGGGCGCTTGCATCCGGCGTTACGGCCGCTTGCTGGCTGGCACTGGCTGAGAGCGGCTGGCCGCGTTTCTCGAACGTGGGAATAGCCGCCAGCAGCTCGCGCGCGTATGGATGACGCGGCGCACGGAAAAAGGTGGCGGCATCCACGGTTTCAACGATTTCACCGTGACGCATCAGGGCCACGTGGTCGGCAACGTGCTTGACCACGGCCAGGTCGTGAGTGATCAGCAAAATGGCCAGGCCCATCTCCCGCTGGATGTCGGCCAGCAGCTGCAGAATTTGCGCCTGCACCGTAACGTCCAGCGCGGTGGTAGGCTCGTCGGCAACCAGCAGCCTGGGTTCAGCCGCCAGCGCAATGGCGATCATGATGCGCTGCTTCTGCCCGCCCGAAAACTGGAAAGGGTAATCATTCAGGCGTCGGACGGCATCGGGAATACCAACCCGCTGGAGCCACCACGCGGCACGCTCCTTCAGCGCCTGGCCGCGATGACGGGTATGTGCGCGCAAAGTCTCGTACAACTGTTCGCCCACCGTCATCACCGGGTTCAGGCTGGTGGCGGGCTCCTGGAAAATCATACCGATCGCGCCGCCGCGAACAGCGCGCATGCCCTGCTCGGGCAGGCCGTTCAGCTCTGTACCGCCCAGCATGATCCGGCCGGCAACAATGCGGCCCGCCTCGGGCAGCAGCCGCAGCAAGGCCAGCGCCGTCATGCTTTTTCCACAGCCCGATTCTCCTACCAGGGCAAAGGTTTCGCCGCGCGCGATGGTCAGGCTGAGAGCCTTGACGGCCTCGTTGACCCCCGCTTCACCGGAAATCTGAACTGATAGCGCCTGGACGTCCAGGACCGGCTCCGCTTGAACACCGTTACCCTGCCCCTGAGGCGGCATACCGTACGTCGCGCTCATCGCAGGCCTCCATCCGACGCGCCGCGCGCACCTGCCGCACGTTCGGCCGTACCGGCGGCGCCGAGGGACACAGCCTGCACTGCCCCGCCCGGCCGGGCTCGAAAGCGTCGCATGCGGGGATCGAAGGCATCCTGCACCGCATCGGCAAAAATGTTGGCCGACAGCACCAAGGCCAGCAGGAAGACGAATGCACCCAGCAAATTCCACCAGATCATCGGATCGCGCGACATTTCCAGCCGCGCGGAATCGATCATGGTGCCATACGAGGGCGTACTAGGATCCACACCTATGCCCAGATAGGACAGAACCGCCTCGTACAGCACCAGCCCGGAAAACTCAAGCACCAGCGTGATCAACACGATGTGCATGACATTGGGCAGCAGATGCCGGCGCATAATGCGCCAATGACTGATGCCGAAAGCCCGGGCGGCCTGCACGTATTCGAGTTCGCGCAGCTTCAAGGTTTCGGCGCGCAGCAACCGGCACAAACCAGCCCAGCCCGTCAGGCCCAGGATCATACAAAGCAGGAACAAGCGCAGGTCGGCCCGGGAAGCCACGGTGTCGAAGAGGTCGGGATTGTTGTCGATATATACCTGCATCATGAGCACACAGGCTGCGATCAGCAATACGCCGGGTATGGATGTGAGCGTGGTGTAAACGTACTGGATGATATCGTCGATACGGCCTTTGAAGTAGCCCGCCGAAATGCCGAACACCAGCGCCGGTGGCAGCATGGCAAGCGTAGTCAGCGTACCAATTACCAGCGCGGTGCGTATGCTCTTGATGCACTGCCACAGCACATCGTTGCCGGTGCGGTCGGTGCCCAGCACATGGTAATTAGTGCTCAGGGCCAGCGCGACGCTGGTGAGCAACAAGAGCACGCTGAGCGTGAGCCACATGGCGCGCCAGGGCATGTCGGCCTCGCCGCGCCACCAGGTTCGCCAGGCTGCGCCCGTGCCTCGACCGCCGCGTAGATGCGCCAGCGTCAGCAGCCCCGCCACAACGGCGCTGGCGGCAAGGCCTATTGCCAAGCCCGTCGCAAGCCGCCGGTATACGTCCGCGTGGTGTGTGGCGCCGTCTTCCACCCCCTGGCCGGCGTGCTTCAAGCGGGGATAATCACGCACTGGCTCGCCGTCGATCAACTCGGTTTCCTTGGTGAAACGCCGAATGGCCAACGGCGCCGAGTACGTTTGCTCACGCGCGGAAAGATTGGTGAGCACAAGCAGATCGTCCAGCGCCGAGCGCAGCACGGGCGAATAGACCGGCGTGCCCGCCTGCCCCGCCACGGGTGGCAGCAGCGGCCGATAATGAATGGAATCAAGCAATCCGGCGCCGGCAAAGAAAACCAGCACCACCGCCGCGCACATGGCTGACGTTGTACGGCCGATGTGGGCCCAGGCCTGGCGCAGCGAAGCACTGCGCCTGACACGCCAAGCATAAGCCAATATCCCCGCCGCAAGCAGAAGGATGAAAACGTCAGTCCAGAGAAACACAAACTTGGGCATGGCGCGCTCACTCGAATCGTACGCGCGGGTCGGCGAGCGTATAGGAAATATCAGCCAGTATCAGCCCCACGATATAGAGGGCCGAGCCGAGAAACACCATGGCGCGCACAATGGAAAAATCCTGGGCGTTGATGGCATCGATGGTGTAACTGCCCAAGCCGGGTATGCCGAAGAAAGACTCGGAAATCAGGCTACCCATGAACAACAATGGGATGGCCGAGACAGTACCAGTGAGGATGGGCAGCATTGCATTGCGCAGCACGTGCCGGAACAGCACCGCGCTTTCGCGCAGGCCCTTGGCGCGAGCAGTGCGCACGTAATCCTTGCCAGCCTCTTCCAGGAACAAGGTACGGTAAAAGCGCGCCTGTGACCCCAGGCCAGAAATAATGCCGACCAGCACCGGCAATACCAGAAAACGTACGCTGGCCCAACCATCTACATACCCGGAATACGGCACCCATTGCAGCACCTTCGCAAACAACCACTGCCCGGCAATGATGTAGAACAGGCCCGAGATGGACAGCAACACGACACAGATCACCACCCCGGCAAAATCAAGCTGTGTGCCCTTGAAAAACACCAGCAGCAGCGAAAACGCGATCGATACCGCCAACCCGAGCACAAACGTGGGTAACGCAAGGGCGAGGCTGGGCACCATGCGAGCGCCAACCTCGTGGCCGATGTCGCGCCCTTGATCGGAAAAGCCGAAATCAAAGCGCAGGAGCGGCACAGAGCGCTGGTAAAAAACTGTATTGGTCCAGGCGCTTGAGCCGGTTGCCTCGGCGTTGAAGAACAGCGGCTTGTCATAGCCGCGCTCGGCCTTCCAGCGGTCGATGGCAGTTTGGCTCACGCGCTGCCCCCCGATCGCCAGCCGCGCCATGTCATCTGGCGTGTTGACGGCGAAGAACAGCACAAATGTGAGCAGGTTGACGCCAACCAGAATGAGCGCACCGTAGAGGAGCCGCCGTAAAACATAGCGCGTCATGATGAGTCTCCGACCCGCGCGCCGCTGGCCGCGAGGCGATCGCGCCGCTTGGCGGCGCGCCACACGTAAACCATGCCGGCAGCAGCCAGCACGCCCAACAGCCATAGCGGCCACCACACCGGGCGGTTCCAGGCGTCTATTTTGCGTGCCCGCATGCTCGGATCGATGCGCAGGTACTGCAGCGTGTTGCGCACCATCTGGGTGGGCTTGGCATTGTGCACCCAAGCCTGATAAGCGCCGCCCGACTTGGGAAACCAGCCGAACATCCAGGGCGCGTCATGGCGCACGATATCTACCATCCGATGCACCAGCGCTTCTTTTTCGGGCCCGTCATCCAGGTAGCGCATCTGCTCAAACAGGCGATCGTACGCAGGGTTACTGTAATTAGAGGCGTTTTCGCCGCCTTTTCCGGCCTTGGCGTTGGGCCCATACAGCAGGAAGAGAAAGTTTTCCGCATCGGGGTAATCCGCCACCCAGCCCCACATATACATCTGCGCGGTGCCGTTGCGCATTTTGTCCTGGAAACGGTTGTAGTCGGTGGCCCGCACTTCGAGCTGTATATTGATTTCACCCAACTGGCGCCGCATCCAGTCGAGCATCGCGCTGGAGCCCATACCGCCGGAAGAGTCGAAATACAGGATCAGGGGGCGCCCGGTCTTGGCATCGCGGCCGTCGGGGTAGCCTGCCTCGGCCAGCAGCCGCTTTGCCTCACTGATAGGTTTGCGTACCGCATGGCCGCCCTCCACCTGGTAGACGTTGCGGTTGATGCCTGCCGGCGGCGGCTGGTAGCCCAGCACCCCAGGGGGAATGGGCCCCTGCGCAACCTGTGCCTGATCGTTCTGGAAGATTGCCACAAACTGCTCCCAGTCGAAGGCAATACTGATGGCTTGGCGCAGCTTGCGGTTTTTTTGCTGCTGCGCTGGCGTATCGCCCTTGCCCACCACGGGATCAAGCCAATTGAACCCCAGGTAGAACAGCTGTGCCTCAGTGGCGCTGCGCAATTGCAGGCCATGATCCGCATACAGGGCGGCTTTTTCAGCGGAATCCGACGCGGCGACCGTCATGGCCACACCATAATCGCCAGCCGCGGCGTCGGGTATGTCGTAATAGCCTTGGATGAACTTGCCCATCAGCGGCACGCTTTCCTTTTCAAGGGAAAACACGATGCGGTCGATGAACGGCGTGGGCTTGCCGCAGTCATCGAGCAGGCCGGCTTCGCGATCGCCTGGTTCACCTATACAGGGGTAGGGCTCACCGCGAAAGTTGGGATTGCGCGCCAGTACGTGGCGGCGGTTGACGATAGACTCGACCAACATATAGGGGCCGGTTCCGGCGGGCCAGGTGTTGAGCGATAGATCGTGCTCCGCCATGCCCGGCTGGTGGTAAAAGCGGTCTGCCTCCCAAGGGATGGGCGCGGTAAATGTCATCGACAGCCAATATTTGAACTGTGGGTATTTGCCGATGACTTTTATGCGCAGAGTATGGTCATCCAGTGCTTGCACACCATCGAACCCTTGGGCGCGCAAGTCGAGCCAAGGCCGCATGCCGGTGGACGGATCCGGCTTGACGGCGGCTTCGGCGCGCTTGAGCGCCTCGCCGTACTCGCGCATGCCGACAATATGCTCGGCCATCGTGCCATATATGGGTGACACGACACGGGGACTGGCCAAACGGCGGAATGCATAGACGTAATCGGCGGCGAGTAATTCACGGGTACCGGTCTGCGCAAAATCGTTCAGCCCGAATTTGTTGTCAAGCTCGCCGGGCTTGAGCGGCCAATATACATAGCTGTCGTGGGCACCGCGCGCAAAGGCGGGGTGGGGAGCATAGAGAATGCCGCGCTTGATGGGGACGTCGTAGATGCTCACCGCCACTTGTTCGCCCGGCGCATCATCCGGCAGCCGCTTGCCTTCGCTGTCATAGTAGGCGGGCGGCGAAACGGCCGCGGCAGCGCGCGGTATCAGTTTGTAGGGCCGCGCCAGGTAATCGTAACCGTACAGCGGCTCGTAGATCGAATATGTGAACGGCGTTTCGTCGGTGGAATAGGAACTGGCGGGATCCAGGTATTTGGGCGAACGCTGCGTGAAAGCGGTGTACAGCACGTTTTCACTGATTTTGTCGCGCGCGTAGGGACTGTTGATGGGTTCGCGCGAGCACGCTGCAAGCAGCAGGACGAGGGCCGCCCCCAGCAGGGGGCCGATTGCGCGCAGCAGCGCCGGCGTCATTCGTGCGCGCCCTGGCACTGCTTTTGCCGCCAGCACTGATAACGCCACTGCCAGGGGCGCACTGGGTCACGATCCTGCCAAAGGCCCAGGCGCTGGCGACGGGCATGCTCCTGCAGGCGTGGCAAGGCGTCGTCTCGCATATACCGGCCTCGGCCTTCCATATTGGCCCAAGCCATGCCGCGGGCGACCTGGCGGCGATTAGCGGTGTCACCATCGGGCAGCGGCACGTCGCAGATGTTGCGCTTGTAGCGATCGCGTTCGTAGCAGCGCAGAACCAGGTTTTTGCCCGCCACCATATCTGCCAGTGATTCGCGCGATGCCTGCGCGTAGGGCTGGCCTGGCTGCCGCGCGTCTTTGGTGACTTCGGGCGCATCGATGCTGGCCAGCCGCACCTTTTGCTGCCCGCCATTGACCAGCAAAGTCAAGGTATCACCATCGGCCACCCGTACCACGCGGCCGGCAAGCTCATAACCACCACTGGGCAGTTCGGCACGAGGCTGGGCAAACACGCTGCCCGACAGGCCCGGCAACAGGCCGGCCACGATCAGGCCAAACACCGCCTGCTCCAGCGCACTGCGCCATGGGCGACAAACAAAGATTGTGCGCGCCCAGGCGCGCACCACAGTATTCCGGACAATATTCACAGGCTTCCCGCATTCTGCATATATACCCGCCTACATCCATGGTTATGGGATCCGGGCCGAACGATTATAGGGTGTCGCGGAAAAGCGCGTTACCCGGGTATTACTCCGTGACGACTGAGCCTGAACGACAGAACAGGCCCCAGGCCTATGGCTTGCGCCCAACAGGCCTGACAGGGCGCCGGAGCGGCCAGAGTGATGGTCCACGCCCCACCGCCCCGGCGGCGGTGGCCGCTGGCGACGCATGCACTGCTGCGGGCACCCGGCTTGCCCATGACGCACGCGGCGATCCCAGTTGCGCCTCAAGCCGGCCAGGCGCGGTCGATAAGTGCACGGGCAATGGCACCGGATGGCGCCCAGGCGCCGAATACACCCTGCCCCGCCGGCCCGAAGCGCGACTGGATAAAGGCATCCGCCACGAATTGCGGCGCATGCGCACGCAGCAGCATGGCCTGTGTAAGCAATACCAGGCTGCAGGTAACCTCCCGTGCCCGCGCAGGCAAAGCCTGTTGGTCAGCCAGCGCTTGTCCCACAGCCTTCGCACGCGCCGCAGTCCGGCTGTCGCCGGTACTGTCGCGCACCAGCGCCTGCACCCTGTCGACCGCACTAGCGTCACGTTGCAAGGCGCGCAGCACATCCAGGCACATAATGTTGCCCGAGCCCTCCCAAATGGCGTTGACCGGTGTTTCGCGATAAAGCCGTGCCAGCGGCCCTTCTTCAATGTAGCCGTTGCCACCCAGCACTTCCATGCATTCAGCGACGGCCTGGATGGCGCGTTTGCAGACCCAGAACTTCGCAGCCGGCGCCATCAGGCGCCGCCATGCATCCTGATCGGCATCGCCCCGTGCATCGAGCGCACCGGCCAGCCTCAGCGCCAGTACCAATGCCGCCTCGCTTTCGAGGATAAGGTCGGCAAGCACGCTTTGCATCAGCGGCTGTTCGGCTAGAAGTTTGCCAAATGCCATGCGATGCCGGGCGTGGTGCACCGCGCGCACCACGCCGGCACGCAGCAGTGCCGCGCTGCCCAGCACACAATCCAGGCGGGTATACGAGGCCATCTCCACCAGCGTGGCCACACCCCGCCCTTCCTCGCCCACCATCACGCCCATAGCGTCCTGGAATTCGATCTCCGCGCTGGCATTGGAACGATTGCCAAGTTTGTCTTTCAGTCGTTGGATGCGGATGCCGTTGCGGCTGCCATCCTCGAGCCAACGCGGCACATAGAAACACGACAACGCGTCATGAGCGTACGCCAGCACCAAGTGCGCGTCGGACGTGGGCGCCGAGAAAAACCACTTGTGGCCTACCAGCCTGTAATTGCGTCCTTGGCTGCCCTCATGCACAGGCGTGGCGCGCGTCGTATTGGCGCGCAGGTCTGATCCGCCCTGCTTCTCCGTCATACCCATACCCACGCCCATGGCACGTTTGCGCGCCAGCGGTATATCGCGTTCGTCGTAGGTTTGCGAATACAGCAAAGGCTCGATACTGGCAAACCAGCTTTCCTGGCGCAATATCGGAATTGCGGCGGCCGTCATCGTGACGGGGCACAGCGAGCCGGCTTCGATTTGCCCATGCATCAAATAGGCCGCCGCCCGCGCCACCTGCGCCCCGCCCCCCGCCGCCCTCCATGCCGTACCGTGCATGCCCTGCGCATACGCCATACGCAAGAAGTGCAGCCAAGCCGGATGATAGCGAACGCGATCGACACGATAGCCTCGGGCATCAAAGGCCTGCAGCACCGGCCCGCAGCGGTTGGCCTGATCCGCCCATTCCGCCGCCTCTTGCGTCCCCAGCGCCGCACCATACTCCACCAAGCGCGCCTCGTGCGCCGATGCGCCTTCGCGCCGTACGCCCTCGCGCAGCGCCATGTCGGTGTCGTATAGGTTGTAATCAACCAGCTCGGGTGGCTGGTTCGTCACATCGTGCGTGGTCCAGCTCATGATGCGCCTCCCGTCTGCATTGACGGGGCCTACGCCCCGCAGGGTTCAACTGCTACAGTATCGCCTGAATCGGTGCGGGTGCAACTGCCTCGGCGCCGGCACATGAAACCCGAGCCAAAAAGGAAGCATCTCATGCCCACCCGCCATGTTGTGACTATTGCCGCGATCCTCATGTTGCTTGGGGTTGCAGCAGGCGCCTTTGGCGCGCATGGCCTCAAGCGTGTCGTCAGCACAGACATGCTGGGGATATGGCACACCGCTGTGTTGTATCAACTGGTGCATGGCCTGGGCATGCTGTTGGCAGCCCTGCTGGCACAGCAGTTTGGCTCGGCATTGTTCAATGCCGCGGCCACGGTGATGCTGGCCGGCGTGCTGATTTTCAGTGGCAGCCTTTACGCATTGGTGCTGACAGGCGCGACATGGCTGGGCGCCATCACGCCCATAGGCGGTATGGCCTTTTTGGCAGGCTGGGGGATATTGGCCTGGGCTGCCGTGCGATCAACGTGACGCGGCAGGCACGCGGGTATTACGCGCGCACCGCCCGGTGTTGGCGGCGCGGCGCCTTGACGCGCAACCTGCGCCACATCATATAAGCCATCAGCCCTGCGAATATCGCATGCACCAGCCACAGACCAAGGCCGAAACTGAGCACCCCCGCTCCAATCCAGCCTCGCGAAAGATTGATCAGGTTCATGTACAGCAGCCCCACCAGTCCTGCAATGAGAAAATCGCCCGATTTGCCCAGTCGCGGGTTGACCGCGCCCAACGGGATGGCCAGCAGGGCCAGGTTGAGTGCTGCAAGCGGCATGGCCAGGCGCCACATGATCTGTGAACGCGCATTGTTGCTGTCATCGGTTATCAACAACGTGGTGGGGCGCGCCTTGATCTGGCTTTCAGCCAGGCGCCGCACCGCTTCGGGCGAGTTGACGGCGGCATTGCTTTCCAGGCGCATGCCATAACGCTCGAAGTCGGCAAGCCGGAACTCGGCCTGCCCCGGCTTCAGGTCGTAGCGATGGCCGGCGCTAAGCACCAGAAAACGATCGCCATTGGCTTCTGTTTCGATATGGGCACTGTCGGCGGCGATTACGCTGAGCCAACCCTCATCCAGCACGCGCGCCACAACCTTGCCTAGTTCCTCTTCGGGGCGCGTAGGCTCTTCGGCGAAAAACACCCGTGCACCGTCCTCGGTTTCGATGAACTGGCCTGCGGCCACCTTGGACAAGTCGGAGCGCTGCTCGTAGCGCTGACGATACTCGCCAATCTGCCGATACGCCCACGGCGACGCCCCCAAGGTGAGTACGGCAATAAGGAGCGCCACCGGCACCGCGCAGCGCAACACCGGATTCACCCAATCTTTGAGCGACAGGCCGCTGGCGAACCACACTACCATCTCGGATTCGCGAAACGCCCGCGTGATGGTGGTGAGCACGGCAATGAACAGCGACACGGACAGAATCACGGGCAGAGCGGTAATGCTGGAGAACGTGGCAAGGCCCAACACCACATCGGCGCCGATTGTACCGTTGGCGGCCTCGCCCAGCAGGCGCACCAGAAGCACACTGAGCCAGACGATCAGCAGCGTGGAAAACACAATGCCGGCGTGACTCATGATTTCGGAGACAACGGAACGCTTGAATAGAGACATGAGACAATTTGCGGGATAATGCCAGGCATTCTGCCGAATATTCTCGGATCAGATCCGGCCAGACCCCGGGGCCAATGAAAAAGGAAATCTGTATGGAATTTAGCACACTGACAACAGCATCTTTGCATCAAATCAAGACGGCGGCGCTGGCCGTCGGCGTGTTCGCCGATGGCGAGCTGTCGGCGCCAGCGGACGTCATCGACCGTGCCGCGGATGGCGCGCTGCGCGCTGTGCTGAAATCCGAGTTCAAGGCCCGCCCGAACAGCCAGTTGACGCTGCGCAACCTACCCGGCGTCACCGCTGCGCGTGTGGTGCTGGTTGGGCTCGGCAAGCAGGCAGCCTATAACGCCGCCGCTCATGCCGGCGCCGAGCGCGGCTTTGCGCAATATTGCGCTGATGCCGGGCTGGCAGAAGGTGTGAGCACGCTGGCCAGCATCGAGTGCGGCGGTGCCAGCATCCGCGAACGCGCTCGTACTGCAGCCAGCGCTGCAGTGGCTGCGGTATACCGCTACGAGGGTACGTTCGGCAAAAAGCAAGATCCTCGCCCCAAGCTTGGCAAGCTCGCGCACTGGGTCACCCGCGCGCAGGCGGCCCAGGCGCAGGCCGGCCAGCGCGAGGGCCTGGCCATCGGCAACGGCATGAACCTCACTCGTCAGTTGGGCGACCTGCCCGGCAATATTTGCACGCCGGCCTATCTCGGCGACACCGCCCGCAAGCTGGCGCGCGAATTCAAAAGCCTGAAGGCCGAGGTGCTGGACCAGAAACGAATCGAAGCCTTGAAAATGGGCGCCTTCCTGTCAGTGGCCCGCGGCTCTTATGTGCCTCCCGCCTTCATCGTGCTGCGTCACACGGCGCCAGGCAAGGCCGGCCGCAATCGTAAGGCGCCGATCGTGCTGGTTGGTAAGGGCATCACCTTCGACGCCGGCGGCATTTCGCTCAAACCCGCGGCTGCCATGGATGAGATGAAGTACGACATGTGCGGCGCCGCATCGGTGCTGGGCACGCTGCGTGCGGTAGCCGAGCTCGAACTCGACCGCGATGTGATCGGGCTGATCGCGTCCTGCGAGAACCTGCCCAGCGGCCGCGCCAACAAGCCGGGCGATATTGTCACCAGTATGTCGGGCCAGACGATCGAAATCCTCAACACGGACGCCGAGGGGCGGCTGGTACTGTGCGACGCCCTCACCTACGCGGAACGCTTCAAACCTGCCGCCGTCATCGACATTGCCACACTCACGGGCGCGTGCGTAGTAGCGCTGGGGCACGTTAACGCGGGCCTGTTCACCAAAGACGACGCACTGGCTGAAACACTTCTGCAGGCCGGGCGCACCGCCAACGACACAGCATGGCGGCTGCCCCTCGAAGAGCCCTATCAAGAATCCTTGCGCTCCAATTTTGCCGACATGGCCAATATCGGTGGCCGCGATGGCGGCGCGATTACCGCGGCCTGCTTCCTGTCGCGCTTCACCGAAAGCTATCCGTGGGCCCACCTGGACATCGCGGGCACCGCGTGGCGCAGCGGCAAAGAAAAGGGTGCAACGGGCCGGCCGGTTCCGCTGCTGGTGCATTATTTGCTCGGCCAAGCGGGTTGATGACACGGGTCGATTTTGCTTTCGGCGCGGCCGACCGCCTGCGCATGGCCTGCGAGGTAACACGCAAGCAGTACCTGGCGGGGCGGCGCCTGCTGGTCTATACACAAGACGCCTCCCGGCTGGCCAAGTTTGATCGCCTGCTGTGGGGCTTTGACGCCACCGCGTTCATACCGCACGTCGCGGTGGCCGATCCCCTGGCGCCGACCACGCCGGTGCTGCTGGTCGGCAATGCCGATGAACTCGCCCAGGCAGCAGCGCTTTTTGACAAATCGGCGACGCCTGCCGAAGGCGATGCCTCCGCGTGGCTGCTTAATCTCGACCTGTACTGCCCACCAGCACCCGAGCGCTTCGCACGCATACTTGAAATTGTCTCCAACCACACCGAAGACAAAAACGCAGCTCGCGAACGCTGGCGCCAATATCAAGCCAGCGGGCTCTCCCTCCACGCCCACGACGTCTCCGGCCATCAACCGCGCGGCTGAAGAACGCGATACGGAACCTTTACGGCCGCAGCGAGCCAAAAGAACATCGCTGCTGCGAATACCCGTTGCGCATTCAGCAATTTGTCAGCTATTCTTATCCCTAAAGTACTCACCACTATAGGAATACACATCACCATGACCGACTTCCGTCAATCCGTCGCCGACACCGGCCAGTACGGTATTGCTTCGCAGGCCGTCCGCAACCGTGTCATGCGCAACACCTACTGGCTGTTGGCCGTATCGCTCGTGCCCACCGTGCTGGGTGCGCTCGTCGGCCTGAACACCGGCATCAACCAAGTCATGGGCGCCAGCCCCGGCATGAGCGCCATCGTTTTCCTCATCGGCGCGTTTGGCCTCATGTTCATGATCGAACGCAACAAAAACTCCTCCCTGGGTGTTGCCCTGCTGCTCGCGTTCACGTTCTTCATGGGGATCATGCTGTCACGCCTGCTCGGCCACGTGATCGGCCTGGCCAATGGCTCGCAGCTCATCATGCTGGCCTTCGGCGGCACCGCTGCGGTATTCGGTGCCATGGCAAGCGTTGCATCCACCAGCAAGCGCGATTTCTCGGGCATGCAGAAGTTCCTGTTCATCGGCGTGGTAATGCTGATCGTCGCCTCGCTGGCCAACATCTTCCTGCAACTGCCGGCGCTCATGCTCACTGTATCCGTGCTGGCCATAGGCATCTTCTCGGCCCTGCTGCTGGTCGACCTGCAGCGCGTCATAAACGGCGGTGAAACCAACTACGTGTCGGCCACCTTGGCCATTTATCTCGACCTATACAACATTTTTGCCAACCTGCTGATGCTGCTGGGCATATTCGGCGGCGACCGCGAGTAAACTACTCCGTGCCCCTCAACAAACGCCCGGCATGCCGGGCGTTTTTTCATGTACGGGCGCGACGCCGCCATTGGCGTCCGACATCGCCCGCCACCAGCATCACGGAAATCCAGATCGGCACATAGGTGAGCAAAGCCCGCGGCTCCACCGGTTCGCCCAAAAAGAACAGCGCCACACCGAAAAGCAGCACCGGCTCCACATACCCCAGCAGACCGAACAGCCCCAGTGGCAATACCCGGCTGGCCTGCAAGTATGCGGCCAGTGCTACAGAGCTTATCAGCCCGAGTAGCGGCACGAGAATCAGCAAACGCGGATAGGCGGCGAGTTGTTCCCAGGCGTTCATGCCATCGACGGACACCGACAGCAGCGCAAGCGCCACGGGCGCCATGAACAGCATATCGAACCACAGGACACCCAAGGACCCCATATTCAGGTAACGCCGCAAGACAAAATAAGGGGGATAGCCGAACATGACGACCGCGGTGGCCCACGAAAATGCGCCCGTGCTCAGCAACTCGTGGAACACGCCCAACAGCGCGGTATAGACAGCCGCCTGCTGTAGGCGGGACAGGCGTTCGTTGTAGAGGATCCGCCCCACCAGCACCATGACGATCGGCAGTAGGAAATAGCCCATCGACACGTCCAGCGCCTTCTGGTGCAGCGGTGCCCATACAAACAACCAGAGCTGCACACCAATCAATAGCGCGGCAAGCGGCAGCAGCAGCCACAAGGCGCGCTCGCTCCGCAGGCGCGCAACAATATCGCGAACCTCATGCCAGGCGCGCTTGCGCGCGATAATCAACGCGAGCGCCGGCAAGCCCAGAACAATACGCCACGCAAAGACCTGCTCGCCATTGAGCGGCTGCAGAACGGTTGCGTAAAAATAGAGCAGCGCGAACAGGCAAGACGATAGGACTGATAACGCAACACCGTACTTCATGCCGGAACCGGGACAGTGGTGGCTGGTGGCGCGCCCTCACGATCAAGCGCATGAACCAACCGGTTGAAACGAAAGAGACGTTCGCGCCTGAGTATGGTTTCCAGCGCTTCAGGCTCGCGGCCATGCGCCATGGCATACGCGGGCACTGCCGCCAGCATGGCCTGCACAGCCTGTGGATGATGCGCCAGGCAACGGCACAGCAATTGATCCGGGTCCAACAGCTCCAGGCCCAGGTGATACAACTCACCGCGGTGGAAGTCGCGCACATTGCGTGTGACAATGGCCACGCGACGCACGCCAGCCGGGTCACCGGCAGCCTTGCGCGCCGCCGCCACCACGTGCATATCTTTGGGATCGCTGCGCCTCAGGCCCTCCTTCCAGGCCGACACATCACCCAAGCAAGCACGGGGCCAATCGTGCTGCAGGGTATCCCACTGGGCCTGCACGTCTTGTGCGGGCATCGCCCACAGACGTGCCGCATTACGCCGCCACTCATCACCGATGACGGCACTCCAGACGGGCAGATAACAGCCTTGGCGCGCCAGGCTCAGCAAACCTTCGCGCATTACATTGGAAATCAGGACGCATGTATCCAGCACGATCAGGTCAGGCATGAGCTTCAAAATTTCTGCAACTCCATCAATACCTTGCGCGTCTGCAATGGACGTTGCAGCAACGCGTCCAGACGCTCGCGCAACGCTTGGCGCAGAGCTGGCTCCTGCCTGAGATCATCAAAATCGGGGGCGGGCTCGCCCGTACCGTATCCGGTTTCATTGAGCAGCACCCATTCAAAACGTCGCAAAGCGCTGGCGGCCGGCGTATCGCCCGACAGCCGGATCAACGCCGCCTCGTAGGCATCATAAACGACAGGATGCGCGTCCTCGCGCGGCAAGAGCCTCAGCAACAACTCATTCATATACCAAGCCGACATATACGCGCGGCCACCCAGGCGGCGTATGCCCACGCTTTCAGCATGCGTCAGAGTCTTGACCTCACCACCCCCCGACCAGGAAAGCAATAGCGGCTGAAAGGCCGACAGAACGGGCCGCAGCGCCGAATGCGGTCGCTTGGCACCCTTTGCGACCAGCGCCACATTGCCATACTGGCGGGTAAGTACCTGAATGATGAGCGACGTTTCGCGCCATGCCAGCGCATGCAGCAAATAACCAGCGGCATCCTGCACGCGCTGCGCGCGTTTACTCATAGCCGAGTTCGCGCAGGGCACTCTCGCGATCAGACCAGCCCTTGCGCACCTTGATGTAGACATCCAGATAGACGGGCTTTTCGAGCAGCTTGACCATGTCTTGCCGCGCCTCGGTGGCGATGCGCTTCATGTGGGCGCCACCTGCGCCCAGCAAAATCGGCTTGTGCGACTCCCGCTCGACCACCACGCAGGCAGCAATACGGGCGCCTTCGTCGTTTTCTTCCCACTGCTCAATCACTACGGTACAGCCATAGGGAAGCTCGTCGCCCACCAGACGGAAGATCTTCTCGCGGATGAGCTCGGCCACAATAAAACGCATGGGCCGATCCGTAAGGGTATCGGCCTCGAAAATGGGTTCGCCTTCCGGCAGCCTGCTGCCGATCTCGGCCAGAAGATTCTCGAGCTGTATGCCGCGCAGCGCGCTCACGGGTACTACCGCGCCATACGGAAACTGCGACGTAATCTTGCCCACGTAGGCGAACATGTCGTTCTTGCTCTTTAGCAGGTCGACCTTGTTGACAACCAGAATGGTTTTTTCAGGGGCAGGCAGCAGAGGCAGAATCTGCGCATCACCCGACGACCACTTGCCGGCCTCGACCACATGCACCACCACATCCACCTCGGCCAGCGCTTGGGTTACCACACGGTTCATCATACGGTTCATGGCGCCGCCATGACGCGTCTGGAAGCCCGGCGTATCGACAAACACGAACTGATCGTGCTTGCGGGTGAGCACGCCATGAATACGGTGTCGAGTGGTTTGAGCCTTACGCGAGACGATGGAAATCTTGCTGCCGATCAAGGCATTGACCAGCGTGGATTTGCCTACGTTGGGCCGGCCAATGACGGCCACAAAACCACAGCGAAATGGGTCTGTCATGCTATTTGTTCTCCTGGGCGATCGCCACCGGCAGTGTAAGCTGTGCCGACTTGCGGGCTCGATGGCCGCGCGCGCCCTTGGCAGGCGCCAGCGCCAAGATAGCCTCTATGGCCTTCTGAGCAGCCGCTTGTTCCGCCGCGCGGCGGCTGGCACCGCCGGCGGTGACCCGGATATCGAGCTTGGGCACCTGGCACTCAACCTCGAACGTCTGGCTGTGCGCGGCGCCATGTGTAGCCAGCACCGTGTACAGGGGCAGATCCAGTTTGCGGCCTTGCAGCATCTCCTGCAGCAAGGTTTTAGGGTCTTTACCCAGTGTTTTGGGGTCTACATTGACCAGGATGGGCTCGTACTGCTTCGCAATTGCCTTGTGCGCCGCATCGAACCCGCCATCCAGGTAAATGGCCCCGAAAACCGCCTCGACCGCATCGGCGAGGATAGACGGGCGGCGAAAGCCCCCGCTCTTGAGCTCGCCTTCTCCCAGCCGCAGATACTGCGAGAGCGACAGGCGGCCGGCAATCTCCGCCAGCGCGGACTGCTTGACTAGATTAGCCCGCAGCCGAGACAAGTCGCCCTCATCGATCCGCGCAAAACGCTCGTACAGCAGCGCGGCCACCACGAAATTGAGGACCGAATCGCCCAGGAACTCCAGGCGCTCGTTGTGATGCGCGCTGTGGCTGCGATGCGTGAGGGCCTGCTCAAGCAAAGCAATCGCGCCGAAGCTGTGCCCCAGCGAAGCCTGCAGCGTATCGAGTTTGCTCACTGGAACCCGCCTATGCGACCGAGATCGCTGAAATTCATCCATATGAAGAAAGCCCGGCCAACGATGTTGCGATCAGCCACAAAACCCCAGTAGCGGCTGTCCAGGCTATTGTCGCGGTTGTCGCCCATCATGAAATAATGCCCCTCGGGTACCGTGCAGCGCACGCCATTGGGCAGGTACTCGCAACGGTCGCGGTAGGGGTAGTTGGTGATAGCCATGAAATCTTGCGGCGCCTGCGTATTCAGCAGTATGCGGTGCGAAATCGCACCCAACTGCTCGACGTAGCGGCCCACATAAGCCGACCGATCGGGCTCGAAGTAATCGCCGTCACGCGCGCGGGCAACCTCCTGGCCATTGATGGACAGCACCTTGTTGCGATACTCGACGACGTCGCCGGGCAGGCCTACGACGCGCTTGATGTAATCCACACTCGGGTCCACCGGGTAGCGAAACACAAGCACGTCGCCGCGCTGCGGCGTACCCAAGTCGATCACCTTGCGGTCGACCACCGGCAGGCGGATGCCATACTGGAATTTGTTGACCAGGATGAGGTCGCCATTTTGCAGCGTGGGCAGCATGGAGCCTGATGGGATACGGAACGGCTCGACCACGAAGGAGCGCAGCAGGAATACAAACAATATCACCGGGAAAAAACTGACGCAATATTCGACCCACCACGGCGCCTTGTTGGCCTTGTCGTAGGCTTCCTGGCGAATATGACCCGCTTCGTCTGCCGGCAGGCCCTTTACCGCGGGTGCCGTGGCGGCCATTGCGGCCACCGCCGTCGCCCGCCGGCGTTTCCTGAGCCAGACGAAATCCAGGCACCACACCAGGCCGGTCAGTACCAGCAGCACAAAAAGAATCAGCGCGAAATCCCAGCTCATGCCAGCAATACCTTGTTGTTGTTCATATTTATTTATCATCTACCTGCAGGATGGCCAGGAACGCCTCTTGCGGGATTTCGACGTTGCCCACCTGTTTCATGCGTTTTTTACCCGCCTTCTGCTTCTCGAGGAGTTTCTTCTTGCGGCTGATATCCCCGCCGTAGCACTTGGCCAGGACGTTCTTGCGCAAAGCCTTCACGTTCTCGCGTGCGATGACCTCGGCGCCGATAGCTGCCTGGATGGCAATATCGAACATCTGGCGCGGGATCAGGCCACGCATCTTGGAAACCACTTCGCGGCCGCGGTAGCGTGCATTGGCGCGGTGCACAATCATGGAGAGTGCATCGACGCGGTCGCCGTTGATGAGCAAGTCGACGCGCACCACATCAGCGGCGCGGTACTCCTTGAATTCATAGTCCATCGACGCATAGCCGCGCGACACCGACTTGAGTTTGTCAAAAAAGTCGAGCACGATCTCGGCCAGCGGGATCTCATAGGTAAGGTGCACCTGGCGCCCATGGTAGCTCATGTTCAGCTGTACCCCTCGCTTGGCCATGCACAGTGTCATGACGGGGCCGACGTACTCTTGCGGCATGAATAGCGTAACTGTAACGATGGGCTCACGGATTTCAACGATATTGCCCACTTCGGGCATGCGCGACGGGCTTTCGATCATGGAAACCAAGCCGTCACGCTGTTCAACCTCGTACACCACAGACGGCGCCGTGGTGATGATATCCATGTCGAACTCGCGCTCCAGGCGCTCTTGCACGATTTCCATGTGCAGCAGGCCCAGGAAGCCGCAGCGGAAGCCAAAACCCAGCGCCTGGGAGACTTCGGGCTCAAACATGAGCGCCGCATCGTTGAGCTTGAGCTTCTCGAGCGAATCGCGAAGCTGGTCGTACTCGCTGCTTTCCACCGGATAAAGGCCTGCGAACACCTGCGGTTTGACCTCTTTGAAACCGGGCAGCGGCGCGGCAGCCGGCTTGCCAGCCAGCGTGATCGTGTCGCCAACCTTGGCATGCTCCAGCTCTTTGATGCCGGCAATCACAAAGCCCACCTCGCCGGCGGACAATACGTCGCGTTCTACCGATTTCGGTGTGAACACGCCAATCTGCTCGCATAAGTGCGTGGCATGGGTGGCCATGAGCAAGATTTTGTCTTTAGGACGCAGGCGGCCATTAACGATGCGCACCAGCATGACGACACCGACGTAGTTGTCGAACCAGGAATCAATAATCAGCGCTTGGAGCGGCGCATCCGGATCGCCTTTGGGCGGCGGCACCTTGGCCACAACCTGCTCGAGAATTTCGTCGATGCCCAGCCCGGTTTTTGCACTGCACAAAATAGCATCGCCGGCCTCGATGCCGATGACGTCCTCAATCTCTGCGCGGGCATTTTCAGGCTCGGCCGAAGGAAGATCCATTTTGTTGAGTACTGGCAATACTTCGACACCCAGCTCGATAGCGGTATAGCAGTTGGCAACTGTCTGTGCTTCGACCCCCTGCGAAGCATCGACCACCAGCAAGGCCCCCTCGCAGGCCGACAAGGAACGACTGACTTCGTACGAGAAGTCGACGTGGCCCGGCGTGTCGATGAGATTGAGGTTGTAGATCTCGCCATTGCGTGCCTTGTAGTGCAACGCGGCGGTCTGTGCCTTGATGGTGATGCCACGCTCACGCTCGATGTCCATCGAATCGAGCACCTGCATGGACATTTCTCGATCCGCCAAGCCTCCACAACGCTGGATCAGGCGATCGGCAAGCGTGGACTTGCCATGGTCGATGTGGGCGATAATGGAGAAATTGCGGATATGATCCATAAAAGAAGGCGAAAACCTTGAAAATGCTAGAAGATGATGGAAATTGCCGCTTAAGGCATAAAAAAAGGGGGCGCTCGAGGGCGCCCCCTTCTGCTTTACGCCATTTTAGCCGGTTTGATGATTATTTTTTGGGCTTGACCGTGATCCACTGCGACTGATCACCCCGCACCACCAGCAGCGCCGCGGCGCGCGACTTGTCCAGCCCCGCGACCAGCTTGGCATACTGCGCGGGGTCGGTGACATCTGTATCGTTGATAGTGACGATAATGTCACCCGGCTCCAGACCAGCCTCGGCGGCAGGCCCCGTCACATCGCGCACCTGCACGCCGCCCTTAATGGGCAGGCGGGCGGCCGCCGCAGCATCTACCGGCCCTACAGACAAGCCCAGCGCATCGGCAGGCCCCTGTCCGGGTTCGCCCTGGCTGCTGGCCTGCTGCTGCGCATCACCCGCAGGCATCTCGCCGACGGTTACACGCAGCGTTTCACGCTTACCCTTGCGCCAGACCTCGATAGGCACAGTGCTGCCTGGTTTGGTTGCACCCACAATGCGCGGAAGATCTGTCATGTGATCAATGGCACTGCCATCGAACTTCAGGATCACGTCGCCGGCGCGGATACCCGCCTTGGCAGCCGGCCCGCCGGGCTCAACGTTGCTGACCATGGCGCCCTTGGATTCAGGTAGCCCGATCGCCTTGCCTACATCGTCCGAGACAGGCCCAATCTGCACACCGATACGCCCGCGCGTCACCTTGCCGTGGGCCTTGAGCTGCTCGACCACCTGCATCGCCTCGTCGATCGGAATGGCCAACGAGATGCCCATGAAGCCACCGCTCTGGGAAATAATCTGTGAGTTCACCCCGACTACACGGCCAGCCAGATCGATCAACGGCCCGCCTGAATTACCCGGGTTGACTGCGACATCTGTCTGGATGAAGGGTAAGTAGTCGCCCGTATCACGATTGATGGCGCTGACGATGCCGGACGTCACGGTGGAGTCCAAGCCGAAAGGCGAGCCGATCGCCAGCACCCATTGCCCCTTTTTCAGTGACTTGGAATCGCCAATCTGCAGCGCGGGCAAGTCTTTGGCGTCGATCTTGATCAGGGCAATGTCCGTGCGCTGATCGGTGCCGATGATCTTGGCAGGATATTCCTTGCCGTTGGTCAACGTCACGAAAATACCATTGGATTTGGTCACCACGTGGTTGTTGGTGATGATGTAGCCATCCTTGGAAATAATGAAACCCGAACCCACGCCGCGCGGCACCGTACGCTCTTGCTCCTTGGGGGCGGGCTGTGTCGGCGCGCCGCCGCGCTGGTCGGGGCGTACGCCCGGCGGCATGAAATCGGGGCCGAAAAACCAACGGAACATGTCATAAGGATCATTTGGATTCAGCCGCGGGCGCACGGGCACGGCTTCGGTGGTGCGGATATTGACCACCGAATTCTCCGTCTTGGCGACGACCTGAGTAAAGTCGGGCACAGACAGCGTAGGCGTCGGCACCGTGGCACCGCTCTCGACGGACGTGGCCGCGCCGACCGCAGAACACGCCACCAGCAGGCTCACCGACACAACCCCGGCAAACCTTTTTAGCCTGCTGTTTCGCAACTGAGCTGAAAGCATCGAAAACTCCTTATGAATGATTAGTTTTTATGATCGTCCGCAGGCACAAACTGGGTACCCTTGGCAATCTCCAGCAGCGCGTCGGCTGGTACCTCGCCCAGGGCAGTCAGCCAGTAATCCCCAATCCGGGTACGGTAGATATTCATTGCGCCGGTTCTGACGGCTTCGTTAAGCTGCGAAGCACGTTCATCGGCCTTGTGCGGCTCGATGAAGACGGACACAGCCGCCAACCCGTCAGTAAGCAGCAACTGGCTGGCCTCCCGCCCCTTGCGCATGGGCCGCGTCACCTGCATGACCGGCTCGTAACCCGGCGGCGCCGGGATACGCCAGCCTGCCTGTGCGAGATCGACCGGCTTCATCCTGGTTTCGACGACTTTCCAGCCAGCGGTATTCCAACTCGACTCGAGATCGGCCGACGCAACCTGCGCCCCCATCGACAAAGAGTTGAATGAAATCTGGTCGATCAGCCCTTCGGGCCCCACGACCTGTGCCTTGAGGAGCAGACGCGTACGGGTGTCGGCGCATAGGCGGTAGCCATAGCGATAGTCGTCACGCGGCCGCAGCTCAAGCAGGTTGCATTCGCGGCCAGCCACACGATAGGTGCCGTCATGACGCACGATATCGTAGTACTTGGGAATGTTTGCACCGTCGCCCAGCATAAGCGCCGGGAAGCGATCGCCGCGCTGGCGCTCGATGATGATCGCCTTCTGCTCTGGCACCAGGCACTGTGTGACCTCGTTGTGCCGGATGAACTCGTGGGCCTCGCCGTCCAGCACCTCGATGCGTTCGCGCTCACCGGTGCCGTCCACCATGTGCGTGATGCGGGAAGACTGCATCACGGCGCCCTGCTGATAGGTGTATACACCCGAATAATCGAGTTTGCGGGCCGCATCCTGCATCTGTCGTAGAATCACCAACCCTTGGGCGCCAGCGTCATTCGGCGCCGCCACGACAGGCGCGGCCGCAAGGCCAGACAGCGCCAGGACGAGTACACCAGAAGCGCGGCGCAATTGCCCGCGCGCAAACCGGTTACGCAGCGGACGTATGCCAGTGGCGGATTGAAGCACCAGCATTAGCGCGATACCTCGAACGATACACGCCGCGCGGGGCCGGCACCGGCAAGCTCTTGGTGTGCATACAGATAATCGCCGAGACCGGCTTCTTCGCCAGCATTGGCCATCACCTGTACGTTGGTCGGCGCCTCAGACCCGGCAAGATAAGGCAAGGCCACCCACACCACAGACGCCACGGCTGCCGCGACAGCCAAGCCCGACAAGCCCAGCCGCAAATGATGATGGCGCGCCAGGCGCGGCGCAACGATGTGCGGCTCTGCGTCGATGGCCGCAGAAACACGTGCGTAAAAACGATCAGAAGGCTTGATGGCCAGATCGGGGTTGCGCAGGGTGTCGCCGATCAAGTGGTAGGTTTCCCAGAGCTGACGGCCGTAGGGGGTGTCCAGCTCTTCGGGGCGGATTTCGCCATCGCCGTCGACCCAGCCGGAGATCGAGGCCTCCCAGCCGGAGGTTTCCTGGTCATGGATATGTTGTTGAGCGGCTTGCATTCGTAGCTCCTTACCAGCGACGTTCGGAATCGTTGCCCAGCACGGGGCGCAACTGCGCCGCGATGGCCTCGCGTGCCCTGAAGATGCGCGACCGTACCGTACCGATAGGGCATCCCATGCTCTGGGCAATGTCTTCGTAGCTCATTCCTTCTATCTCGCGTAACACAATGGCTGTGCGCAATTCTTCCGGCAACGCATTTATGGCAGCGTTGACCGTTTCGACAATCTCGCGGCTCGCCACCATCGATTCCGGCGTGCTATTGTCGGTTAGGTTGTCAATTTGGCTAAAAGTTTCACCATCGTCGGATTCGATGGTGTTCAACGCAACCGGACGACGCGCGCTGGCCGATTGCCAGTTGCGCGCGGTATTGATGGCGATGCGGTAAAGCCAAGTGTAAAAGGCGCTGTCGCCCCGAAACTGCGGTAGTGCGCGGTAAGCCTTGATAAAGGCCTCCTGCGCCACGTCTTCGATTTCGGCAGGGTCACGAATAAAGCGCGCCAGCAGGCGCATGATCTTGCGCTGGTATTTGAGGACGAGCAGATCGAACGCACGCTTGTCGCCCCGCTGCACACGGGATACAAGATCGGCGTCGATGTCGCGTTCGCTCATTCGGTTTCCTTGGTCAGGGTACGCCCGGGCATGGCAGCCTGCCTGAGCACCTGGCAACGCAGCGCACGCCAGTCGTCGGGCGGCATGCTTGCGCGCCACACGCATATATCACGCCGGATACCTGTTGTAGCGTGACACAGCCGCAAGGTCAGCCACGCCGGGCCGAACCAGGCGTGTTCGGCATGAGCCAGGAAGGCCTGCTCCGCCGGGCCGGGGGAGCATTCCCACAGCCCTGACGCATGCACGGACAATATACCTGTAAATGGTAAGGGCTTGCGCCCGAGTAGGCGCAAGGCGGCCACCCGGCGTAAGTACCGGGCCGGCCAGGTGCGGGAGCCTGGCCCGGACAGCCTAGAGCCTCCGGACGAGCATGGACCCGTTGGTGCCGCCAAAGCCGAAGGAGTTGGACAGCGCCAGATCGATCTTCATGTCGCGCGCTTCATTGGCGCAGTAATCCAGGTCGCACTCGGGATCCTGGTTGAAGATGTTGATGGTGGGCGGCGATACCTGATGGTAGACCGCAAGCGTAGTGAATACGGCCTCAATACCGCCCGCCGCGCCCAACAGGTGCCCCGTCATGGACTTGGTGGAATTAACCACCAGCTTGTACGCATGATCGCCGAACGCGAGCTTGAGCGCGTCGGATTCGTTCTTGTCGCCCAGCGGCGTGGAGGTGCCATGGGCGTTGACGTACTGGACCTCGTCGGGGTTGACACCCCCATTGCGCAGGGCATTGAGCATGCCTCGGCACGGGCCTTCTTTGTCGGGCGAGGTGATGTGATGGGCGTCGGCGCTCATGCCATAGCCGGCGAACTCGCCGTAAATGCGCGCACCGCGCTTGCGGGCGTGTTCGTACTCTTCGAGCACGAGGGCGCCAGCGCCTTCGCCCAGCACGAACCCGTCGCGGTCGCGGTCCCAGGGGCGCGAAGCGGTGGCCGGATCATCGTTGCGGGTGGATAGCGCCCGCATAGCGGCAAAACCGCCGATGCCCAGCGGAGAAACGGTGGATTCCGCCCCCCCGGCAATCATGACATCGGCATCTCCGTACTCGATCAGGCGCGCGGCGTCGCCGATGGAGTGCAGACCCGTAGTGCAGGCCGAAACCACCGCATAATTGGGGCCCTTGAGGCCCAGCAGGATGGAAAGCTGGCCCGAAATGAGGTTGATCAGCGAGGCGGGGACGAAGAACGGCGAGATGCGGCGCGGGCCGCGTGCAAGGTATTCGGTTTGTGTTTCTTCGATGCGCTGCAGGCCACCAATGCCCGAACCCAGAATGATACCTGCGCGCTCCAGTTGCGCGTCAGTAAGCGCGAGCCCGGAATCACGCCAGGCCTGCAGGCCCGCGGCGAGACCGTAATGGATGAAGGTATCCATCGTCTTGGCATCTTTGGCGGAAATATACTGCGTGACGTCGAAACCCTTGACCTCACCCGCTATCCGTGCATTCATCGCGGAAGCATCAAAGCGCGTAATGCCGGAAATGCCCGAACGCCCGTTGACGATATTGTCCCATGCGCTGTCCAGGTCGTTGCCCACGGGCGACACAATACCCAGACCAGTAATGACGACACGTCGTTTCACGGATGACTCCTGAATGAAAAAGGCGGTTTGCAGTGAACAGGCGCACCGCCCTGCCCTGCCTGACCAGGCCCGGACCGGGTGGCGGGACTATCCCCTAGAAACCGCCTTGGCGCGACGCCGCTGCTGACCATGGCGCCGACCGGAAAGTTGATATTACTGCTTGCTGTGCGAATTGATGTAATCAACCGCCTGCTGAACCGTCGTGATTTTCTCGGCCTCTTCGTCCGGAATTTCGGTTTCGAATTCGTCTTCGAGTGCCATCACGAGCTCGACCATATCGAGCGAATCGGCACCGAGGTCGTCAAGAAAGGAAGATTCGTTCTTGATCTCGGCTTCGTTGACGCCAAGTTGTTCAGCGACGATCTTCTTGACGCGCTGTTCGATGCTTTCCATGCAGATCTCCAAGTAGGGAAAATTCCCGCGAATTATAGCCAAACGAATGAGTCTATTGTGCTGGCCATGCTAAAAAAACGGCATTGCGGCCTGGCCGGCCTGCCTGCGGCAGGCGCTCGGCCAGGGTGCAATACCTCTGGACCGGACAGATTTTACCCTACGGCAGGGCATCTGCCCGGTGAATTACATATACATGCCGCCGTTCACGTGCAAAGTAGTGCCGGTAATATAGCCGGCTTGCGGGCTGGCAAGGAAGGCCACCGCCGCCGCCACATCGCGCGCATCGCCCAAGCGGCCCATCGGTATCTGGGCCAGGATGGCGTTGGCCTGCGCCTCGCTGAGCGCCCGTGTCATGTCGGTGTCGATGAAGCCTGGCGCAACACAGTTGACGGTAATGCCACGGCTGCCCACTTCGCGCGCCAGCGCGCGGGACATGCCCGCCACGCCGGCCTTGGCCGCCGCATAGTTAGCCTGCCCCGGATTGCCGATCGAACCGATGACCGAGGTAATGTTGATGATACGACCCGCGCGGGCTTTCATCATCGGCTTGATGACAGCGCGCGCCAACCGGAAAACGGCCGACAGATTGGTGTCGATGACCGACTGCCAGTCGTCGTCTTTCAGGCGCATGGCGAGGTTGTCGCGTGTGATGCCGGCATTGTTCACCAGTACATGCGGGCCGCCCTGGGCCGACAGCTCGGCCACCAGGGCCTCGCAAGCCTGGGCATCGGTGACATTGAGCACGACGCCGCGCCCGCCCGAGGCAGAGAGCATGTCGGTGATCGACTGGGCGCCCGCCTCGCTGGTGGCGGTACCGATGACAGTTGCCCCCTGGGCCGCGAGCGTTTGTGCGATCGCCTTGCCGATGCCGCGCGTGGCGCCGGTGACCAGTGCGACTTTGCCTTCAAGTTGTTTATCTTGCATAGGGATAATCTCCGTGTAGCATGCGGCGCCGCGGCCTCAGGCCTGGGTGGCGTCCAGCGCGGCCTGCAGCGAGGCCGGATCGGTGATGGCGAGACCGACGAGATCCTTGTCGATGCGCTTGACCAGGCCGGCAAGCACTTTGCCCGGGCCGCACTCGACGACATGAGTAACGCCCTGCGCCTTCATGGCCGCAATGGTTTCGACCCACCGCACGGGATGCCAAGCCTGGCGCACCAGGGCATCTTTGATTACGGCAGGCTCGGACGGGCTGGCCACGTCGACGTTATTGATAAGGGGAATGGTGGGCACCGAGAGCGTGATGCCAGCCAGCGCCTGTTCAAGCACCTTGGCGGCGGGTTCGAGAAGGCTGGCGTGGAATGGCGCCGATACCGGCAGCACCAGCGCACGCTTGGCACCACGCGCCTTGGCCAGTTCACACGCGCGTTCGACGGCGCCCTTGTGGCCGGCAATGACCACCTGCGCCGGAGCGTTGAAGTTGACCGCCTCGACCACTTCGCCTTGTGCCGCTTGAGCGCAAACGTCACGGACGTCATCGTCGGACATGCCGAGTACTGCCGCCATACCGCCCGTGCCAACGGGCACGGCTGCCTGCATGGCGTCTGCACGCACGCGTACGATGCGCACGGCGTCTTCCAGCGTCAATGCGCCGGCAGCGACCAGGGCCGAGTATTCACCCAAGCTGTGCCCCGCCACCACATCAGGGGTGCGGCCACCCGCTTCGATCCAGGCCCGATAGCACGCCACCGCCGCAGCCAACATGACCGGCTGGGTATTAGTGGTGAGATTCAGGTCTTCGGCGGGGCCCTGCGCGATCAGTGCGGCGAGATCCTGACCCAGTGCGCTGGACGCTTTGGCCAGCGTGCCAGCCACAGCGGCGTTGCCGGCCCAGGCGTCGAGCATGCCTACCGATTGCGAACCCTGCCCGGGGAATACGAATGCGATTTTCATGGATGCGAAAACTGGCAAGAAAAAGTTGAAGGGTAGCGGAAGCCTACATGCGGGCCAGCACCGAACCCCAGGTAAAGCCGCCGCCCACGCCCTGCATGAGGACTAGGTCGCCAGCCTTGATGCGGCCGTCGCGGCGAGCTTCGTCGAGCGCCAGCGGCACACTGGCCGCCGACGTATTGGCATGCTTGTCGACCGTGATGACAACGCGCTCTTCGGCCAGACCAAGGCGGCGGCCCAGGAAATTAATGATGCGCACATTGGCCTGGTGCGGCACAAACCAGTTGATCTGATCGAGAGGTACGCCGGCCTGGGTGCAGACTTGCTGCGCCGAGGTAGCCAAGGATGTGACCGCAAGCTTGAAGACGGCCTGGCCGTCCATGCGCAGGAAGGGATCGCCCACCACTTCGCCGTGGGCGACATTGCCCGCCGCGCAGAGGATTTTTGCCTGAGAGCCGTCGGCATTTAGCTGGGCGGCAAGAATGCCGGGCTCGTCGCTGGCGCGCAGCACCACTGCCCCTGCTCCATCGCCGAAAAGCACGCAGGTTTTGCGGTCGTTCCAGTCGAGAATGCTGGAGAACACCTCGGCGCCAATGACCAGCGCAGTGCGCGCGCGGCCAGCCTGGATGAAGGCATCTGCTGTGGCGAGAGCGTAGACAAAACCGCTGCAGACTGCCTGCACGTCGAATGCCGCGCCACCCGGCGCGCCCAACTTGCTCTGCACCAGGCAGGCCGTGCTGGGGAAGACGAAATCGGGGGTAGAGGTAGCGACAATGATAAGGTCGACCTCGGTGGCGTCGATGCCGGCGTCTTTCAGCGCCGCACGGGCGGCGAATTCGGCCAGTTGGCTGGTGGTGACACCCTTGTCGGCGATGTGGCGCTGGTGTATGCCAGTACGCTCGACAATCCAGGCATCAGACGTTTCGATCTGGCGGGTGGCGAGTTCCGCCGCCAGTTCGTCATTGCTGACAACACGCGGGGGCAGATAGCCGCCCGACCCAATTATCTTGGCATAAGGCATGATGGTATCCGTAGACTTGGCTAAGACGCAGGATCTGTAGATGCGTTGGTGAGATCAACCACCTGGGCCGCTTCCCGCAGGCTTTGGCGCAGGTTGTCGATGGCGCGTGTGGTGCCTTCGAGCAGGCCGTTGCGTACGGCGCCGTGGGCGCGTTGCAATGCCCAGCCAAAGGCGTAGGCGTCGGCCGAGCCATGGCTTTTGATGACGATGCCGCGCAGGCCCAGCAGGGCCGCGCCATTGTAGCGCCGGTTGTCGACGCGGTCGCGCAGGCGATTGAGCACGGGCTTGGCCAGGGCGCCCGTAGCCATGGACCACGCATCGCGGGTAAATTCGGCGCGCAGCATAGTGGCAACCATTTTGGCGACGCCTTCAATGGACTTGAGCACCACATTACCGACGAAGCCGTCGCAAACCACGACATCGACGGTACCCTTGCAGATGTCGTCGCCCTCGACGTTGCCGTAAAAATTGAGCCCGCTGGTGCGCAGCAGCTCGGCCGCCTGCTTGACGACCTCGTTGCCCTTGATGACTTCTTCGCCGATATTGAGCAGACCGACTGTGGGCTGCGGAAGACGATCGACGATGGAGGCCAGGGCCGACCCCATGATGGCGAACTGCAACAGGTGTTCGGCCGTGCAATCGACATTGGCGCCCAGATCGAGCATGGTGGTTGCGCCGCCCTTCATGTTGGGAATGGAGGTGGCGATGGCCGGACGATCGATGCCGTCGAGGGTTTTGAGCACGTAGCGTGTGATCGCCATCCATGCGCCCGTATTGCCCGCCGATACACATGCATCGGCGCGGCCGTCCTTCACGGCCTGGGCCGCGACGCGCATGGAGGAGTCTTTTTTGCGTCGCAGCGCGATCTCGACCGAATCATCCATGAGGATGATCTCGGACGCAGGCAGGATTTCGTACCAGTCGCGCTCAACGCCACCAGCCGCCTTGATGGCGGCCTCGATGGCTTCGGGCGGGCCAGCAAGCAGAAACCGCGTATCGGTGTGCTGGCGGGCAAACTCGCAGGCGGCCGGTATGGTGACCGGCAAACCCGTATCACCGCCCATGCAATCGATGGCTATGCGAATTTCAGTTGCGGGCATCGGGTATGCGCAGGCTGTGGTTCTATGCTGCGAATGCGCAGAATCGCGTTATTCGTCGTTTTTTGTTTTGAGGACTTTGCGGCCGCGATAGATGCCGTTGGGGCTGATGTGGTGACGCAGGTGCAGCTCGCCCGAAGTAGGTTCGATTGCGGTAGCGGGCGTTGTAAGAAAATCGTGCGAACGGTGCATACCGCGCTTGGACGGGCTTTTCTTGTTTTGCTGAACGGCCATGATGACTCCTGTTAGCGGACGGCGTATTGTACGCGACAGCCCGCAAGTTGAATGCTGCGTTAAATCAATCTTTCTTGAACTTGCCCAACACCGCGAAAGGCGATGGCCGGGCAGGCTGGCCGCCTTCGGTATCCGTGAGAGGTTCCGGAAGCGACGGACATACATCGTGCTTGGGCACGTACGGCAAGGCGAGAATGAGCTCGTCTTCGACCAGTTCGAGAAGATCCTGGCGGGAAGCCCCCACGATGCGCTCGGCGAAGCTGTCGGTGCCGTCATCGTGGGCCTCGCGGGCCTGGAGTTCGGACTCGGACTTCATGAGCTCAAGCGTGTTCTCGGCGTGCAGCGTACAGGCAAAGGGCTGCATGCAGCGCTGGCAGACGACACAAGGCGCCGCCTGCGCCGCGACATGCAGCCACAGCCTGCCCTGCGCATCGGCGCTGCCCCGCACCGACCACGATACCTGCGCATCGATGGCCTGCTCGGGCAAGCCTTGCAAAAGGCGTGCAAAACCCGCCAGCGGCGCCTCGCCCTGAACCTCGCGACCAAGCCGCGCAAGCTCGACGCTGTCGGCGTACCGTGTGGCGCTGCCACCCTTGCCGCCGCCGTTTACCGTGTTTTTGCCTGCCATGGGTTGCCCCACCTTGCCGTGCTTTCAAGCACAAGGAAAACGTAAGATAATAGCGCGATCTGCCATTTGCAGTCAATGTGTCAGTGTCTTTCAGGGATTTATGCGTATTATCCTGGCCTCAAGCTCACCGTACCGCCGCGAATTGCTCCAGCGGCTTCAGCTACCTTTTACCACGGTATCACCCGGGGTAGACGAAACCCCACTGCCCGGCGAAGCCCCCAGCGCGCTGGCGCTGCGGCTGGCACGCGCCAAAGCGCTGGCAGTGGCGGCAGCACATCCGGGGCACTTGGTTATCGGTTCGGACCAGGTCGCCACCCACAACGGCGAACCCGTGGGCAAGCCCGGCAATTTTGAGCGCGCGGCGGCCCAACTTGCCATGCTGGCGGGGCAGAAGGTGGAGTTCCACAGCGCGCTGTGCGTTACGGACGGCACGCAACTGGTCATCGACGACGTTGTAACTGTATGCCGTTTTCGCGCACTAAGCGAAAACGAGATCACACACTATCTGCGGCGTGAACAACCCTACGATACAGCGGGCAGCGCCAAAGCCGAGAGCCTGGGCATCGCGCTGATGGACAGTATTGAGTCCAGCGACCCCACCGCCATCATTGGCCTGCCTTTGATCGCCCTGTGCCAGATGCTGCGCGGCTTCGGCATCAACCCACTCGCGCCCGCCATATGACATCACGGAGGCTTTACCCTTGAAACCCATAGGCACCCTGCACCTGATCCCCGTCGGCCTGGGCAATGCGCCGACCGAATCATGGCTGCCCGCCGCCGCTTGCGAAGCCGCCGGCAGACTGGACACTTACATCGCCGAAAACGCCAAGACAGCCAGGGCATTCCTGAAGCTGATCGGCACGACCCGCCCATTACAGGAGATCACCATCCATACACTGGATGAGAAAACCAGCGCGGGGCAGATGCGCACGTGGCTCGAGCCCTTGCGCGCGGGCGGCGAGATCGGCCTGGTGTCCGAAGCGGGTTGCCCTGCCGTGGCAGACCCCGGCGCGCGTGTGGTGGCGGTGGCGCACGATATGGGACTGCGTGTGGTGCCCTGGGTGGGGCCCTCATCAATCCTGCTTAGCCTGATGGCCAGTGGGCTTGACGGCCAGCGTTTCGCGTTTCATGGCTATGCCCCCATCGAACCCGGCGAACGCGCGCGGCAGATCAAAGCATGGGAGCAAGCATCGCGCAAGCTGTCACAAACACAGATACTGATCGAAACCCCCTATCGCAACGACGCCATGCTCGCCACCCTCAAGCAAAGCCTGCAAGGAGACACGCGCTTGTGCGTGGCACGCGCGCTCACCACACCCGAAGAATGGGTTCAAACCCACCCGGTTTCGCGCTGGAAGTCGATGGCCGCGCCTGAACTTGCGCGCAAACCCGCCATTTTCCTGTTCCAGGCCGCGCGATGATGGCACGCCTGGCCCGCGCGCTGGCGATCGCCGCGCTGCCCGCCCTGCTGGCCGCCTGCGCGGCCTACGACCCATCCAAACTCGATATCGATCGCAGCTTTACCGCCAAGAGCCAGAACAGCCGGGTAGAGTTCCTGGTCTTGCATTACACCTCGTCAGGCAACGAGGCCTCGCTCAAGACGCTTACCGAACATAACGTGAGCGCGCACTACCTGGTCACCGACGAACCGCGCCCGCGTGTGTACCAGTTGGTCGATGAAAGCCGGCGCGCCTGGCACGCGGGCGTCAGCAGTTGGTATGGCCGCAGCGACATCAATACCAGCTCCATAGGCATCGAGATCGTCAACGCAGGGCGCGGGTACACCGATGTCCACAATAGCCAGCCGCACTGGCAGCAGTATCCAGACGTGCAAATCAAGGTTGTTACCGCACTGATACGCGACATTGCGCGCCGCCACCAGATCAAACCCGTCAACATCGTGGGCCATAGCGACATTGCACCGCAGCGCAAGATCGACCCAGGGCCGATGTTCCCCTGGCGCGAACTGGCCAGGCAGGGCCTGGGCCGCTGGTATGACGAGGATACGGCCCGCGCGCATGCCGCGCGATTCCAGCAAGAGGGCTTGCCCGACATCGCCTGGACGCAGGCGACGCTGGCGCGGCTGGGCTACGAGGTTCCGCGCAGCGGCATGCTCGATAAAGCTACCCGGAATGTAATTGCCGCCTTTCAGATGCATTACCGCCCTGCCCTGTACGATGGCCAGCCCGATGCGGAAACCCTGGGCATCATGAGCGCGATGCGATAGCCGCCCACAGAAAACACCCTCACTTCCAGCCGCAAGACAGGCGCGGCTGGATACCAATATTCGCTTTTGCAGTACAGACGATCGCTGCAGCGCATGCCACTGCCGGCATGACTACGGCACAGCCCGCTACATCAACGTTGCGGGCGCTGCCAGGCCAGCACGCGCAGGCCGAGCAGGAGAGCCAGCACGGCCCCGTAGGCGTAGGGCTCGCCAAAATCGTTCTTGCCCGCGCGCACCAGCCAGAAGTGCCACACCGATAGCACTGCAATCACGTAGACGCTGCGGTGCAGCGACTGCCAGCGGCGGCCGAGGCGCTGCATGGAGGCATGATTGGACGTAATCGCCAGCGCCAGCATGGGCACAAACGCCAGCATGCCCACCCAAATAAAAGTTCGCGTGATGATATCGTGCCACATCCCCGCCAGCGACCAGCCTTGCTCCCAAAGTGCCCAGCCCAGAAGATGCAAGGTGGTATAGAAGAATGCAAATAGGCCCAGCATGCGTCGCACCCCCACTAGCGCGGGCTGACCGATGAGCCGCCTCAGCGGTGTGACGGCCAGCGTGACGCACAGAGCCACCAATGCCCAGATCCCGGAGGAGCGGATAAGGAATTCTGGCGGATTGGCCCCCAGGCCGCCGGCATACCCCAGCCATAGCCAGCGCGCGAGAGGATACATGCAAAACAGGAACACAAACGGCTTGAAGCGGGCAATATCCCGGGATGCCCAGCGTGCCCGTGGCAGTGGTGACGCAGCCATCAGTAATTTCGCCGTAAGTCCATGCCTTGATAAAGCGAAGCCACCTGCTCGCCATACCCATTGAACATTAGCGTTTCAACGCGCGGCGCGAAAAACCCATCGCCGATACGTCGTTCGGTAGCCTGGCTCCAGCGCGGATGCGGAACCTCCGGATTGACGTTCGCATAGAAGCCATACTCGTTGGATGCCGCCTTCATCCAGCTCGTCTGGGGCATTTTTTCGAGCAGGCGGATCCGTACAATGGATTTCCCCGACTTGAACCCGTACTTCCAGGGCACCGCCACACGCAGTGGTGCGCCATTCTGGTTGGGCAGCACCTTGCCGTACAGGCCAAAAACAAGCATGGTGAGCGGATGCATGGCCTCATCCATGCGCAAACCCTCGACATAGGGCCAGTCGAGGATACCGGCACGCACGCCGGGCATGTTGTCCCGCTGCAACGCAGTGGTGAACTCGACAAACTTGGCGTTGCCGGTGGGCTCGACGTGCTTGAGCAGCGTCGAGAGCGAGTAGCCGACCCAGGGGATCACCATGGACCACGCCTCGACACATCGCAACCGGTAAAGCCGGTCTTCCATGGGCGCCAGCTTGAGCAGGTCGTCGATATCGAAGGTGCGTGGCCGGGCCACTTCGCCTTCGATGGAGACCGTCCAAGGGCGTGTCTGCATCTCGCCCGCGTTTTCCATAGGGTCGGTCTTGCCGGTGCCAAACTCATAGAAATTGTTGTAGGACGTGATGTCTTTCTCGGATGTCGGCTTGGCATCGACGCGGAAAGCCTTGTTGGACGTCGGCGCACCGGCAAGAGGGGCAGCGCGCCCGCCCGGATCGACGGCGGCCAACGCAGGGGCCAGCCCACCCGCACCCAGCGCCACAGCTCCCAGGCCCGTCAGCCGCAGCCAGCGGCGGCGCGCCAGCCAGATTTCTTCTGAGGTGATTTCGGACGGCCGAATGTAAGGCGGCTTGATGGCGGACATGCGGATCTCCAGGTTTCAATTGTTGATTATTGATATATGACGTCTGGAGATGCTGATTTGTTCCATACCCCGTGCAATACGTGCACAGACATCCAGGCGGAACCGCGGGCACGACGCGCGCTATACCCGCTCCATCAGCCAGCCGCGCATTTCGGCCACGCTGGAGACCATGACGGTGGGATTGGCCTGCGTCAATGTTTGCGGATCGTGCGCGCCGTATGTAACGGCCATGCTGTCCACACCCGCGGCAGCCGCCATATTGATATCGTGTGTTGTATCGCCCACCATCAGCACCTGCCCCGGCTCCAGCGCCAAGGCCTCCATGATTTCAAGCAGCATGGCAGGGTGCGGCTTGCTCATGGACTCATCGGCGCAACGCGTAATGTGAAACTGCGCCTGCATGCCCTTGGCATTGAGCACACGGTCGAGACCCACTCGGCTCTTGCCCGTGGCCACACCGAGCGACACCTGACGCCCGCGCAGATCGGTAAACAGATCCGTGACGCCGTCGAACAGCTTGATATCGGGATCACGGCTGAGAAAATGGTGACGGTAGCGGGCCAGGAATTCGGGCAGTTGTTCGGCGGTGAGCGTGGGGACACACCGATACAGTGCGCTTTCGAGCGACAGGCCGATGACCCAGGCCGCCTCACGAGCGGACGGTATGGGCAGGCCTACGTCGGTGCATGCCAACTGGATGGCCTGTACGATGGTGTGGGTTGAATCCATGACGGTGCCGTCCCAGTCGAAAATGACGGCGTTATAGCGTTTCATGTTGCGAGTTGGCTCCGGGTCGCGCGCCGGGCAGGCCCGGCGTCGGATGATTGAAGATCGGGATGCTGCTCAAGATAGCGCAGGATCGCCTCACACTCTGGCGGTAGCGGCGCCTCGAGCGCCAGCGGTTCGCCCGATAGCGGATGGGCGATATCGAGCCGGCCGGCATGCAAAAACATACGACGCAGGCCCAGGCGAAAAAACAGCGCACGGACGTCGTCCCGCCCGTATTTTTCGTCACCTACAATCGGAAAACCCGATGACGCCAGGTGCACACGGATCTGATGCGTACGGCCAGTGCGCAATTCCGCCCCCACCAGTGTGTAGTGGCCATAGCGCTGCCGCAGCGTGACAATGGTGTGGGCATGCTTGCCCTGCGCATCTACCCGCACCCTGCGCTCACCCGCCGGTGTCAGGTATTTGAGCAGCGGCTGCCGCAGGTGCTGCCGCTCGTTCACCCAGTCGCCCACTACCAATGCCTGATACTGCTTGCGCCCTTCCCCTTCACGCATCATGTCGTGCAGGCGCAACAACGCCTTGCGCTGCTTGGCAAGCATGAGCAGGCCCGACGTTTCGCGGTCCAGCCTATGGGCCAGCTCGAGAAAGCGCGCCTCGGGGCGTGCCGCACGCAATTGCTCTATGACGCCGAACGAAACGCCACTACCGCCGTGCACGGCGACGCCAGCCGGCTTGTCGATCACCAGCATGGCATCGTCTTCGAACACCACCCGAAAGTCGCCGGCGGGTACGTAACGCGGCGCCTCGGCCTGCGGCAACCGCAGCGGTGGCACGCGCACGATGTCGCCGTCCGCCAGCCGGTACTCGGCCTGGACGCGCCCCTTGTTTACCCGCACTTCGCCATTTCGTATGGCTTTATACAGGTGGCTCTTGGGCACCCCTTTGCATTCGCGCAACAAAAAGTTGTCGATACGCTGGCCGGCCTGCTCGGGGCTGATTTCGATCAGCCGCACACGTGGCCCGGGGTTGATTTGAACAACAATTTTGCGCATAGGGAAAAGGGGAATATAATCGTGTCAGCCTATAGAAGCTGAAACACGACTAACGTAGAGATGCAAATGGTGCGTCTCCGTCGGTCGAACAGGCCGTATTGTAATGCCTTGGTTTCAGCTTCTGGGTCATAAGGTCGCCGGGCCAGCAAAATCTGCCGGACAGTTACAGGGCGAACAGCCCGCTGTCGGCATGCAGCCAACAGCCCGCGTGCGACGCTGAATCTTTTGCCGATGTCTAAGTTTTATGCACCAGGCGCGTCATACCCGCGTCTGCCGTTCCAGCAATTTTCGTCAACACTCATCGTGACCCTGACCTTCCTGCTGACCGAACCGCGTACCTACCTTCCGTACGCCGTGCCCTTCCGACACAGGTGGGGCGCGGACTGACGCCGTCAGCACGCCCCCCAATGCAGATTTAGCGCCACACACCGAGTGACCCGCGGTCGTGCGCCGTATTACGGTGCGCCATGACTACGGAGAATCACCTCATGAAACGGATGTTGTTCAACGCGACGCACCAAGAAGAACTACGCGTCGCCATTGTCGATGGTCAGAAACTGATCGACCTTGACATCGAAACCGCCGGGCGTGAACAGCGCAAAGGCAATATCTACAAAGGCGTCATCACCCGCATCGAACCGGGCCTCGAAGCCTGCTTCGTCAACTATGGCGAAGAGCGCCACGGCTTTCTGCCCTTCAAAGAAGTCGCACGGAGCTATTTCAAGGAAGGCGTAGATGTACGCAGCGCGCGTATCCAGGATGCGCTCACTGAAGGCCAGGAACTCATCATCCAGGTCGAAAAAGAAGAACGCGGCAACAAAGGCGCCGCCCTCACCACCTTTATTTCGCTGGCCGGCCGCTACCTGGTGCTGATGCCCAACAACCCCCGGGGTGGCGGCGTATCACGCCGCGTCGAGGGCGAAGACCGCCAAGAGCTGCGCGAAACGATGGATCAGCTCGATCTGCCGCAGGGTATGAGCATCATCGCCCGCACCGCCGGCATCGGCCGTTCGGTCGAAGAGTTGCAGTGGGACCTTTCCTATCTGCTGCAATTGTGGAGCGCCATTGACATCGCGGCCAACGAAAACAAGGCCCCGATCCTTATCTACCTGGAATCGAGCCTGGTCATTCGCGCCATCCGCGACTACTATTCGCCCGAAATCGGCGAGATCCTGATCGATACCGACGACATTTTCGAACAAGCCACCGCCTTCATGAGCGTGGTAATGCCGGACAATGTCCAGCGCGTCAAGATGTACCGCGACGACATCCCGCTGTTCTCGCGCTTTCAGATCGAACACCAGATCGAAACCGCCTACTCGCGCACCGTGCAGTTGCCCTCGGGTGGTTCAGTGGTAATCGACCACACTGAGGCCCTGGTTGCCATCGACGTCAACTCCGCCCGCTCCACGCGTGGCGCCGACATCGAAGAAACCGCCATGCGCACCAACCTGGAAGCGGCCGATGAAGTGGCCCGCCAGTTGCGCCTGCGCGACCTGGGCGGCCTGATCGTGATCGATTTCATCGATATGGAGGACAACAAAAACCAGCGCGCCGTCGAACAGCGCCTGCGTGATGCCCTGCATTTCGACCGCGCCCGTGTGCAGATGGGCAAGATCTCGCGCTTCGGCCTGATGGAGCTGTCACGCCAGCGCCTGCGCCCGGCCCTGAATGAAGGTTCGCACATCACCTGCCCGCGCTGCAACGGCACCGGCGTGATTCGCGACGCGGAATCCAGCGCCCTTCAGGTGTTGCGCCTGCTGCAGGAAGAAGCCATGAAAGAAGGCACCGCCGCCCTGCACGCGCAAGTGCCGGTCGATGTGGCCACCTTCCTGCTCAACGAAAAGCGCCACGACATCGCCAAGATCGAGTCGCGCCTGAAGGTCAACCTCATCCTCATCCCCAACAAAAACCTCGAGACGCCGCACCACCACATCGAGCGCTTGCGTCACGACGATCCGCGCCTGGAAGACAACAAGACCAGCATCGAGCTGGTCACCCAGCCCGAAGCGCCTACCACCTGGGCCCCCAGCCGCGCCCAAGAAGCAAGTACGCGTCCCGAGGCGCTGGTCAAGAGCATCGCTCATTCGCAGCCGGCACCCCGCCATGTCGAGTCCGCTCCCGCCGCGCCGGTTGCGGCGTCGAAAGCGTCCGGCGGTCTGTTCAAGCGGCTGTTCGGCTGGCTGGCTGGCTCGTCAGCAGCGCCTGCCACCGAGCAGCAGCCGGCCGCTGCCGACACCAAACCCGCTTCCGCCAACCGCCAGCGCGCTGCGCGCGGCAACGAGCGGCGGGAACGCTCGATGGGCGGTGAACGCTCCCGCCAGCGCCGCAACGAGCGCCGCCCCGACGCCGAAGTCAAGGCTGCCGAACATGTCGCGGCCAAGCCGCGCCGGCAGGCCGTGCCCGAGGCTGCACGCCCCCAGGAAGAGCTGCAGCGCCCGGCCGCGGTCGCAGCGCCTCAGGCAGGCGAGGCCGCTAGCGCAACTGCAACAAACGGCCGTGGCCGCAACCGCCGCGGGCGCGGCCGCAACCGCCGCGAAGATGGGGTGAGCGATGCCGCTGACACCGATACCATGATCGCCACAACGGCCGCAGGTGCAGCCGCAGGCACGGTCGTTGCCGCCGAGGCTATGGAAACCGCGATCCCGACGCCGCCCGTCAGCCAAGAGGAGGTTCGCTCCCAGGCCCTCACTGAGCAGCCCGAGGATGACACCTTCGCCACCACTGAGGCGCGCGATGGAGAAGACGGCGAGCAGGTCGATCCCGAGCGCAAGCGCCGCCGCCGTCGCAGCCGCCGCGGCCGCCGCAGTGGCGATGCCACCGACGCAGCAGTAGCGGGCGATACGCCGGCCGAAGGCAGCGACGAAGCCGTGGCCCAGGCAGACGCCATCCAGGCCGAATCCGCCGAAGACGGTAAAGCTACACAAGCAAGCTCGACCGAGGCAGCGCCGGCAGTCGAAACGGGCAGGGGCGCCGAGCCCGTCGCTGTTGCCTTCCCGGCTGAAGCCCAGGCAACAACCGAAACGCCACGCGCCGCCCCTGCTGCAGCGCAGACCGACGAAGTCGTCGCCAGCGAAGCCTCCACGGCTGAAAAGCAGGCAGCCATCAGCAAGCCCGCCTGGCAGCCGGCTGTTGCAAGCGCTGCGGAAAGCGTTGCAACCGCATCGGCAAACGCCGACGCACGTGAGGCAGACACCCCAGCAAGCACCGAAGCATCATATACAGCAGCCGCCCCGGCTAGCACCGGGGCAAGCGACGACGCTGGCGGCGTGGCAGCAGCCCGCACGTCAGTCGTCCAGCAGGCCGCTGAACCCGCCGAGGTCGAGGAAGTTGCCGGATCTGTTGACGAATCGGCCGTTGCTGTCGAACCCGCCGCACTCGCCCGTATTGCCGAAGCCGAAGCCGCCGAGCCCGCACCCGCACCAGCGATAAACGGCAATGCCGCGCCCGTTGTGGCCGAGTCCGAGGTTGAAGAGGCGGAAACCACCGCCGCCGACGACCATCCCGGCCACACCGCCGTCACCGGCGCAGGCTTCGACAAGGTACTCTCCGACGCAGGTATGCAGCTGATCGAAACCCGCTTCGCGCCCGCTCCGGCGGCGCCCGAGCCTGCGGTACGCTTGGGTCGCGCCCGCAAGCCGGTCGCCGCCGTGGCTGACCAGCCCCTGCAACAGGTGGAAACGCACTGAGGTCAGGGCCCGCCTAAACAAGGGGTTTTCAACACCCAATCAATCTACAAAGCGGGCCACTCGTCAAAAACGAAAAGCGGCGCTCCTTTCGGGGGGCGCCGCTTTTCGCTTTATTCATCGTAGTTGCCGGACACACATTCGTCCTTTATCAAGCTCTTCGTATGACACATGTATTTCCGCGTTCTGTGACCCGATAAGCCGCCGAAACTAGCCGATATAAAAATAAAATAAATTATACAAAATAAGGCGCCTGCCCGAACAGTGGATTTCACCTGCACTGCGCTGAAATTTCCCGTATCGTTATAAATTATTATTTTGAACATCGAAGCGCCTGGTATTACAGAAGAAGAGTTGTCAGAGGATTCAGAAGAAGCTTGCACATTGGGCAATGTTGATGAAACGCAAATAATAGATATTGAGCAACAGCGCATGGCTGAATTTCGCGAACAGCTAAAATAACTTATCCACTGTTCTACATTCCATGACCCAAGCTGACGAGCATCGGGCAAAGCAATGCGGATGTCCTTCTTTTTGCCTGGCGCCAAGCTTGTGTGTCTGGCAGCATTGATCTCCTTCATAAGCTCGATTTCGACGCCACAATTTTCGGCAGCTCGCGCAGTCAGATACGCTCCGTAACCAGCCCCTTGAGCCGTCCAGTTTGCCGGGTGCCAGCCCAAAACCGCACCTGTGTGCCGGCAGAGCGTGGGCAACTGTTTTACCAACTGATCATCGAAAATGAAAATCAGATTTATATTCAAAACATGCTCATGGTAGGGCTCCGCACCACATCCCATCCCGTCGACTTAAAACGCTTGATCACATCTGGACGTCCAAAAAATTTCCATCCTCGGAACATGTACGAGTTTTTACACGAATGCGTTTTTTGAGGTGCGTAAGTTCACAAATTGCTTAACTAATGAGGCCTAAATTCTTAGATACTAAAGAATACAAAATGATATAGCTGAACGTGTACGCCCCCCTATGAAAACCCTATCATGCATGGCTGGACAGACGCTGCTGATCTTGACCGAAATAGGGCCAAATCGACAAATATCAATCTATCAGATTAGGATATTGAGGAGCAGAAGCATAAATGAGGGAGATAGCGGCGCCACTCGTATTTGACACCCAAAGCATTGCAAAGCCAGAGCGTTTTGAATTTTGGAACAATTTTATTGCTCGCCGTGTTCTGCGCGTGGCGATGGAGTCACGCCTGCATGAAGATTACAAGGGACATATTGAAGCCCATGACTTGGGGAACGCCACAATAATCTTCCTGCGCGGCGACAGTTGCTCATCGGCCCGCGGGCGGCGCGAGATCAATGCGACGCGTGGCGATATGCCAGATTGGCTGCTTCTCAGAACAAATGTCGCTTGCCGCATAACACATAATGGCCACGATGAGATACTACAGGCAGGAGATCTGATACTTATCGACGCCAGGCGTCCTTATATCCGCGAAGACTCCATACTCGATGTCACGATACTGGCTTTATCCAATGCCACTGTCAAAGACTGGCTTTGCAACCTCGAAACACATGCAGGAAAGCGTTTTTCAGCGGATCACGGCTGGCCCCGCTTGATTTCTGCAATCATGGCTGCCCTGGACCCCGAACTGATATCCACTATCGGTGAGAATCCGGTGAGCCGACAGGAGTTATCCAACCATTTGATCTCACTTGTGATACATATGGTTTCACGTAAATCTTTGGAAGTAGCCATAACCTCATCTGAATATGGACGTTCGGAATGCGCGCGCAAGCATTTATATGATTTGATGCTGCTTTGGATGCGCGATCACCATATAGATCCGGAAGTGAATGCCAAGAAAATGGCTGGGGTTTTTGGTATTTCGATTCGATATATACACAAATTATTCGCCAGCTACTCTGAGAACAGCAGTTTCCTCAAGCGCCTGCAGAATATGAGATTGGAGCGTGTGATCGAACGCTTCAACAACCAAAACGATACTCACCTTACTATATCTGAAATTTCGTGGTGCTCTGGTTTTGCGGATTTTGGATCTTTCTCGAGATTGTTCAAGAAGCGCTATGGCATGCCGCCAAGCGCATATCGCAACCTTTGCAAGGCGAAGTTTCCAGAGATAGGCCGCATGAGAAACGGGCAATAGCAGCACGTGCTCGTTTCAATAATTACCTGAATACACCAGCACCCTGACGCCTCATATCCCTTGAATATTCAGGCTATTAATCTCCTTAATACATAAGAATATTTGACACCCATATCTTTTGGTTCAAGCATCCACGCGTCAAAACAAAATTCATTTGTTGTTATCAATCAACCACCGAACAGCAATATCAGATGCGACGGCCATATGCCAATGACGGGATCGCCGGAATCACAACAAGATGTTGTGGAGGTATTCCAGTTGCCATGATCGGCACGCGTATCAAGGACATGCTGAGACGCGATAAGCCAATAGGCCGCGGGGAATTCGAAGGATTCGCCTGCGGCAATTACCCAACAATCGGCATGGCCAATGCCGCTTCACTCAGCTAGTGTCACCGCATGGAAACAACTCTTACGACGTCGACCGATCTGGCTCTCTGGGTGATCTTCCCCGAGTTTCTGAGCGATGACTGGATTGCCTCGCAAAAACCCACAATACTTAGTATCGTCCGGCGCGTTTACGATAACGCATGCCGGAAGGGAGGAGATGAGGTGATTGTTTCGAGGGATGGGCGCGCTTTCATCCTCCTGGGGATACAAACGGATCTAATCCAACCCATCGAAGATGCATTGATCCGGCGCGGTATGACAGTATTTCAGTGCAAGACGCGTTAGACGACTTCGCGGCGCCGAACGAGCATCTGCCCCCCCCCTTATCGCTCCAGCCCCGCTTTGCGCCGCTCCATGGCAATCACGGACAATACGCCGATTTTGCGCATGGGTTCGGGAGGAATCCAATTGGGGCCTTCCAGTTTCATCAAATCGGATAGCGTATCGGAATCTTCGCGGCATGCCAGTTCGGCCAGCAGTTTGCCCTGGATGCTGCCACGCAACACGCCTGCCCCATTGCAGCCGGCCGACGCATACAGACCGGGCCGAACCTCGCCGAAGTACATGCCGCCGTTCAGTGTAAGGGCGGTGCAGCCACCCCACACGTGCTCGAAAACATGCGATCTCATGTGCGGGTAACGATTACGGTATAGCTGGGAGAGCATAGCGCCGACCTGATCGGGCGGCAGTTCCCGTTCGTATGAATAGGCGCTGCGCACCATGAAGCGGCCATCGCGGGTTTTGCGCAGCGTGGATCCCAGGCGATGGGCCGGGATGATGCCCCAGGCGGGCACTTTACCCAGCTTGCTTTGTTCTGTGTGGTCAAGCGGCACGGTCAAGCCGGCATACGTGTAAATGGTGATAAGGCGATCTTTGAGTATGCCGAGGCGGCGCGCAAACCCATTGTTTGCGACGATCAGCCGGTCGCATTCGAATGCACCGGCCCGAGTGTGAACAATATGCCGGCCATGTCCATGATCGATGCGGCTCGCTGGCAGGCACTCCACCAACTGGACGTTTTCGGGCAGCGAATCCGCCAGGCCGCGTATCAATGCTGCCGGCTGGACGAAGGTATTGTAGGGCGTCTGATAGCCATACTGGTAATAATCCGTGCCGATCCGTTGTTGCAAGGCGGAAACGTCGAATTCTTCACACGGAACGCCCCAGCGTTTATAGCTGCGCGCCGTCGCTTGCAGGCTCTGCACGCCTGCGGCGGTGGCTGCAGCGCTGAATCGCGGAGACGTCTCATCCCACTCACAATCGATGTTGTGCTCGGCGACCAGTTCGCGCAACCATGTATTGCCGGCCTTGTAGATGCGCATCTGGCGCTGTGCCGCGTCTTCCACCGTGCCATGACGATTGGCGCGCGGCCTGTTAGGCAGCCTGCTCAGAAAACCGGAGTTTCTACCCGCAGCGCCTTCTCCCACAGTGCTTGCATCGATTACAAGCACCTGCTGCGCGGGCTCAAGCTCCGCGAAACGGCGTGCCGCCGCCAGGCCGGTGTACCCGGCGCCAATGACGACAGTCTTGAACCGTCGCGAAGGCGGAAGCCGCGTGTATGCGGCCCTGGGCGACAAAAGCGCGTTCCACCCCGAGGCGGTCAAATAGTCTGGATAAAGATTCTTCTTCGTGAGCATGGCCATGACGCACGCGGACGTGCGGGATCAAACATGAAGGACGCGACGCCCTTCGGTTAAAAATGCCGCCCCGCGAGGGAGCGGAAGCGGCATGGACCGAACAGATCGGGCATCGAGCCTACTGCTCGATGGTGCGGTTCCATCGGGCATTCCAAGTCTGACGGCTCTGGTTGATCGCCTCCCAATCGACCACTTTCACCGTCTTGAGATAATCCTGCACGCGCTGAACCTCAGCAGCGGTTTTCTCGGAGGGTTTCACGGTAGCGTTGGAGGGGATCTCGCCGCCCTGCTCCAGCGCATTCGTTTGCGCCTCAGCGGACAACAGGTACAGAGCTAGCTTCTGCGCCAACTCGGGCTCGCTGTTCTTGGCCAACACACACTCGGTCACCATCAGCAAGGCGGCGCCCTCCTTGGGGTGTGCATACTCGACACCGATATTGCGGCGCTTCAGGCGGCTGACGCCAGTGATATTCATGGGGAAAACCGCCGCTTCATTGGTTTGCACCATTTCCGCGAGCTTGGCGGAGGACGTGATGTATTCCAGAACGTTCTTGCCGATCGTACCCTTCCATGCCTTAAACCCTGGCTCTACATTTGATTCGCTGCCGCCCTGGATGCGATTGAACATCAGGAAGCCATGCAGGCCGAAAGTGCTGCTGGCTGCGGATTGAAAGACCACGTGGCCCTTGTACTTCGGGTCGGCAAGATCCATCCAGGACGCCGGTGGCGCCCAACCTTTTTCCTGGAACATCTTGGTGTTGTAGGCAATGCCCGTCATGCCCATGGTGATGCCTGCCGCCTTGTCACCGGCGATCCGGGCATTCGGGTGCAGCTCCTTGAACACCGGCGAATCGTTCAGTTTGTCACACAGCCCCATAGAGGCCGCGCGCATCATCACGCCGTCATCCAGAAACATCACATGCATCTGGGGGTTGTCTTTATACGCCTGCGCCTTCGCGAGAATATCGGCGGACGTACCCGGCACCACGACGATCTTCACGTTGTTGGCGCGTTCGAACACCGGAAACACATGCTGCGTGAACGTACGCTCCATGTCGCCGCCATTCATGCCGACGTATAGCGTTTTCTGTTCCGCATGGGCCTGGCTCGCCATCCCCATGCCAGCCGCGAGGCCCGCAAGCCACAGCGCGCTAGTAAGCACGCGATTGAAGTTGTTATTCAGAATGCGCACGTTAAATCCCCCTTGTTGGGCATAAGATAGTTGGCATCGCGGCCGTGAAACCGCACACCATGAAAGAAAAACCGTCAATGCTGGCCGACCAGCACTTTGTCCAGGCCGTATAGCTTGTCGAGCAGGTACATCACGACGGCGGTCAGTGCAATCACCAGGGCCGACACCGCGGCCATCATTGGATCGACAGACTCCGTCGCGTACATATACATGCGCACAGGCAGCGTTACGGTGGATGGCGCAGTGATGAAAATAGACATGGTGAGTTCATCGAAGCTATTGATGAACGCAAGCAGCCACCCTCCAGCAATCCCGGGAAGTATCAGCGGCATGGTGATCCTGAGAAACACGGCGGCTCGGCTCGCTCCCAGCGACAGCGCCGCGTGTTCAACGCTTTTATCCAGGCCGACCAGCGCGCCCAGCACCAGACGCAACACATAAGGGGTAATCACGACCACATGCCCAAGGATCAACCAGTTGAAGTTTCCCGACATGCCGAGCAAGGCAAAAAAACGCAACAGCGCCACTCCAAGCACCAGATGCGGGATCATCAGCGGCGACAGAAACAAGGCATTCAACGCATCCCGCCCCGGGAATTGGTAACGCACGATGGCAATGGCCGCAGGAACCGCAAGTGCGGCGGCAATACTCGCCGATGCGAAAGCCAGCCAGATACTGTTGCTGAATGCCGTCAGAAAATCGGGATGCGCAAAGACTGCACGGAACCAGCGCAGCGAGAAGTTTTGCGTGGGGATGCTCAATGTAGTGTCGGGCGTGAACGCGACGACACAGACAATAAGCAGTGGCGCGAGGATGAATGCAATCACCAGGAAGTTGAAACCCAGCGCGATGGGACCATTCTTGAGCATATTGATTACCCCAGGCTTCGTTTGTACGACCGCTCAACAACACGGTTGTAGGTCAGCATGATTGCAACGTTCGCCAGTAAAAGCGCGATGGCGATTGTTGCGCCCAGAGGCCAGTTCAGTTCAGTGAGAAACTCGTCATAAACCAGCGTTGCAACCATCTTGAGGCGCCGGCCGCCCAGCAGCGCCGGTGCGGCGAAGGCACTGGCACTCAGGCCAAACACAATCAGGCTGCCGGACAGGATTCCGGGCATCGCCTGCGGCAGCACAACTCTCAGCAGGGCCTGCAGTCGCGTGGCATTGAGGGAATAGGCCGCGTATTCGACCATCGGGTCCAGTTTCTGCAGTGACGTCCAAACCGGGATGATCATGAAGGGCAGCATCACGTGCACCAGGCCGATGATGATCGCAGTAGGCGTGTAGAGCAGCGGGCCGAGGCCGAGCTTTGCCGCAGCAGCCCCAATCAGCCCGCCCGGGCTGAGCAGCATGCTCCAGCCGAACGCCCGCACCACCAGCGACACCAGCAGCGGCGACAGCACGATCAGCAAAATAATGGAGCGCCACCGCTTGCTCATACGGCTGAGTATGTAGGCCGCCCCCCTTCCATGACGACGACGCGATCACTGATGGAAAGTGCCTCCGATTGATCGTGCGTGACCATGATTGTGGTGGTACCCGTCTGGCGCTGAATACTGCGCAGCTCGAACTGCATGTCTTCCCGCAACTTCGCATCCAGATTCGTCAGCGGCTCGTCCAGCAACAGGACGGGCGGGCGTATGACCAGCGCGCGGGCCAGCGCGACACGCTGGCGTTGCCCACCCGAAAGCTCGCGGGGAAAACGCTTGCCATGCTGATCCAGCTTGACCAGCGCCAGCGCCTCCCGCGTGCGCTCGACAATATCGCCCGCCTTCATGCGGCGCATTTTCAAGCCGAATGCGACGTTGTCTTCGACCGTCATATGGGGGAACAACGCATAGCTCTGAAAAACAATACCCAAGCCGCGCGTATTGGGCTTTGCATGCGTAATATCACGGCCATCCAGCACAATGCTGCCGCGCGTAACGTCGACAAAACCAGCAATCATCTGCAGCGTGGTGGTCTTGCCACACCCCGACGGCCCGAGCAGTGAAATGAATTCGCCCTTTTCCACCGCCAGATTCATGTTGGCGACGACGCATAGATCCCCATAGAACTTGGATACCTGACTTAACTGAAGAAATGACATCGGCACTTGCCTTGATGGGTTGAGGTTGCCGCCGCACCCAGCCAAACCGGGCTGGCGCAAGCCACGGCGCACCGAATCCTGCGCGGCCTTATTGCAGAACGCGTGGTGGAACAACCCGAGAACGGCAAGGTTTATCGGCTAGCACTGGATTTCTTCACGCTGGCCGCATCCGCCGATAGTGCGCATCCATCCATACGCACGCTGTGCCGGCCAGCCCTGCTGCGGCTGTCCGGCATGCTCAACGACACGATATTTTTATTGGTGCGCACCGGCTTCGATGCAGTGTGCCTGGATCGCGCCGAGGGCCCCTTCCCGATCCGGACACACACAGGCGACGTGGGCGGACGAATCCCATTGGGTGTCGGCCAGGGGGGTATGGCGATTCTTGCGGTGCTGCCCGAGCCCGAACGCGAAGAGATCATTCGGTTCAATGTGCCGCGCCTGCGGGATCTCGAATATTTCGACGAGATTTATGTACGGACGACGATCGCCCAGACGCGGGAATTGGGGTTTGCGACAGGGGTCACACCGCTCGCAGGCATGGCGGGTGTAGGTGTGGCCATCATGGATAGAACCGGCTACCCCGTGGCGGCGTTGAGCATAGGCACATTGGCCGAGCGTGTAAACGAAGCACGCATGCCGGCCATTGTCGATGTTTTACGGCGCGAGGCCGACCGGATCGGACAACAGATCCATCCGTTCGACACAACGATTTGGTAGCCCTCTGCGCGGATCTTAAAACCCGCGCGGCCATGCCGCCTGGCTCAAGCCTTGGCGATGACGTCGGCAGGCTGCCGGCCGAGCAGGGCCAATAGGTGGGCGAGCTCGTTGCGCATCTCGCGTCGATCGACAACCATGTCGATGGCGCCTTTCTGAAGCAGGAACTCGGCGCGCTGGAAACCGTCGGGTAGTTTTTCGCGTACGGTCTGTTCGATGACCCGCGGGCCGGCGAAGCCGATCAAGGCTTTGGGTTCGGCGATGACCACATCGCCCATGAAGGCAAAGCTGGCCGAAACGCCGCCCATGGTGGGATCAGTGAGGATGCTGATAAAGGGCAGGCCGTCGGCGGCCAGGCGCGTGAGCATGGCGTTGGTCTTGGCCATTTGCATGAGCGAGAACAGGCTTTCCTGCATGCGGGCGCCGCCCGATGCTGCCACACAGATGAACGGGGTGCGGTTCTTGATGGCTTCTTGAACGCCACGTGCAAAGCGCTCGCCCACCACCGAGCCCATGGAGCCACCCATGAAGGCAAACTCGAAGCACGCCAGCACCACAGGCACGGCCTGGATGGTACCGCTGGCCACAACCATTGCTTCGCTTTCGCCGGTTTGCTTGACGGCCTCGGAAACGCGCTCGGGATACTTGCGCGAATCCTTGAACTTCAGGGGATCCATGGGGCGGGTGTTCTGCCCGATCTCGACGCGGCCGTCGCGATCCAGCAGCGCATCAATGCGCTCGCGCGCGCTGATGCGCATGTGATGGTCGCACTTGGGGCACACATTGAGCGTGGCCTTGAGATCTTCTTTGTAAAGCACCGACTCGCAAGACGGGCACTTTACCCAAAGACCTTCGGGCACGCGCCGCGCAGTGTCGCCACTGCGGTTGATGCGTGGAGGCAGAATTTTGTCGATCCAACTCATGGTTCGTTCCTGTTAGCAGCGGCCTGTGCCGCTATTTTTTGCTGTTGTACTGTTGGCTTGCGGCATGCCGCAAGCGATGCTGCTTTTGTGTCGCGTTGTGTCGCGTTGTGTCGCGTTGTGCCGCGTTGTGCTGTATCGTGCGCCGCGAGACCGCACGTATGGCGCCCAACCGGCTTGCCGGCTATGCCCTTGCGGGCAATGCCCTGCGAACGTCGGCCAACCAAGCGGCGGCCGCGCCCACGGCCTTGGCGGCAGCGTCTTCGCCCTGCAAGCCGGACTGCTCGGCTTGGCTGACAGCGGCTTCCATGGTTTCGATCAGTTTGCTGCCGATCACGACTGCATCGGCGCACCCCGCAAGCCGCCGCGCACTATCGGCGTCGCGTATGCCAAAGCCCACACCGACCGGGATGCGGACGTGCTCGCGTATACGCGCAAGCTGGCGCGCAACGTCATCGGTATCGATGTTGGCCGCGCCCGTAACGCCTTTGAGCGATACGTAATAAACATAGCCGCGCGCCACCTGGGCAATCTGGCGGATGCGTGCCTCGGTGGACGTGGGCGAGAGCAGAAAAATCGGGTCGACCCGCGCCTCGCCCATGGCAGCGGCAAAATCCGCAACCTCTTCAGGCGGATAATCCACCACCAGCACGCCGTCGACACCCGCCGCCGCAGCGGCCTGGACAAAAGCGCGCTGCCCCATGTGTTCGATAGGGTTGGCGTAGCCCATCAGGACCACGGGTGTCTGCACATCCTGCTGGCGAAAGCGCGCAACAATGTCGAGCACCTGCTTCAGGCCCGTGCCGCGCGCGATGGCGCGCTCGGCAGCGCGCTGGATGACCGGGCCGTCTGCCATCGGATCGGAAAACGGCACGCCCAGCTCGATGACGTCTGCGCCAGCCTTGACCAGTGCATGCATAAGCGCGGGTGTACTTGCGATGGAAGGGTCGCCCGCCGCAATATAGGGAATGAGCGCCGTGCGCCCCTGCGCGCCCAGCTGTGCAAAGGTGTCCGCCAGGCGTTGATTCGATGTTGTCATTGTCTGAGGCCCGCCTTAGAGGGTGATGCCGCTGTATTCGGCCACGGTATGCATGTCTTTGTCGCCGCGCCCCGAGAGGTTTACGAGGATGATCTTGTCTTTGGGCAGCGTGGGCGCCAGCTTGACGGCGTGGGCGATCGCGTGCGAGGACTCGAGCGCGGGCATGATGCCCTCGCACCGACAGCACTCGTGAAAGGCGGCCAGCGCTTCGCTGTCGTCGATGCCAACATAAGTAGCGCGACCGCTGTCTTTCAGCCAGGCGTGCTCAGGCCCGACGCCAGGGTAGTCGAGCCCGGCGGAGATGGAGTGCGTTTCGGTGATCTGGCCGTTTTCATCTTGCAATATATAAGTGCGGTTGCCGTGCAGGACCCCGACACTGCCGGCATTGAGCGAGGCGGCATGACGCTTGGACTGCAGCCCTTCGCCGGCGGCTTCGACCCCGATCAGTTGCACGTTGTCGTGCTCGATATAGGGATGGAAGATGCCCATGGCGTTGGAGCCGCCCCCCACCGAGGCAACGACGTAATCCGGCTGGCGGCCGGCGTCCTGGGGCATCTGCTCGAGGCACTCTTTGCCGATGATGGACTGGAAATCGCGCACCATTTGCGGGTACGGATGCGGCCCTGCCACCGTACCGATAATGTAGAAAGTGTTTTCGACGTTGGTGACCCAGTCGCGCATGGCTTCGTTCAGGGCGTCCTTGAGCGTGCGCGAGCCGGATTCGACCGGCACCACCGTGGCGCCCAGCAGCTTCATGCGATACACGTTGGAGGCCTGGCGGCGGATGTCTTCGCTGCCCATATACACCACGCACTCCATGCCATAACGCGCCGCGACCGTGGCGGTGGCCACACCGTGCTGGCCCGCACCGGTTTCAGCGATGATGCGGGGCTTGCCCATACGGCGAGCCAGCAGGATCTGGCCCATGCAGTTGTTGATCTTGTGTGCGCCAGTGTGGTTGAGGTCTTCGCGCTTGAACCAGATTTGCGCACCGCCCAGTTTTTCGGACCACCGCCGTGCATGATAGACGGGGCTGGGCCGACCTACGAAATGCTTCAGTTCGTAGGCAAACTCGGCGAGGAAATCCGGATCATTGCGATACTTGAAATAGGCATCGCGCAGCTCGTCAAGGACGTGGACCAGGGTTTCCGCAACGAACGAGCCGCCATACTGGCCAAAATGACCGGTTGCGTCGGGCAGTGTGTAGGATGTCAAGGCGTCACTCTCTCACAAGGAAACCGCGCGGCCCAGATCGGGCCTTCGCAGGATAAACAAACATTTTACCAGCCTGCGCCGCGCTGGCGCCGTATCGTTACTGACGCGCCGCAGAAACGCCCGAAAGCTCATTGAGCGCCGTCAGCGCCCGCGCGATCTGCTCGCCATTGCGCACCTCGATCGTAAATACCATATGCGCCAGCGAACGACGGCTATGGGTATTGACCCCCACCACCTTCAGGCGCAGCTTGGCGAACACATCGGACAAGTCGCGCAGCAGATTGGCTCGTTCGGGCGCATGAATGGCAATATCGATCGGATACAGCGCGTCCCCTGTATCGCCCCAATCAACGTCTATCAGGCGTTCGGGATGGCGCGCTGCCAACACGGCATACGACGCGCAGTCTCGGCGGTGGATGGACACCCCACGCCCGCGCGTGACGAAACCCACGATTTCGTCGGGGGGCGCGGGGCGGCAGCAACGCGCCAGTTGCGTCAGCAAGGCATCCACACCCACTACCAGCACGCCGCTTCTGCCTGTGCGCGCTACGTTCGCAGTGCCGCTGGCGTAAACGCGCGCCTCGTCCGCCCCTTCGTGGAGCGCCTCGGCGGCCTTGCCCCGGCCGGCCAGCAGATTATCGATATTGCGCAGGCTGAACTCTTCTTTCGCCACGGCCACATACAGATCATCAGCGCGTGCGAACGCCAACTGCTGAGCGAGCTGCTCAAGGTTGACCGCCGTCTTACCCAGCCGCTGCAGTTCTTTTTCGACCATGGCCTGGCCTTGCGCGATGCGCTGCTGCAGCTCCACGGCATTGAACCAGGCCCGGACCTTGGCCCGCGAGCGTTGGCTGGCCAGGAAACCCAGTTGCGGATTGAGCCAGTCGCGCGAAGGGCCGCCCGACTTGGTGGCAACAATCTCGACCGTCTGCCCTGTCGTGAGCTGCGTTTGTAGCGGCACCATCTGGCCATCCACCCGCGCCCCGCGGCATCGATGGCCCAGGTCCGTGTGCAAATGGTAGGCAAAATCCACCGGTGTGGCGCCTGCCGGCAATTCGATCACCCGCGCCTGCGGCGTGAGTACGTAGATACGCTCGCCGGATGCTGGCTCGTCCGCCTGTGCGCTCTTGCCGCCGGCGCGCGTGGCCGGACGGGCCTGCTCCATGGCGCCCAACGGGGCGGCATTGCCGGCTTCAATGGCGGCGCCTGCAACCGCCTCGCCACCGATCATCGCATCGCGTGCGCCCTGGGCGCCACTTTCGGCGTCCCCCGGCAAGGCGGTATCCCAGGCCAGCAATTGGCGCATCCAGGCAATCTTCTGGTCGTAGGCCCCCGCCGCCGACACCTGCCCACCCCGCGCGCCGGCCTCCTTGTAGCGCCAGTGCGCCGCCATCCCGTATTCGGCAAACTCGTGCATCTCGCGCGTACGGATCTGAACCTCGAATGAGCGACCCAGGTCGTCGGTGACCACCGTGTGCAGCGACCGATAGCCATTGGGCTTGGGACGCGAAATGTAGTCGTCGAATTCGTCCGACACCGGCGTCCAGAGTGAATGCACCAGCGCCAGCGCACCGTAACAGGCACGCTCATCTTCGACGATCACACGCAGTGCGCGCAGGTCGTAAAGCTGGTTGAATGCCAGATGCTTGTTGCGCATCTTGTTATAGATACTGTAGATGTGCTTGGGCCGACCATGCACCTGCCCCGCGATGTGAGCATCGTGCAGCGCCGCGCGCAGGCGTTTTACCGCACCGGCGATGAAGGCCTCGCGTTCCGCGCGTTTTTCTTCGAGCTGGCGGGCGATGCTTTTGTAGGTATCTGGCTCAAGAAACCGGAACGCCAGATCTTCCATTTCCCACTTGATCTGCCAAATGCCCAGGCGGTTGGCCAGCGGGGTATAGAGCTCCATGGTTTCGCGGGCAAAGGCGCGCGGGCACGGCGTGCGCGTGGACGCATACCAACGCAGCGACTGCAGGCGTGAAGCAAGCCGCATCAGTACAATGCGCAGGTCTGCCGCCATAGCCAGCAGCATTTTGCGCTGCATTTCCTTCTGCTCAGTGCCCGAGGCCGCGCTATCGCTGGCGTTCACGGCCAGGCGCCCCAGCCGCAGCAGCGCCCGCGTGCCCAGGACCAAGGCCGTGACATCTGGCCCGAAGGCCTTGCGCAGGACATCCGCGCCCACGCTCCCTGCCCGCCCATCTTCTGGCAACACCGCCAGCAGGCTGCTGGCGCGGGTTTCGGCGTCAGCCCCCATTTTCGCCAGAATGCAAGCGACCGCGGCGCTGTGATCGGCCAACAGTTCGCCAGTGCTCGCCAACTGGCCGGCCAGCCGGTCGCCGACACACTGCACAGCCTTGTCAAGCAACGCGCGCCCGGCATCGTCCAGGCCAGCGCCGGCTTCGGCCAGCCACGAGGCGCCAAAGGGCGCAGATTGGGAAGCAGAGGTGTGTATCATGGAAACGTTGCGAAGCAATACACCGATATACTACCGTGTCCTGCCGGGCATCCGCGCTTATGACTACCGACGCCCCTCTTACGCTACTGATCGTGTGGCATTCACGCACCGGCGCGGCGCGTGCGCTGGCCCACGCCGGGGCGCGCGGCGCCCTTGCCGTGGCCGCCGAATTGCAGGCGCAAGATCGCCTGAATATCGTCCTAAAGCAGGCAGACCAGGCCGAGGCCGGCGACCTGCTCACCGCAGACGCCTACTTGTTCTGCGCGCCCGAAAACCTTGCTACGCTGAGCGGCGCCATGAAAGAGTTTTTCGATCGCAATTATTACGCCGTACTTGACCAACTCAACGGTCGACCCTACGCGCTGGCCATCAGTGCCGGCTCGGACGGCCAGGGCGCCGCGCGCCAGGCTGAGCGCATCTGCAAGGGGTGGCGGCTGAATGCCGTGGCGCCGACGCTCATCGTCAACACCGACGCGCAAACTGCCGAGAAAATCCTGGCCCCCAAGACGCTAAAGGCTGACGAATTGGAAGCGGCTGCCACATTGGGCGGTACCTTGGCCGCTCTGCTGCTGTAGAGCCGTGCCCGCGCCAAAGCGGGCACGCACGCGGTGTTTTGCAGGGCGGGACGCCAGGGCCTTGACGTGCCCCCCACCCGCCGAGGCAAGGCGTCAGGGGAGCGCCGCCGTCACGACGATTTCTACTTTATAGCTAGGGTTGGCCAGGCGCGCTTCGACCGTTGCCCGGGGCGGCGCGTTGCCGGCTGCCACCCATGCGTCCCAGGCCTTGTTCATACCGTCGAACTCTTTCATGTTGGCCAGGAATATCTGGGCCATCAGAATGCGCGACTTGTCTGTACCGGCGGTCTCGAGCAAGCGGTCTATCGTCTGCAGCACTTGCGCCGTCTGGCCCTGGATATCGAGCGAACTGTCATTTGGCACCTGCCCCGCGAGATAGGCAACACCATTGAAGATGGCCATGTCCGACAAACGCTTTTCGACGTTTACGCGTTCTATTTCTTTCATTGTTTTTACTCCGTTTTGGAAAAATCTGTCTGTGCGAGGCCGCCATGTGCATCGCCTCGTTATGGCTGGCACCGCACCGCCCCACTGCCGCACGCGGGGCGGCTGGACAGCGGGCGATACATGGTTCAGCAAGAATCAAGCCGGGGGGAGCTGGAACACCTGGCGCAGGTAGGCCAAGTATGCAGGATCGTCGCACATGGTCTTCTCCGGCGAATCGGACACCTTGGCAACCGGCTGCCCGTTGCAACGGACCATTTTCATGACGATCTGCAACGGCTCATGGCCCAGATCGTTGGTGAGATTGGTGCCGATCCCGAACGACACCCGACAACGCCCTGCAAAGCGCTTGGCCAGGTCGATGGCGCGGGGAATCGTGAGCGAGTCGGAGAATACCAGCGTCTTGGTGCGTGGGTCGGTGCGGTTGGCGGCATAATGCGCCAGCAGCCGTTCGCCCCAAACGAAGGGATCGCCCGAATCGTGCCGCGCGCCGTCGAACAGCTTGCAGAAATACATATCGAAGTCGCGCAGGAAGGCGTCCATGCCGTAGACGTCGGACAATGCGATACCCAGGTCGCCGCGATACTCCTTGGCCCATACCTCCAGTGCATACACCTGCGAATCGCGCAGACGCGGACCCAGCGCCTGGCAGGCCTGCAGATATTCGTGCCCCATGGTGCCCAGGGGTGTCACGCCATGCCGCATCGCAAACAGCACATTGCTGGTGCCCGCGAAATTGCTGCCCATGTTCGCTTTCATGGTCAGCACGACTTCTTCGTGCCACTGCTTGGAAAAACGCCGGCGCGTGCCGTACTCAGCCACGCGGAAGTCAGCCAATTCAGGATCATCCGTCACGAGCCGCATCTTGCGGCGCAGCCGCTCGCGCCCTTCCTCCCAGGCAGGTTTGCGGCAGACGTTGCGAAAATACACCTCATTCACGATGGCCAGCACCGGAATTTCGAAGAGGATAGTGTGCAGCCAGGGGCCTTTGACGGTGATCTCGATTTCGCCCGGAATCTCGCTCGCGCTGACCCGGATGCATTTCTCGGGCAGGTGGAACAAGCCGAGAAAGTCGACGAAATCGCTCTTGATAAAGCGCAGCCCCCGCAAATAATCCAGCTCTTGCTCGGTGAACTGCAGCTTGCACAGGTGGCTGATTTCGTCGCGGATCTCGTCCAGATATCGCGCAACATCCACCCCCCGATTGCGGCACTTATAGCGATATTCGACATGCGCAGCCGGAAAATGATGCAACACAACCTGCATCATGGTGAACTTGTACAGATCAGTATCGAGTAATGAAGTGATGACCATTGTGCAGTGCCAGCGGCTGGATGAACAGGTTGTGTCGGGGGCCGCCCGGGCCGGCGCCCGCAACTTGCCTTACTGATGAATCTTAGTATAAGCGGCGCAGTGTATTCCATTTTCCATGTACGCCCCATAGGTATGGGGGGCAGCGGGACGCATATTGGGTAAAATCGGGATTGTCTGTAGTTGGAGCCCTGAAATATGACTCACGTAGTCACCGAAAACTGTATCAAGTGCAAGTTCACTGACTGTGTCGACGTATGCCCGGTGGACTGCTTCCGCGAAGGCGAGAACTTCCTGGTCATCGACCCCGACGAATGCATCGACTGCGCCGTCTGCGTACCCGAATGCCCCGCCAATGCCATCTTCGCCGAAGAAGATGTACCGCAGGATCAGCTTCAGTTCATTGCCCTCAACGCTGAGCTGTCACCCGAGTTTGGCCCCATCAATCGCTCCAAGAAGCCGCTCGAAGGCGCGGACGACTGGAACGGCGTGCCTGACAAGCTCCAGCACCTCAAACGCTGATTGCATGAACTCACGCGTGGCGCGAAACTCATAAGTGTTGCTTTCGCGCCAAACTTTACAGTAATTATGAATCTCTAATCCCTAGGAAGGGGTCAAATCAGCAAATAGCCCGTTGTTTTGGATCCTTGAAAGGTCTATAAAATAATACAACACAAAGAAATAGGGCTTTCTCTCTATGCTGTACGACCTCCATGAGCTCCAGCGCGCATTTCTGAGCCCGCTGGCTGCGTTTACTGAAACCGGTTCCCAACTGTTTTCGAATCCACGCAGCCCCTTCACCTATACGCCCTTTTCCAGGCAACTTGCCGCTACGTATGAACTCGTGCATCGGCTGGGCAAAGATTACGAAAAACCCGAATGGGGGCTGGCCAGCACCCGGATCGGCAGCCATCATGTGGAAGTTTCCGTCCACGTTTCGATGAGCAAACCGTTCTGTAATCTTGTGCATTTCGAACGCGCGGGGGTAAAAACCGGCGCCGATCCGCGCGTCCTGCTGGTGGCGCCGATGTCGGGCCATCATGCCACCCTGCTGCGCGACACGGTACAGGCGCTGTTGCCCGCCCACGACGTCTATGTCACAGACTGGATCGATGCGCGCATGGTGCCGCTGTCCCGGGGCGGCTTCGGCCTCGACGACTACGTCCGCTATATCCGGGAATTCATCCAGCATCTGGGGCCCGACCTTCATGTCATCTCCGTCTGTCAACCCACGGTGCCGGTACTGACCGCTATTGCACTGATGGCGGCCGACGGTGACAACGCTCTGCCGCGCAGCATGGTGATGATGGGCGGCCCGATCGACGCACGCAAGTCGCCCACACAGGTCAACCGCCTGGCTACTACCAAACCTTATGCCTGGTTCGAAGACAACTTGATCCACCGGGTACCGCCGCGCTACCCAGGCGCCGGCCGGGAGGTCTACCCGGGCTTTCTCCAGCATGCTGGTTTCGTGGCCATGAACCCCGATCGCCATCTGCGCTCGCATTACGATTTTTACATTGACCTGCTCAAGGGCGACGATGACGACGCCGAGGGGCACCGACGCTTCTATGACGAGTACAACGCCGTGCTGGACATGAGTGCCGAGTTTTATCTCGACACCATCCGCAGCGTATTCCAGGAATACGAACTGCCACGCGGCACACGTGTGGTGGACGGACAAAAGGTGGAGCCGGCGGCCATTCGCAAGGTGGCCCTGCTGACCATCGAAGGCGAGCTGGACGACATTTCCGGGCTGGGCCAGACGCATGCCGCGCATGAATTGTGCCGCAATATTCCCGCCACCCGCCGGGAGCAGTACACCGCGCCAGGCTGTGGCCACTATGGCATTTTCTCGGGTCGTCGCTGGCGCGAAATGATTTGCCCTAAAATAGCGGCATTCATCCGCCAGGCAGCCTAAGGCGCCGCCTGGCTCCACGGGCGCCGTGCGCTGGTGCGGCGGCCTGCCCCTGCGCGCAGTCATGGGCGCCCCGCGCTCCACGCGGTTGCACTGTGCTTGCCACACGCGCAGCCGCCGGCGCGGCCTGAACGGTTTGCCATGTCCCTGTCATCCACGATAGACCGCATCGATGCGGTACTGCCCCAGACCCAATGCACGAAATGCGGTTTCGATGGCTGCCGCCCCTATGCGCAAGCCATCGCTGAAGGCCGCGCGGCCATCAATCGCTGCCCGCCGGGCGGCGCTGACGGTATCCGCGCGCTGGCAACACTGCTGGGCGTACCCGAACTTTCGCTGGATACAAGCTGCGGCGAACACGCTCCACCGCGACTCGCGGTGATCGATGAAGCGCATTGCATCGGCTGCACGCTATGCATACAAGCCTGTCCCGTCGATGCCATTGTCGGGGCGAACAAGCTCATGCACACTGTGATACCGGACCTTTGCACCGGCTGCGAATTATGCGTGGCGCCGTGCCCGGTGGATTGCATCAGCATGGCCCCCGATCCGCATGCCTGGACGCCCGAGCGCGCCGACGCGGCCCGCGCGCGCCATCAGCACCGCCGCCAGCGGCTCGATACTCTGCATCACGAAGATGCGTCGCTGGCTGCCCGCACCCTGGCCAACAAAGCACCCGTGGCGTTGGCCGCCGCCGACAACCCCGACGCCCGCCACGCAGCGATCGCGCGCGCCCTGGAGCGTGCCCGCCAGCGGCGCCAGAATCATGAATAACGCCAAGCGCATCGAGATCTATACGCGGCTGCGTGCCGCCAATCCACACCCCACGACCGAACTCGAATATGACAGCACTTTTCAGTTGCTGATCGCCGTGATTTTGTCGGCCCAGGCTACGGACAGGTCGGTCAACCTTGCCACGCGCACGTTTTTCCCCCAGCATGGCACGCCCAGGGGCCTGCTGGCGCTGGGCGAGGAGGGGCTGGCTCAATACATCAAGACCATTGGCCTATACAAAACTAAGGCCGCCAATGTCATCAAGACGTGCCGGATGCTGATCGACTTGCACGACGGGCAGGTTCCCAATGACCGTGCCGCGCTTGAAGCCCTGCCTGGCGTGGGTCGCAAGACAGCCAACGTCGTGCTTAACACCGCTTTCGGCCATCCCACGATTGCGGTCGATACGCATATCTTCCGCGTGGCCAATCGAACCGGCTTGGCGCGGGGCAAGACTGTCACTGAGGTCGAACGCAAACTCGAAAAAACCACGCCCAAGGAGTTCATCCACGACGCACATCACTGGTTGATCCTGCATGGGCGGTATATCTGCGTGGCACGCAAACCCAAATGCCCTCTGTGCGGCATCACAGACCTGTGCGAGTTCAAGGAAAAGACCACATGACTGCCGCATGACGTATTCATGCCGATGATGCTGTGCAGCACCTATGAAAAACCCGCATGGCGCGAGAGGGACCAAGCTAGCATACTGGGTGACATTCAAAGCCTGAACTCTCAAAAGAAAAGAAACGCCGTATGGACGACTACATCCTGGAGACAAAACATCTCACGAAGGAATTTCGCGGTTTCGTTGCGGTGGACGATGTCAATCTGCAGGTTAAGCGTGGCCACATCCACGCGCTGATCGGCCCCAATGGCGCCGGCAAGACCACCTGCTTCAACCTGCTCACCAAATTCCTCGTCCCCACCGCCGGCCATATTTATTTCGACGGAAAGGAGATCACCCACCAGGCGCCGGCGCAGATCGCCCGTCAAGGCATTGTCCGCTCGTTCCAGATTTCCGCAGTGTTTCCCCAGCTCACCGTGCTCGAGAACGTGCGTGTGGGCCTGCAGCGCGCCACGGGGACATCCTTTCATTTCTGGCGCAGCGACAAGCTGCTGCGCACACTGAATGGCCGCGCACAAGAACTCCTCGAAGAGGTCGACCTGGGCAAGTTCAGCAATGAAATCACCGTCAACCTGCCCTATGGCCGCAAGCGCGCCCTCGAGATAGCCACCACGCTGGCGATGGAGCCCGCGCTTATGCTGCTGGACGAGCCCACGCAGGGCATGGGCCACGAAGACGTCGACCGCGTCACTCAGTTGATCAAGAAGGTCAGCGCGGGCCGCACCATTCTGATGGTCGAACACAACATGAACGTGGTAGCGCGCATCGCCGACCGCATCACCGTGCTTGCGCGAGGCTCAGTGCTCGCGGAAGGCCCGTATCAGGAAGTTTCACGCAATGCTCAGGTCATGGAGGCCTATATGGGCACCAGTGCCGGCGAACTCGAGGGAGCACACTGATGACGACACGCGCACTCGACATCAAAGACCTTAACGCCTGGTACGGCGAATCGCATGTACTGCACGGCATCACGCTGCACGTCGACAAGGGCGAAGTGGTAACCCTACTGGGGCGCAACGGATCGGGCCGCACCACCACGCTGCGTGCCATCCTGGGTTTGACCAGCGAGCGCAGCGGCTCGGTACGCATACAGGGCACCGAATCCATTGACCTGCCTACATACCGCATCGCGCACCTGGGGATCGGCTACTGCCCTGAAGAACGCGGTATTTTTGCCGGCCTCACATGCGAAGAAAACCTGCTGTTGCCACCCGTGGTCGGCGACACGCTGGGCGGAGGCATGTCGCTCGCCGAAATCTACGCCATGTTCCCCAATCTGCATGAGCGCAGGCATTCACCAGGCACCCGGCTCTCGGGTGGAGAGCAGCAAATGCTGGCCGTCGCGCGCATACTGCGTACCGGCGCAAACCTGCTGCTGCTCGACGAAATTTCCGAAGGCCTCGCACCCGTGATCGTGCAGGCACTGGCGCGGATGATCTCCGCCCTGAAGGAAAAAGGCTACACCATCGTGATGGTCGAACAGAACTTCCGCTTCGCGGCGCCGCTGGCGGACAGATTCTACGTCATCGAACATGGTCAGGTGGTCGAAGAAATCGCCGCCGCCGAACTCGAATCCAAACAGGATACCCTCAATACGTTGCTGGGCGTATAAACCTGGCGCGGCCATACCGGCCGGCCGGGCATCACAAAAACAGGAGATATACCCATGAAATTGCGCTCCCTCCCCGCTGCCTTTGCACTTGCAGGCCTTACTCTGTCAGCGCCAGGCCTGGCGGCAGGCATTTCCGATGACGTGATCCGCATCGGTTTCATTACCGATATGTCCAGCGTGTACTCTGACATCGATGGTCCGGGCGGGGTTGAAGCCATCAAGATGGCCATTGCCGATGCCGGCGGCGCCATCGACGGCAAAAAGATCGAGCTGCTGGTCGCTGATCACCAGAACAAGGCCGACATTGCCTCGTCGCGGGCCCGCGAATGGTTCGACGAGCAAAAACTCGACATGCTGCTCGGCGGCACCAACTCCGCCACTTCCCTGGCCATGGCCCAGGTGGCGAAGGAGAAGCAAAAGCCCTTCCTTGCCATTGGTGCAGGCTCATCCAACCTTACCAATTCGCAATGCAGCCCCTACACCATCCACTATGCTTATGACACTGTCGCACTGGCGCGCGGCACCGGCTCGGCGGTGGTGAAGAATGGCGGCAAATCCTGGTTTTTCCTGACGGCTGACTATGCCTTCGGCCACTCCCTCGAGCGCGATACCGCCGCCGTGGTCAAGAAAGCCGGCGGCGACGTAAAGGGCCAAGTGCGCGTGCCACTGGGCACATCCGACTTCTCCTCCTTCATGCTGCAGGCGCAGTCCTCGGGTGCCAAGATCCTCGGGCTGGCCAACGCTGGCGGGGACTTCGTCAACTCCGTCAAAGCCGCCAAAGAATTCGGCGTCACGCAAAGCATGAGCCTGGCTGGCCTGTTGGTGTTCATCAACGACGTTCACGCGCTGGGGCTGGACACCACCCAGGGCATGTACCTCACCTCGGCCTGGTACTGGAACCAGGACGACGCATCACGCAAGTGGGCCGCCCGCTTCAAGGAAAAGGTCAATCGCATGCCATCCTTCCTGCAGGCCGGCGACTACTCGGCCGCATCGTATTACCTCAAGGCCGTCAAGACGAGCGGCACCGATGACGCCGATACGATCATGAAGTGGATGAAGTCGAACAAAATCAACGACTTCTTCGCCCACGACGCGGCGGTGCGCGAAGATGGCCGCGTGCTCAACACCATGTACCTGATGCAGGTGAAGAAGCCATCCGAATCCAAGGGCGAGTGGGACTACTACAACGTCGTATCCAAGTTGCCCGGCGACGAGGTCTACACAACACCCGCCGAATCCACGTGCGAAATTTTCAAGAAGAAGTGATGCCGGCCGGGGCGGGGCTGCCCGCCCCGCTCCTTGCCGGATCGCACAGGATACTCTCTTGGATAACGTGACTTTATGACTTCACTATTCGGCGTTCCCGTCCAGGCGCTGCTTGGGCAACTGCTGCTTGGGCTGGTCAATGGCTCTTTCTACGCGGTACTTTCCCTCGGTCTGGCCGTTATCTTCGGCCTCCTGAACATCATCAATTTCGCGCACGGCGCCCTCTATATGCTGGGCGCCTTCGTGGCATGGATGGGCCTGCAGTACCTCGGCCTCAATTACTGGGTCATGCTGATCGTGGCGCCTATCATTGTTGGCCTGTTCGGCATCATTCTCGAGCGCCTCCTGATTCGCCACCTCTACAAGCTCGATCACCTTTATGGGCTGCTGCTCACCTTCGGGCTGACGCTGCTCATCGAAGGGCTGTTCCGCAGCCTATACGGCGTGTCAGGGCAACCCTATGCAACGCCCGCATTACTGCAGGGCGGTGTCAACCTCGGCTTCATGTATTTGCCCGTCTATCGCGGCTGGGTCGTCGTGGCCTCGGTCCTGATCTGCCTGATGACTTGGTTTGTCATCGAAAAAACGCGGCTAGGCGCGCTGTTGCGGGCCGGCACCGAGAACCCCAAACTCGTCGAGGCCTTCGGTGTCAATGTGCCGCTGCTGGTCACCCTGACCTATGGCTTCGGCGTCGCCCTCGCCGGTTTCGCTGGCGTACTGGCGGCCCCCATCATGCAAGTGTCGCCGCTGATGGGCTCCAACCTCATCATTGTGGTGTTCGCGGTGGTCGTTATCGGCGGCATGGGCTCCATCATGGGCTCCATCCTCACCGGCTTGGGCCTGGGCATCATCGAAGGCTTCACCAAGGTCTTCTGGCCCGAGGCCTCCAATACCGTCGTGTTCATCATCATGGTCATCGTGCTGCTGCTGCGCCCCGCGGGCCTGTTTGGAAAAGAGAAATGAATCGCGAACTGATCGCTTACCTTGCCGCCGCCATTATCATCGCCCTGCTGCCGATGGCAGGCGCTTATCCCATTTTCGTCATGAAGGTGATGTGCTATGCGCTTTTTGCCTGCGCCTTCAACCTCTTGCTCGGGTTCACTGGTTTGCTTTCCTTCGGACATGCCGCCTTTCTCGGCGGCGCCGCCTATGCCACCGGCCACGCGCTGGCGGTATGGGGCTGGTCCACGCCAGTAGGGCTGTTGTTCGGCACCGTCGTCGCAGCGGCCATGGGCCTGGTCATGGGCGGGCTTGCCATCCGCCGCAGCGGCATCTACTTCGCCATGATCACGCTGGCCATGGCTCAGATGGTGTTCTTCTTCTTCCTGCAGGCGCCCTTCACGCATGGCGAAGACGGCCTGCAAGGGATACCACGCGGCACCTTCTTCGGGCTTGATCTTTCCGACGACCTGAACCTCTACTACGTGGTGATGGGGATCTTCTTCTTTGGCTACTTCGTCTGCTGGCGCGCCATCAACTCGCCTTTCGGTCAAGTGCTCAAGGCCTTGCGAGAGAACGAGCCGCGCGCTATCTCGCTGGGCTACAACGTCGATCGGTTCAAGCTGCTGGCCTTCGTCCTGTCGGCGGCGCTGGCGGGCCTGGCGGGCGCCACCAAGTCGCTGGTGTTTGTGTCCGCCACACTGTCCGACGCCACTTGGCAGATGTCCGGCATGGTGATTCTGATGACGCTGATCGGTGGTCTGGGCACATTCGTGGGCCCCGTGCTGGGTGCGTGCATCGTGGTCATTCTGGAAAACAAAGTCGGCGAGTTCGGCCGTTTCCTGGCCCAAAGCACCGGACAAGAATGGTTCCGTTCGCTGGGCGAATCGGTCACGATTGTGATCGGCCTGATCTTCGTGTTGTCCGTACTGGCCTTCCGGCGCGGCATCATTGGCGAACTGCTGCATTGGCGCCGCAGCCGCGGCGCGACCGTGCAGGGCTGATACGGCACGTCCAGGCGTGCCCCGCCACCCCCTGCACCAAAAAGGACGCAAAATCGTGCGTCCTTTTTCTATGCCTTTGCCAGGCGCCCTAGGCAGCGGGGCTATGCCGGCACCGGCTTCCCTTTGCCCAGCCCCAGATAACTTTCAATCACGCGCGGGTTCCCGGCAAGCTGTGCTGCAGGCCCTTCTAACACAATTTCGCCGGTTTCGAGCACGTAGCCGTAGTCGGCCACTTGCAACGCAGCGCGGGCATTCTGCTCCACGAGCAGAATGGATACGCCGGTGCTGCGCAGGCGGGCAATGATCTGGAATATCTCTCGCACGATGCGCGGCGCCAGGCCCAGACTGGGTTCATCCAGCATCAGCAGCCGAGGCTGCGCCATCAGAGCGCGGCCCACAGCCAGCATCTGGCGCTCTCCCCCCGACAGGGTGCCGGCCTCCTGTATGCGTCGTTCACGCAGGCGCGGAAAGAGCTCGTACACGGCTTGCATCGTGTTGCGCCAGCCAGGTTTGCCGGCGCGATAGAGCCGGAATCCGCCCAACAGCAGATTGTCTTCGACCGTCATGCTGCCAAACAGCTCACGCCTTTCAGGGACCAGCGACATACCGCCCGCCACACGCCGCTCTACTTCCCAGCCCAGGATTTCGTTGCCCAGATACTGGACCGAACCGACGCTGTTTCCTGTAGCCGGCAAGGCGCCCATGATGGCGTTGAGCAGCGTAGACTTGCCCGCGCCATTTCCACCGATGACAGTAACGATACTTCCCGGCGGTACTACGATAGCGGCCTCACTTACAGCGTTTACCTTGCCGTAGCGCACCGACAAAGCATCGACGCGCAGCAGAGGACTGCCTGCGCTGTGTGTGCGTTCGCTCATGACGGGCTCCCTTGCAACGCAGCGGCGACATCGCCGGGCAGATCCATCTCCAAGTCGTCATCTATACCACCCAGATAGGCTTCCAGCACCGCCGGATTGCGCTGCACTGCATCAGGATCGCCTTCGGCGATCTTTGTACCGAAGTCCATGACGACGATATGATCGGTCAGGTTCATCACGAAATCCATATCGTGCTCCACCAAGAGAATGCTCATGCCTTCCTGGCGCAACTGATCGAGCACTGCGGCCAGATTCCGCTTTTCTTTATAGCGCAGGCCCGCGGCAGGTTCGTCCAGCAGCAGCAGCACTGGATCCGCGGCCAGCGCGCGGGCGATTTCGACGATGCGCTGTTGGCCGAGCGCCAGATTGCCGGCCTGTTCATAGAGGTAATCACCCAGCCCGACCCGCTGCAATTGGCGCGCGGCCTCATGCAAGAGCTCCGCTTCCGGGCGCCGATCGGCTCGCAACAGCGCCGGCAGCACACCGACCCGGCTGCGCAGGTGCGCACCCAGCGCAACGTTTTCAAGCACTGTCATGCCCGGCAGCAATTGCACGTGCTGAAAGGTGCGCCCCACGCCAAGGCTGGCAATCGAGCGGGCGTTGAGCTTTTCAAGCCGCTGGCCGCGAAAGTTGACCTTGCCGCGTGTGGCGGGCAACACCCCTGAAATAAGGTTGAAAGTAGTGCTCTTGCCCGCGCCGTTGGGGCCGATCAGGCCCATGATTTCCCCCGCCTTGAGCGTAAAGCTGATGTCGTTCACAGCCACCAGGCCACCGAACTCCTTGCGTACGGCGTCGACCTCCAGCACGGTAGTGCCCTTCTCAGGGCGTGGACGCAGTGCAAGCAATGGCGCGGCCGGCGGCGCGGGCAGACGGCGCGCATCGGCCGTGCCGGCCACCGACGACCACCACGACGCGAGCAACGGCCATACACCGTGCCGCGCATACTGCAGCACCAGAATCATCAGTACACCAAAGACGATCAGCTCGAAATTGGCAGTGGTATCCAACAGTTTGGGCAGCACGTTCTGCAACTGATCCTTGAGGGTGAGGATCAGGCCTGAACCCAACACCGCCCCCCAGACGCTGCCCGCGCCGCCCACCACCGCCATGAAGAGATATTCAATGCTGTAGTTCAACCCGAACGGACTGGGGCTGACCGCGCGCTGCATATGCGCATACAACCAGCCCGACAGGCTGGCCAGCAGCGCCGCATACACAAACACGATGACCTTGTACGACGCCATATTGATGCCGAACGACTCGGCCATGCCACTGGTTCCGCGCAGCGCACGGATCGCGCGGCCTGGCCGCGAATCGAGCAAATTGCGCGTGGCCCACAGTGCCAACAGCACGCACAGCCAGATCAAATAGTAGATATGTCGACCCCGCGCGAGCGAGAGGCCAAAGATCTCAATGGGCACGATACCGGCGATGCCGTCGTACTGCCCCAGGAAGGCGAGGTTACCGAAGAGGTAGTACAGCGCCAGCGACCAGGCAATCGTACCCAGCGGCAGATAGTGGCCAGACAGGCGCAGCGTGATCGCGCCCAGCAGGTAGGCGACGACGAAAGTGACGGCCAAGCCCGCCAGCAGCCCGAGCCAGGGCGACATGCCCATGGCGGTGGTGAGCCAAGCCGACGAATATGCGCCGATACCGACGAATGCGGCCTGGCCGAAAGAGGTGAGCCCGCTGACGCCGGTAAGTACGACCAGGCCGAGCACGACCAGGCTTGCCAGGCCGATGTAATTGAGATGCGTGATCCAGAACGCGGGCGTCGCAGGGAACAGTGGCAAGGCTGCCAACACCACGATGACGGCCGCAAGCAGAAGACGATTGGCGGTGCGAGTACGGGTCATGGCATCACTCCTCATCGTCGGTGGAATGCACACCAAAAGAGCGCCACAACAGCACCGGAATGATCAGTGTGAAGACAATCACTTCTTTGTAGGCACTAGCCCAGAACGAGGCAAATGCTTCAAGGATGCCGACAAACAGCGCGCCGCCAGCTGCCAGGGGATAGCTGACCAGGCCACCGAAAATGGCCGCCACAAAGCCTTTGAGGCCAATCAGAAAGCCAGTATCGTAGTAAATGGTCGTGACCGGTGCGATCAGCATGCCTGACAATGCACCGATGGCGGCCGCGAGCGTAAAGGTAAGGCTGCCCGACATATTCGTGCTGATGCCCACCAGCCGCGCACCACGCCGATTCACGGCTGTGGCGCGCAGCGCGCGGCCATAAAGCGTTTTGCCGAAAAACAGCCAGAGCGCCACGATGAGCGCCGCGCAGGTGCCCAGCACGAAGAAGGTTTGTGCAGTCCAGTTCACCGGGCCCAGTTGCACATTGCCTTCCATGAAAGGCGGCGTGCGCCAACCTTCGGCACCGAAAAAGACCAGCGCCAGCCCGGTGAGCGCGAAGTGCACCGCCACCGAAATGATCAGCAGCACTAACACACTGGCTTCAGCCACCGGCTGGTAGACCAGACGATAAATCATCGGCCCCATCGGGATCACCAGCACCAGCGAGAACAAGACATTGAGCCAGAGGGGTGTGCCCTTGGCCACCACAAATGGAGCGAGCGCATACAGCGCCACAGGCAGGCAAAGCGTCCACACGGCGGTGCGCCACAGGCTCCTGGCGCCGCCTCGCCGCACGGCCGCCAGCGCCTCGACGAGAAACGTAAGCGCGCCCATGAGCAATAACAGCGTTACCGTTCCAGGCGTGCGGCCATTGACCAGGTAGGCGAGCGTGAGCGCCCCGAATGCAACGAATTCGCCCTGGGGGATGAATATGACGCGGGTAACCACAAACACCAGCACCAGCGCCAGCCCCAACAGGGCATAGATGGCGCCGTTCATGACGCCATCCTGTAGAAGGATAAGTATTATTGTCAGGTTCATCGAGAACTGCTCTTTGCTTCCAAGCCGGCCCTGCGCATGCCCATCAGCGCACGGGTACTGCATCGCGGGCGCGAAAAACCGGCCCTCGGGGCCGGTTTCCGGCATGCCGCCATGTCCGGTATGCCTGCCATTAGATCATGAGATCCGCGAGCACACGCGGAAAACCCGCGTGGGCTCGCACACGCCGCATCAGAGGTCGGGCTGGTAGGTCCACTTGCCGTCGACGACCTTGACCATCACACGCGCGCGCTTGTCGAAACCAGCGTGATCCTTGGGGCCCATGTTGAACACGCCCTGCGATGCGGAAAGATCCTTCACGCTTTCGATCCCATCGCGCAGGGCCTTGCGGAACTCAGGCGTGCCCGGCTTGGCGCCGGTTTTGAGCGCTGCGGGAATGGCGTGCGCAATCAGCAGGCCGGCGTCCCACATATGGCCCCCGAAGGTATTGATCGTGCCCGCACCGTACTTGGCTTCGTACTTGACCTTGTATTCGAGCGCGGTCTTCTTCACCGGGTTGCTGTCGGGCAGTTGATCGGCCACCAACAGCGGGCCGGCCGGCAGAATCATGCCTTCGCAATCTTTGCCGCATACCCGCAGCACATCGTTGTTGGCGGCGCCGTGAGTCTGGTACATGATGCCCTTGTAGCCGCGGCTTTTGAGCTCGGACTGCGGCAGCGCCACAGGCGTGCCGGAACCCGCCACCAGTATGCCGTCCGGGTTGGCGGCAATCAGCTTCAACGCCTGCCCAGTCACGCTCGTGTCGGTGCGGCCGTAGCGCTCCACCGCCACCATCTTGATGCCTTTGGCCTTGGCGGCCTCTGTCATCACCTGGAGCCAGCCTTCACCGTAGGCATCGGTGTAGCCAATGAAACCGAGGGTCTTGACGCCCTGCTTGGCCATGGCATCAGCGAGCGCACTGGCCATCAACTGGTCATTCTGCGGCGTTTTGAATACCCATGTGCGCGGCCCTTCGACGGGCTCGACAATCTTGGCATTGGCGGCCACACTGATCATGGGTGTCTTGGTTTCGCCCGCTACATCGACCATGGCGAGCGAACTGGGCGAAACGGACGAGCCCACGACCACATCGACATTATCGTCGGTGATGAGCTTGCGCATGTTCTTGACGGCCACCGTCGTGTCCGTGCCGTCATCCAGCACGATATACTCAATTTTCTGGCCTGCCACCTCGGTGGGTAGCAGCGACACGGTATTGCGCTCGGGGATCCCCAGCGACGCCGCCGGGCCGGTGCTGGAAATCGTGATGCCGACCTTGATCTGCGCCATTGCCAGCATCGGCAATGCCAGGGCCACTGCACCGGCCAGGGTTGAAAGGCGGGCCGCCTTGTTGTTCACCATTGTTGTCTCCATAGTTGAAACCGGCCCCCCAAAAGTGCAAGGGTACTGAACGTGCGTGCACCTTGTCCGGCCATTCTTTGACGTTATACAGTTTCTGACACCTTACGCAATTAAGCGTATCACTTCAGGCCTCAAGCACGTATTAGTATTTACCAGATGCTTGAAGCCTGTATGACCACAGGCGTCAAAATCATCGACAATCCGGGAACCTGACGCGACTTTGAAAGTCGATTAACATGGTGCATGTACTATTCATTGCCGTGCCAATGCGCAGCAATGGCGTATCCAACTTTTATCGGGCCGGCGGGCAAGCCGGCTCCTGGCCAGACAGATGGAAAAAATCACCAAGAGCGACGCACAGTGGCGCGCGGAGCTCACGCCTGAGGAGTACAGCGTCGCTCGGCTCAAAGGCACCGAACGCCCCTTTACGGGCCGTTACTGGAACACGACTGAGGCCGGCATTTACCGCTGTGTCGGCTGTGGCACGCCGTTGTTCGCCTCCGACACCAAATTCGATGCAGGCTGTGGTTGGCCCAGCTACTTCGAGCCGCTCAACCCGGCCAACATCCGCGAAGAAACCGACACCACCCACGGCATGATCCGCACCGAAGTGCTGTGCAACATCTGTGACTCACACTTGGGGCACGTCTTTCCCGATGGCCCACCGCCCACCGGTCTGCGCTACTGCATCAATTCGGTGTCCCTTAAATTCGAGCCTTCCACCCAGACCGGCCAATGAAGAAATTCCTGTTCGACCTCTTTCCGCTGCTGCTGTTCTTCGCGGCGTTCAAACTCTCGGACATCTTCACCGCCACTGCCGTCGCCATGGTGGCGGCGGTAGGCCAGATGATCTGGCTCAAGGCCCGGGGCAAGGCGATCGAAGCCACGCATTGGATCAACGTTACCGTCATCACGGTATTCGGCGGCGCCACGCTGCTGTTCCATAACGAGGCGTTCATCAAGTGGAAGCCCACGGTGCTGTACTGGCTGTTCGGCGCCATCCTGCTGGGCGCACGGGTATTCTTTGGCCGCAACCTGATGCGGCGGCTGATGGACGGCAAGATCTCCATGCCCGACGGGGCCTGGGACAGGCTGAACCTGAGCTGGGCAATCTTCTTTCTGGCCTCTGGCGCACTCAATCTGTATGTCGCGTTTTCCGGCCGCTTCACCGATGCACAATGGGTAAATTTCAAAGTATTTGGCCTGATGGCCTTGCTGCTGGTGTTCGTGATTGTGCAATCCCTCTGGCTGGGGCGCCACATGCATGACGACGTCGGCGCACCCCAACCCTTGCCCAAGCCAGAGGATCGCACCTGATGAACACAGACCGCTCCACCCTGCTGCGAGAACGCCTGCAGGGGCTCTCTCCCATTGTCCTGGATATCGTCGATGAGTCGCACCTGCATGCAGGTCACGTCGGCGCGCGCGGCGGCGCCAGCCACTTCCGCGTAAGAATATGGTGCGATGCATTCACCGGCTTGGGCACTGTTGCCCGCCATCGCCTGGTGTACGATTGCGTTCGCGATCTCATGCCCTTCCCCATTCACGCCCTGGCGATCGACGCCCGGGACGCTACCTGAATCTTCCATACCGACCCAAAAGGAAATCCATGAAACGACTCGCAGTATTCGCCGCCAGTTGCGCCATCGCCCTGCCCGCATTCGCGCAGACCGTGGCCACCGTCAACGGGCAAGACCTCACCCAGAAGCAGGTCGATCAGTTCGTCAGCCTGCTCATCAAGCAAGGCGCCCAAGACACACCCGAACTGCGTGCACAGGTCAAGCAGGAGATGATCCATCGCCTGGTGGCTGTACAGGCCGCCGAGAAGGCAGGCATTGCCAAGAAAGCCGATGTCCAGCAGGAAATCGAACTGGCTCGCCAGGGTATCCTGGTACGGGCCCTGATGGCTGATCACCTTGAAAAGAACCCGGTCACCGACGACGCCATCAAGGCTGAATATGAGCAGATCAAGAAGGCCCAGGGCGACAAAAAGGAATACAAACTGCGCCATATCCTGGTGGACGATGAGCAGAAGGCCAAGGATCTGATCGCACAGATCAAGGCCAAGAAGGTTTCCTTCGATGAAGCCGCCAAGAAAAACTCGAAAGATCCCGGCAGTGGCAAGAACGGCGGCGATCTGGGCTGGGCGCCCACCAGCAACTATGTGCCCGAGTTCGCCCAGGCGGCCGAGAGCCTGAAAAAGGGCGAAATGACCAGCGCGCCGGTAAAGACGCAATTCGGCTGGCATATCATCCAGGCCGAAGACACGCGCACGGCCACCTTCCCGCCGCTTGAGGAAGTAAAGCCCCAGCTCGAGGAAATGATGCGCCAGCAAGAGTTGGCCACATTCCAGGAGCAATTGATGAAAGGCGCCACCATCAAGGAAAACGGCAGCAAGGAAGCCAGCAGCAAGTAAACCGCCACGGCCGGGGAAACCCGGCCCGCGCGGATACATACAGCACCCTGGCTCGCAAGGCGAGCGGCAGACGCCCGCCGCCTGGCCAACGCAGCTACACCCCCAGCAGTTTCTTCAGGCCGTCTTCATCCAGCACGGGCACGCCGAGTTCTTCAGCCTTGGCAAGCTTGCTGCCCGCCTCTTCGCCCGCCACTACATAGGCGGTTTTCTTTGACACCGACCCACTGACCTTGCCGCCCGCCGCCAGGATATGCCGGGTGGCCTCGTCGCGCGTCCAGTTGGGCATGGTGCCTGTGAGCACCAGTGTCTTGCCGGCAAGTGCCTGCCCGCCGCCGGAGGGAGCAGCCTCAACCGTAGCGTGAACGCCCGCGCGCGCAAGCTCGGCGATGACCTGCCGATTGTGCGGCTCGGCAAAAAACCGGGCAATCGACCCAGCCACTACCGGGCCGACATCGCGTACTTGCAACAACGCGTCTTCGCTGGCGTCCATGACCGCGTCGATCGTACCGAAATGCAGCGCCAGATCACGAGCCGTGCTCTCGCCCACATGACGGATGCCCAACGCATAAAGAAGGCGCCCAAGCTCCGGATGGCGTGCCTGATCCAGCGCCTGGATAAGATTGTCGGCTGATTTGCGGCCCATGCGGTCGAGCAGCAGCAGTTCTTCGGCCTTAAGCCCGAAAAGATCGGCCAATGAGCCAACGCGGCCACTATCGACTAATTGATCGATGAGTTTTTCGCCCAGCCCTTCGATGTCCAGCGCCTTGCGGCTGGCCGCATGGCGCAGGCTCTGCTTGCGTTGGGCGGCGCAGAACAGACCGCCGGTGCAGCGCGAAACGGCTTCGTCCTCGGGACGTTCGATGGCCGATCCACATACCGGGCAATGTGTCGGCATGATGAACGCACGGGCGTCATCCGGCCGCAACTCCAGCACCGGGCCCACCACTTCGGGTATCACGTCGCCGGCACGGCGGACAATGACTGTATCGCCGATACGCACGTCTTTGCGCCGCACCTCGTCTTCGTTGTGCAGTGTGGCATTGGTAACCGTGACCCCGCCTACAAACACAGGCTGCAGGCGCGCTACCGGAGTGATCGCCCCAGTGCGGCCAACCTGCACCTCGATGTCCATCAAGCGGGTGGTTTCCTCTTGGGCGGGGAATTTGTGCGCCAGCGCAAACCGCGGCGCGCGAGCCACAAAGCCCAGCACGCGCTGCGCCGCCAAGGCATTGACCTTGTACACCACGCCATCGATGTCGAAAGGCAGATCAGAACGCTGCGCGCCGGTATCCGCGTAATACCTCAATAAACCCTGCACACCGTGCACGATGCCACGATGGGGGCTGACCGGCAGGCCAAGCTGCGCCAGCCAATCGAGCATGGCGCTGTGGGTGTCGCACGGCAACACCGGTGCACCGGAGTCGCCGGCCTGGAAAAGATCGGGCTGTGTCGCATTGGAACCCGCTTCGCGCGGCGTGCGGACCCCGCGCAGTTCACCCCAGCCATACGCATAAAAACGCAACGGCCGCTGCGCAGTAATACGCGGATCGAGCTGTCGCAGGCTGCCGGCAGCGGCGTTGCGCGGATTGACGAATATTTTTTCGCCCCGCTTGCGCTGTGTGTCGTTGAGGCGATCGAAATCGGCGCGATTCATCAATACCTCGCCGCGCACATCGATGACTTCCGGATAATCGCCGCGCAGCCGCAGTGGCACGTTGCGCAGCGTGCGGATGTTGGCCGTGATGTCTTCACCGGTACGCCCGTCGCCGCGTGTGGCGGCCTGTACCAGGCGCCCGTCTTCGTAGCGCAGGCTTACCGCCAGGCCGTCGAACTTGAGTTCGGTTTCGTATTCAACCTCGCCCTCCGCACCAGCCAGGCCCGCGTCGCGCAAGGTATCGGCGACTCGCTTATTGAATGCTTCGATGTCGCTGTCGTCGAACGCGTTGCCCAGCGACAGCATGGGCACCGCATGGCGCACACTGGCAAATGCCGCAAGCGGCTGCCCACCTACCCGCTGCGTGGGAGAGTCGGGCGTGACGAGATCAGGGTATTCCTGCTCCAGCGCCTGGAGCTCGGTCATCAGGCGGTCGTATTCGGCATCTGACACAACCGGCGCGTCAAGTACATAGTAGCGGTGACTGTGCGCCGAAATCTCTGCCCGCAACTGATCGATGCGCTGCGCCGCCGACGGCGCGCCGTCCGCATGCGTCACGAAAACATCCTTACCGTACGTTCGGCACCTGCAGGAAAACCGGCCTCGGATAGCCGTGTGTAAAGATCGAGCAATTGCTTGTCGATAGCCAGGTCGGCGCCATCAGCCACCGGACGGCCTTGATCATCGAGCAGTTCGGCGCCCAGACGGCGCGCCAGATCGCGCCCCACGCTGGCCATTCGACTGAAGGCTTGCTCGTCGGCTGGACTGTTGGGCAGGTCGAGCAGCAGGTCAATACGCTGGACACCATCGGATTGCACTTCGCGCAGTTGCCTGCCGTCGAACAGTGCCGTGAAACGCGGGATGCCTTGGTCTGACATCCATGCGAGCTGGCCGCCATGGGGCAGAAAGCCGACATCCTTGAGTACGCGCGAGACCTCGGAGATGGCATGCGTATCGACCAACCGCAACACCAGACCCACCTGCGCATCCAAGCCCGCACAGAGCTCGTCGAGCGCTTGAGCCTGCCGCAACACAGGCTCCTGTTCGGGGCCTTCGATGGCGCCGTCGAAGCGTTCGGCCAGCCCCTGAGCAGCCGCCCACAACTGCGACCATTCGATGTCGGTAAGCGGGCCGCCTCGGTTGGCGAGCAGAACGGCCAACTGCATGGAAACGTAGGACTCTTGTGGACGCAGGCGAGCACGGTGGCCGCCACCCTCGCGCTCGGCGAAGATGCGTACCGGTTTGCCCCCCACGCGACCCAGATGCTGCAGGGCCTGGTACAGGTTTTCAGAGGAGACAGGCTGCGCGAACGCGATATCGATAACCGCCTCGGTGGCCGGATCGACTTCGGCGCTGTCGTCGCCCGATGCTTGTTCGTCGGCGGCGCGCCCGCCCAGCCCCGGTTCGCGGCGCTCGCCCACGGCATGCACGGCCCCCATGAGCGGATCATGCTCACGCTCAGGGAAGTGCTCTTGCATTTTTTGCCGCACGCGACGGTCCTGCCACCAGTTGAACAGAAGCACGACCAGTATCAATACAACGCCAAGGAGAATCAAACCAATCTGCAAGTCACTCATTGTGGAGCCCCACCGTTACGCCCGCTGCCCTTTTGTTGGAATAATTGCGCCCCATGTGCCACCGCGCCCTTGATCAGGCGTCTGCCAGTTGCAGCGCCGATTCGATATCGACCGCCACAATCCGTGATACGCCTTGCTCCTGCATGGTAACCCCAACCAACTGCCTGGCCATCTGCATCGCAATTTTATTATGGGAAATAAACAAAAACTGTGTCTGATCGCTCATGGAATTGACGAGATTCGCATAGCGTTCGGTATTGGCGTCATCCAGCGGCGCATCCACCTCATCGAGCAGGCAGAAAGGCGCTGGATTCAGCTTGAACAGAGCGAACACGAGCGCTGTGGCCGTGAGTGCTTTTTCGCCGCCTGAAAGCAGATGAATGGTGCTGTTACGCTTGCCTGGCGGCTGCGCCATGACCTGTACACCGGCGTCGAGGATCTCGTCGCCAGTGATCATCAGCTTCGCCTCCCCGCCCCCGAACAGACGCGGAAAGAGCTCGCCGAAATGTCCATTGACGGTATCGAAGGTAGCCTGCAGCAGTTCACGGGTTTCACGGTCGATCTTGCGAATTGCATCTTCCAGGGTTTCGATGGCCTGGGTGAGATCCTGATGCTGAGCATCCAAGAAGCCTTTGCGTTCGCGGGCTGTGCGCAATTCGTCCAGCGCTGCCAGATTGACGGCGCCCAGGCCTTCAACCACACGAGAAATGCGCTGCACCTCGGCCTGCAGCCAGTTGGCGCGCTGCCATTCTTCGGGCTGCTGTGCGAGTGCCTGCTTCAGTGCCTCACGGTCCACTTCGTGCGCGTCGAGCTGCTCGGCGAACTGCTCCACCGCGAGGCGTGCCGCCTGCTCCTGCAGCTGCAGCTCCATAATGCGTGCGCGGCGCGGCTCAAGTGTGCGTTCCTGCGCCATTCGCGCCTCATCGGCGCTGCGCAGCGACGCAGCCAGATTGTCGAGTTCGATGCGCGCGCGCGTAAGCGCTTCTTCGCGTTCGGCGCGGATCTCCAGCGCCTCCTGCAGCCCTGCCTGCGCTGCGGCGTCGTCTAGCTCGAACAACTCGCCCTGCAGGCCCTCGAGCTCGGCGTTGGCACGCTCGGTCTGATCTGCGGCCAGCTTCAGGTTGCGCGTGAGGTCGGCGATGCGAGACTGCAGCGAACGCTCTGCGTACTCGGATTCATGTGCGGCACGTTCAAGGTCGCGCAGGTGTTGGCGGGCCTGTTCGGCCTGCGATTGCAGATCCTCGCCTGATAATTCGGCATCGGCAAAGCGGGACTGATGTTCGCCGAGCTGGATATCCAGCGTTTCGAAGCGGGCCTCGGCCTCTTCTTTGCGGGCGCGCAGCGCCTCGGCCTGTGCACCGATCTCGTCGAGCTCTTCGCGAATACGGCTGACGCGTTCACCAGACTGTTCAGCACGCTGGCGCAGCCGCGAGTATTCCAGCTGCACGTCGTGCAGCCGGCGCGTGAGCTCGGCGACGCGCTGACGCACCGGCCCCATAGACTGCGACACCTGCTGCCACGCTGCATCGGCCCGCGCCGCAGCCGTGACAGCTTCGTCGGCGATAAGCTGACGTGCCTTGGCATCGCGGCGCAGGTTTTCCATTTCTTGCTGGCGCGCGAGCATACCGGCCTGCTCGGAGTCGGGTGCATAGAAACGCACACTGTGCCGGTCGACCTGATGACCTTCGCGCACCACGAACAAGCCGCCTTCGGGAAGGCTGCCGCGCGCGGCCAGCGCCGCCCCAACGTCGGTGGCCGTATAGACATTATTCAGCCAGGCATTGAGCAACGTGCGCAACTCAGGATCGGTGACCTTGAGCAGGCTGGCCAACGAGACGAGACCGGGGACAGCCTGAGGTGCGGGCGCCGCCGGGGGCAACTGGTAAAACGCGAGCCGCGCCGGTGGCGCGTCGCTCGCGAAGGCGCGCGCATGTTCGATCTGGCGCAGCTCGAGGCCGGTCATACGCTCGCGCAGCACGGATTCGAGCGCGGTTTCCCAGCCCGCGTCGATATGCAGCTTTTGCCACAGGCGGCCCAGGCTGCCCAATTCGTGGTGGGCTAACCAAGGCTCGAGCGCGCCCTGTTTCTGTACATCTTCCTGGAGCTTGGCCAGCGCGGCCAGCCGTGCGTCGATTCGGCCTGCAGCCTGGCTTTCTTCTTGGGATGCAGCATGCGCATCGCGCCGCTGTACGTCAAGTTCGGGCAGGCGCTCTTCGAGCTCGGCCAGCTTGCCCTGCGCTTCCTCGAGCTGTTCCTGCATGGCGGCGCTGTCACCGGACAGCCGTTCGAGCTCGGCCGGGTCAGGCGCATCCATATTGCGCAGCTCTTGCTCGAGACGCTCGCGGCGCAGCTCAAGCGCCTGCAGTTGGCGATCAGCGTCGCGCTGCGACTGCGCCGCCAGCGCGAGCTCTTGCTCGACCTTGGCCAGGCCGATGCGCATTTCATCGCGCGACACAGCCGCCATGCGCACCCGGTTTTCGATGTCAGGCAGGCTGGCATGGGCGTCATCGACGGCGGCGCGCGCCTCTTCGCTGCGCGCCGCCGCAGCTTCGAGATCGGCCTCGGCCTGAGCGATCTGATCTGTGCAATGCGCTTGTTGATCGGCCCACTCCTGCATCTGGGCCTGAAGCTGATTGCGGCGCGCCTGTACGCGATTGCGCGAGTCGACCACATGGCGGATTTCGGCTTCGAGCCGGCTCACCTGCGCACCTGCCTCGAACAGCTGACCTTGCGCGGCGTGCACGGCATCGCTGGCGGCATAATGGGCCTGCCGACGCGATTCAAGCGCGGACTCGCCCGCCCGCAGGCCGGCTATGGCTTCCTCGAGTTCAGTCTGGGCCTGTTCGATCTGCAGAAACTTTGCGCGTTGGTCTTCGCGCGCCTTGGTTTCGCGGATCAGCCACAGCGCATGCTGCTTGCGCTCACCTTCATCCTGCAGGGCGCGGTATTGCTGGGCGACCTCTGCCTGGCCTTCCAGCTTCTCGAGCTGGGTGGTGAGTTCGCGCAGGATGTCTTCGACGCGAGTGAGGTTTTCGCGCGTATCGGTGAGGCGGTTCTCGGTTTCGCGCCGGCGCTCTTTATAGCGTGACACGCCGGCGGCTTCTTCGAGATAAACCCGCAACTCTTCGGGACGCGCCTCGATCAGGCGGTTGATCATGCCCTGACCGATAATGGCATAACCGCGCGAACCCAGCCCCGTACCCAGGAAAATATCGTGGATGTCGCGGCGCCGCACCTGCTGGTTGTTGACCATATAGCTGCTGGTGCCGTCGCGTGTTAGCACGCGGCGCACCGCGATCTCTGAGTAAGTGCTCCACTGACCCGCGGCGCGCCCTTCGCTGTTGTCGAACACAAGCTCGACCGAGGCGCGGGCGGCGGGTTTGCGGTTGCCCGAGCCATTGAAGATGACGTCCTGCATGGATTCGCCGCGCAGTTCGGAGGCGCGGGTTTCGCCCAGCACCCAACGCACAGCATCGATGATGTTGGATTTGCCGCAACCGTTGGGCCCCACCACCCCGACCAGTTGGCTGGGCGTGGGAATGACTGTCGGTTCGACAAACGATTTGAAACCGGCGAGTTTTATCTGGGTAAGGCGCACAATGAACGGATAAGGGTAAGAGACAGGTCGGCGGCCGCGGCCGCGACGACAGCGGCATTACCGTGCGAAGATCGTGGCGGGCGGCCATGTCGATACAACCGGCATGTATGATAACGCACCCGCTGGACAGCCTCTGGGCTGACCCGCAAAACACGTTATTATTTCCAGTTCCAACCGCTGATGCGGCTATACTCGTAACATTTTTGCCACCCCGCCTGCCCATCTGGCAAAAAGCCGGGGCTGCCGCAACGTATCAACGGACCTTTCCATTGAAAAAAGGCTTTTATCTGGTCATGGCAGCGCAGGCGCTTTCGTCGGTCGCCGACAACGCGCTGCTCATCGCCGCCATTGCGCTGATAGCCGATTTACATGGCCCGCATTGGATGGCGCCCATGATGAAATGGTGGTTCGCGCTGGCGTATGTTGTTTTGGCCGCCTTTGTCGGTGCATTTTCCGACGCCTACCCCAAGGGCCGGGTGATGTTCATCACCAATGCGGTCAAGATCGCCGGCTGCTTGATGATGTTCTATCACGGCAGTTTCGGGCTGCTGGCGCACCACCAATTGGTGCTGGTCTTCTGCGCCTACACGCTGGTGGGCATAGGCGCCGCCGCCTACTCCCCCGCCAAGTACGGTATCGTCACCGAAATGCTGCCACCTGAGCTGCTGGTCAAGGGAAATAGCTGGATTGAAGGCCTCACAGTCCTGTCCATCATTCTCGGTACCGTTCTGGGCGGGCTGCTGGTCAGCCCCGATGTCTCGTCCGTCCTGCTGGAGCACGCCATCGTGGGCATGCATGTCCAGTCTCGCAGCGAGGCCGCAATCCTCATCATTTCCCTGATCTACCTGCTGGCGGCCCTGACCAATCTGCTGATACCGCGCACCAACGTGCGCTACCCGAAGCAGGAGACCAGCCCTGCGAAGCTGGTGCAAACCTTTGCGGGCTATGTGCGCATTCTTTGGCACGACAAGCTCGGCCAGATATCCCTCGCAGTCACCACGCTGTTCTGGGGAGCGGGCGCAACGCTGCAGTTCATCGTCATCGAATGGGGCGCCCAGCACTTGGGCTATCGCCTGGATCAGGCCTCTCTGCTCATGGGTGTCGCGGCGCTCGGCACGGTGGTAGGGGCCATTCTGGCCGGCAGGGTGCCGCTCAGGCGCGCCCTGGCGGTGCTGCCAGTGGGCATTGTGATGGGGTTCTCCGTCATGCTGTTGCCGATGGTCTACAGCCAATGGGCGGTGTATTCGGTTCTGCTGCTGGTGGGCGCGCTGTCGGGCTTTTTTGTAGTGCCCATGAACGCCCTGCTGCAGCATCGCGGCCATGTGTTGTTGTCCGCCGGGCATTCAATTGCGGTGCAGAACTTCAACGAGCAGCTCAATGTCTTGTTGATGCTCGCCTTCTACAGCCTTCTGCTTTGGCTGCGGCTGCCGATCAACGCCATTATCGTGTTCTTCGGCCTGCTCGTGGCGGGCCTGATGTGGGCGATCATCCGCTGGAACCGGCTCAATCATATTGCCAATCCAGCGCTGGAGCACACCATCGGCCAGCACGGCCACGGCCAAGCCCTGCGGCAGCCGCATCGGCTCTGAGACGCCGGCCAGCCCAACTCAGCGCTGCGCCAGCACGCTATCGCAGCAGTGTACGCGCCACGTTCAGGTCGGCCCAGGCATCGGCCTTGTGTTGGGGGCGCAGCAACAGGGCCGTGGGATGGTAGGTAACCACCACCGGAATATCCGCCCCATCCTCGCTGCGCACATGCCGCACCGCACCGCGCAGCGTGTCGATGTCTTCTTCCGTACCCAGCAAAGCCTGGGCGGCCTGCGTGCCCAAGGCCAGGATGCGGGCCGGCCGGATCAGCGCGATCTGGCGCTCCAGATAGGGCTTGCAAGCTGCGATTTCTTCGGCCGACGGCGGCCGATTGCCCAGTGGGCGACACTTCACGATATTGGTATAAAAGACGGGCGCGTCGGCGCCGATGCCGATGGATGCGAACATTGCCTGCAGCAGGGCACCGGATTTTCCCTGGAATGGCAGCCCTTCCCGATCGTCCCGATTGCCAGGCGCTTCGCCGATAACCATCCATGCAGGAGCATCGGCATGGCCGGCCCCGGGCACTGCCTGGCTGCGGCTTGCGTGCAGCCCGCAGGCTTGGCACGCGTAGATATGGGGGGCCAGCGCTGACAAGGTGTCGGGGATGGGGCCGCGCTGCGCCGGCGGCGCAGCGGATTGCAATGCCGCGGCATTGCCAGGCCCGTTTACGCCTGCCCGTTTGAGCGGCCCCGCCGCGCCTTTTTCACGCCCATGCGCGCCGACCAGCAAGGCCAGCGCCTCGGCCGTCGGCGCAGGACGCAGGCCTTCGCGCATCGCAGTGCCACTGCCTGGGCTGTTCTCTGTTTTGCGCGCAGCGCGGCTGCCCGCTCCGCCTGCCGGATGCGCTGCGGCGGCATCGGCCGACTCCATGGCCGCGATGTCAGCCTTGCCGGCCCCCACCCCAGACGCCGCACTGCCAATGCCGGCACTGGCCGCGCCTCCCGGCACGCGCAATGCCCCGGCGGAATCGTGCGAAGTGGCTGGTGGCGCACTGACGAAAGGCCCCGCATCCGTCTCGTAGAACGCCAGCATGCGCTTGTCGAGACCGATTTCCTGGAGCCAAGCAAGCTGGACAGGGCTAAGGGTAAGGGACATAGCGGGCGCGTTCAAGAAGCTGCCTCTGCATCAAGGCGCTTTTCCATGAGGTACGCGTCTTCGCGCCGCCCGTGCCCCGCCGGATAATAAGCTTTGCGAGTGGCGATGGTGTGATAGCCTCGCGCGGAGTAAAAACGTACTGCATTGGTATTGGAGGGCCGCACCTCCAGCAGCACGGAAGCCAATCCATTTTCCCGCGCTTCCTGCTCACACTGCGCCAGCAACATGCCGCCGGCGCCGTGCCGCTGGCTATCGGGGCGCACCGCGATAACCAACAGGTGGGCGATATCGGGTGCCAGCATCACCATGGCGAAACCCACGACCTCGCCGCCTTGCTCCGCCACCCAGGCGCTGTAACCCGCCTTCAGGCCGTCGGCGAAATTACCGCGCGTCCATGGGTATGATTGAACCGCCCGCTCGATATCCGCGACAGCGTCAAGATGCGCCTCGCCCATCGCGAGCAGAACAATGCCGTCGTCCAGCGCGGCGGCACGCGGGTTGCCGCCAGCGCCATGTTCCCGTTCAGCAGTTGTAAACGCAACCTTGTCGCGGACATAGAGTGGCGCCGCTTGGTCGGCCGGGGTAAGCCTGCCGGCGTGCCAGTCGCCCAGCGCCAGGCTGGCCACTGCTGCGGCATCGGCCCGGACGGGAGGCCCGATGGTGAGCCATGGGCGGCTTTGATGCAGCGCCGCCAGCAACGGATAGGCCTGCAGCGCGTCGCCCAGCAAATGCATGGGCCGCCCCAGCGCGTGCCGCGAACGGTCGAGCCATACCGCAACGTCGCGAACAGCAACCAAGACCGGCGGCTGGACCGCCAGCCACTCGGTGGCTGTACAGCCTTCGGCGCCATGCACGACGGCCGAGCCCGCAGCAGAGGCGGGAGCGGGCGCCGGAACAAGTGAATAGGCGGCTAAATAGACCTCTTCCATGCGTGCATCCTGCACCGCAACATAAATAGGCGCCTGAGGCCCGCACATGGCGGCCGGAAGCACACCCGCATCGGCCGCGCCTGCGGCGCGTGCCGCCGCCGCAAGCAGCGATGGCACCGGGATGACTGGAATACCCAGCGCCAACGCAATGCCTTGCGCCACGCCGCATGCCACCCGCAAACCCGTGAACCCGCCCGGCCCCTGCCCGAACGCCACCGCCCGCAAGGCACCACGGCCAACCCCGGCCTGCGCCAGCAATTGGTCGGCCATGGGCAGCAGGCGTTCCGCATGCTCGCCGGTCGCGTCATGCTCGAGCACGCGAAGCGTCGGTGCACCAGTGTCGACTGACAGCAGCCCCACGCCGCACAGGCTGGATGAGGTTTCCAGTGCAAGAATATGTATGGTCATGGGATGCATTTTAATCGCTGTGCGGCGTAATTCCCCGTCTTGTGGACTAGTCCGTTGGAAGGTTTAAAAAGATACCGTTTTGTGACGTGAGTAGCTAAAATGAAGACGCGGGTATGGTGTCGAACGCACCACAAGTGTGCGGCGCGCTGCATCCGACGGCCCGTCAAATGTATCTGCAGGTGCAGCCCCTCGTGTGTGTCTGTAACCTTGGCCATACCGAAAGAATAAGATGTAATAAGTTGTAACGGCCCACTATACGGGTTAACTCTACCCTGTTACATTTTTCTCTCATGAACACTCAGAACCAAACTCTCTCGCGCAAAATCCTCATCGTCGATGACGATCCGCGCCTGCGCGATCTGCTGCGCCGCTACCTGTCAGAACAGGGTTTCAATGTTTTCGTCGCCGAAGACGCCAAGGAAATGGGCAAGCTCTGGCAACGCGAGCATTTCGATCTTCTGGTGCTCGATCTCATGCTGCCCGGAGAAGACGGGCTGTCCATCTGCCGTCGCTTGCGGGGCGGGCACGACAATACCCCCATCATTATCCTCACAGCCAAGGCTGAGGAGATCGACCGTATCGTGGGCCTCGAAATGGGCGCCGACGACTACCTCTCCAAACCGTTCAATCCGCGCGAACTGCTCGCCCGGGTCAACGCCATCTTGCGCCGCCGCGGCACCGAGGAGCATCCGGGCGCGCCCAGCCAAGAAAACGAATCCATCGAGTTCGGTCCTTACGTACTGAATCTCTCCACCCGCACCCTCACCAAAAACAACGAGCCCGTACCCATCACCACCGGCGAGTTCTCCGTACTGAAGGTGTTCGCGCGCCACCCCAAGATACCACTCTCGCGCGACAAGCTCATGGAACTCGCCCGCGGCCGCGAATACGAAGCCTTCGATCGCAGCCTCGATGTCCAGATCTCTCGCCTTCGCAAGCTGGTCGAACCCAACCCCTCCAAGCCTGTCTTTATCCAGACGGTCTGGGGCCTGGGATATGTATTCGTACCTGATGGGGGCCACTAAGATCCTGCGTTCGCGCAGCCCCTTGCATGGCCCCTAAAAGCACTGGCAACAAGCAATCACCCTTCCGGCTCGGGCTGTTCAGCCGCTCATTCCTGCTTCTCGCGGGCCTGATGCTGGTCAGCCTGGGCGCGTGGCTGCAGGTATTTTTCAGCATGGAAGAAGGTCCGCGCGCCACGCAGATGGCACAGCGCGTGGTCACTGCCGTCAGTATCACGCGGTCGGCGCTCATCTACGCGCCGCCCAGCGTGCGCCCCGCTCTGCTCCTGGATCTGGCCACCAAAGAAAGCCTGCGTGTCCAGCCGCGCGAAAACAGCGATACGCTCCAGCCACTGCCCAACTCCAATTACTGGAACCACGTAGCGGCCGAAATTACCGACCGCTTGGGCGCCGACACCAGCGTCATGTGGACAGTCAACCAGACGCCGGGCGTGTGGGTAAGTTTCGAGATCAACAATGACGAATACTGGCTGGTATTCGATCGTGAACAACTTGGCCTCACCGCCGGCGCCGAATGGCTGGGCTGGGGCGCTACCGCACTGCTGCTGGCGTTGATAGGCGCGGCCATCAGCGTACGCTTCGTCAACCGACCGCTGGCGCAGCTCGCCAAAGTGGCGCGCCAACTCGCGCGTGGCGAAAACCCTTCTCCCCTGCCAGAAAAAGGGCCGGCGGAAATCCGCGACATGAACATCGCCTTCAACCGCATGGCGCGCGATATCCGGCAAACAGAAGCCGACCGCGAGATCATGCTTGCGGGCATCTCGCACGATCTACGTACGCCACTTGCGCGTATGCGGCTCGAGATCGAGATGAGCGCCGTCAGCGACGAGGCCCGCCAGGCCATCGACGAAGACCTGGCCCAGATCGACCACAGTATCGGTCAACTGATGGAGTACGCCCGCCCCGCCGGCATGGTGCCCGAACAGGGCATCGACGTATCATCGGTGCTGCACGACCTGTACGAGCGCGAACGCAGCCACACCGAGTCGCTGGGCGATGTGCTTACAGGCTCCATCGAGCCCAATCTATATGCCAAGATCAATGCCCACGATCTCAAGCGTATCGTCGGCAACCTGATTGAAAACGCCCGCCGCTATGGCCGCTCGCCATCCGACAACAAGGCCCGCATTGAGCTGTCGGCCCGCCAGCAGGGCAATATCCTGTCCATCGAGGTACGCGATCAGGGTACCGGCATCGCTGCCACTGACGTACAGCGTCTGCTGCGCCCGTTTTCTCGCGGCGAATCCGCCCGCACAGGCGTAAGCGGCGCGGGGCTGGGCTTGGCGATTGTCGAACGCCTTCTCGGCCACGTCGGCGGCCAACTGCAATTGGTATCCCGCCCCACGGGCGGCCTGATCGCGCGCATTGAAATACCCAAGGTGCGCAGCCGCAGCTACCAGGCCGAACAGCACCCACCCGCCAGGGCCTGAAGCAGCGCTGGCGCCAGCCTTTAGTATGGGGCCTGGCGCGCCGGTTATCGCGTAGAATCAAATCAAGGCCGCCGGGGCGGCCCGTCAAACCGCAACAGGATCCACAATGAAAACCATAGGCGACAAACTCGAACCTTTCAGGGTGATCGGCGTCAAACCCGGCTTTCTCCAGGCCGAGGAGAACGGCGTATCCGCCTTTGAAGACATCACCGAAAGCTCATTTCCCGGCAAGTGGAAAGTCATCTACTTTTATCCCAAGGATTTTTCCACCGTCTGCCCTACTGAAATCGTAGGCTTCAACAATCTGGCGCAAGATTTCGAAGACCGCGAAGCCATCCTGATGGGCGGTTCGGTCGACAACGAATACGTGAAACTGGCCTGGCGCCGCGAGCATCCCGACATGGCCAAGCTGGGACATTACCAGTTCAGTGATACCGCCGGCATGCTGGTGGATCAACTCGGCATCCGCGACCGCACCGAAGGCGTGGCCTACCGCGCCACGTTTATCGTCGATCCCGACAACCTGATCCAGCACGTATCAGTGAACAACAAACAAGTAGGCCGCAACCCCGAAGAGGTGCTGCGCCTGCTCGACGGCCTGCAGACGGAACGACTGTGCCCCTGCAACCGTGCCGTGGGCGGCGCCACGCTGTAAGCAGCGGTGAGCATTTGCATGCGTGCGGCTGCACCACCCGTGCAAGCGGGTGGTGCAGCCGCTTTGCACCCGCGCTGCTCCCCTGGACGGCTGCGCTCTGGCCTGCGCCTAGGCGGCCGCCAGCAAGGCCACGACCGTGGCCGCAATACCTTCTTTACGCCCGATGTGCCCCAACTCTTCGTTGGTTTTGGCCTTAATATTGATGCGGCCGGCGGGCAGATTGAGATCGTGTGCGATATTGGCCACCATAGCCGCGGCATGGGGGCCTATTTTGGGCGCCTGGGCGTGGATAGTGGCATCGATGTTTACGATCTGCCAGCCCGCCTGCACCACCAGCTTCCAAGCTGCGCGCAGTAGTAACCGACTGTCCGCACCCTTGTAGGCTGGATCGGTGTCGGGGAAGTGGCGACCAATGTCGCCCAGGGCCGCTGCGCCAAGAATGGCATCGGTGATGGCATGCAACAGTACATCGGCGTCTGAATGGCCCTGCAGGCCGTGCGTGTGCGGGATCGTAACGCCGCCGATGATCAGCGGACGGCCCTGCACCAGGGCATGCACGTCGAACCCCTGCCCAATACGAAACGGAACACTCACAGCCATTTCTCCATCAAATCAAAATCGTCAGGCCAGGTTACCTTGAAGTTGCGTACCGATCCCGGCACCAGGCAAGGCGCATAGCCGGCCAGCTCCATAGCGCTGGCTTCGTCGGTGACAGGAGCGCCGCGCGCGCTGGCGGCATCGAGCGCGGCCAACAAACGACCGGCCGGAAACATTTGCGGCGTTTGCGCCAGCCACAGGCCCTCGCGCGGCACCGAGCACGCCACCACTTGTCGGCCGTCGCCCTGGCGCTTGACGGTATCCGCGACAGGCTGGGCCAGCAGGCCGCCCGATTGCTCCGCAAGGCAGTGGTCGATCAAGCGGGAGAGATCAACCCCGGTCAAGCCCGGACGGGCTGCGTCGTGGACCAGCACCCAGTCGTCGGGATCGAGCGCAGCATCGCGCAGTGCCGCCCCTACGGTCGCGGCGCGCGTGGCGCCGCCGCAAGGCCGCCATACGGTGCGGGGTAGCCCGGAGAGCGCCTGAGCCACCCACGGGTCGCCAGGGGCCACGGCAACGCGTACTTGCGCAATGCGGACATCCGCCAGCAAGGCTTTGACGGCGCGCCTGAGCATGGGTTCTCCTTTGAGCAGGCGGTATTGCTTGGGCAGCGCATGGGCGTCGAGCGCCGCCCCGCTTGGGCCGGTTGCCTGGGCGCGCGCGCCGATGCCAGCGGCGGGAACAATGGCGACGAGTTTATGGGGCATGGGGCTGCGCAGGCCAATGGCCCGAACCGGCGGTACAGCAACCGACCGGAGCGGAACATCGCCAACGTTCAGGACGATCCGAAAGAAGACATTTTATAATGAGCGCCTACATGGCTACAGATACCTCCCCCTCGCTCTCACTTCCCTCCATCAACGCGACGCTTTCCTCCCTCAGGCCCGGGCAACGGCACAGCCAGCCCCAGCCGCCGGGTTCGGGCGACGCGTGGCTGCTTGCGGACCTTGCCCGCGCCTCTGGCCAGGCGGTCATTGTTATTTGTGCCGATCCGCTGGCGGCCCAGCGCTTGGCCGACGAAACGTTGCTGTTCGCGCCCGATCTGCGCGTGCGCCAGCTGCCCGATTGGGAAACCCTGCCCTACGACAGCTTCTCGCCGCACCAAGACCTGGTGTCCGAGCGCCTGCGCGCCCTGCATGCGCTGATGCGCAACAGCGTCGACATCTTGACGGTGCCGGTAACCACCGCGCTGTACCGCCTGGCGCCGCCCGAGTTCATGGCCGCCTACACATTTTCGTTCAAGCAGGGCGATGCGCTCGACGAAGAGGGCCTGCGCAGTCAACTGACACTGGCCAATTACAGCCACGTCACCCAGGTGACTTCGCCGGGCGAGTTTTGTATACGGGGCGGGCTGATCGACCTGTTTCCAATGGGTTCGGTACTGCCCTACCGCATCGATCTATTCGACAACGAGATCGAATCCATCCGCAGCTTCGATATCGACACCCAGCGCAGCCTCTATCCGGTCAAAGAGGTGCAGTTGCTGCCTGGGCGCGAGTTCCCCATGGACGAAACGGCGCGCAATCATTTCCGCGCACGCTTTCGCGAAACCTTCGAAGGCGATCCGTCGCGCGCCCTGCCCTACCGCGACATCGGCAACGGCATCGCATTCGCAGGCATCGAATACTATCTGCCGCTGTTCTTCGAACACACAGCAACACTGTTCGATTATCTGCCTGAGCGGTCCATTATTGCCACACTAGGCGATATCGGGCAGGCCATCGACCGCTTCAAAAACGATACGCACAGTCGGTACCAATTTCTAAAGAGCGACCGTGAACGGCCTGTCCTGCCGCCCGAGACACTGTTCCTCGACCAGGAAACGCTCTTCGGCCGCATCAAACCATTCGCGCGCCTGGCGCTGGCTGCCGGAGAACCGCATCCGGACATCCATGCGGCACCGCAAGTTGCTGTCGCGCGCCGCGCCGAAGACCCACTCGCCAGCCTGCGCCGCATACTGGGCGAGGCCAATGGTCGCGTCGTCCTGTGCACGGACTCCGCCGGCCGGCGTGAAACGCTCCTGCAGATGCTGGCCGAGTTCGGCATCATGCCCGATTCGGGTGTCGAAAGCCTGCAAGGTTTCTTTGCGTCGGATGCGCGTTTTGCGCTGGTGGTGGCGCCGCTGGATACCGGCTTCACGCTTGTCGCGCAAGGCATCACGCTACTGACCGAGAACGACCTCTATCCCACGCAGGCCCGCACCAGCCGGCGCGGCAAGCGCGGGCATGAACGCGTCACCGATGTCGAGGCCATGGTTCGCGATCTGTCCGAACTGCGCGAAGGCGATCCGGTCGTCCATGCCCAGCACGGCATCGGCCGCTACCGGGGCTTGGTCGAAATGGATCTTGGTGAAGGGCGTATGGAGTTCCTGCACCTGGAATATGCCAACGGAAGCACGCTGTATGTACCGGTCGCACAACTGCATGTGATCGCGCGCTACAGCGGTGCCGATCCCGATCAGGCGCCGCTGCACCAACTGGGGTCGGGCCAATGGGACCGCGCCCGCCGTAAGGCCGCCAAACAGGTGCGCGACGCCGCGGCCGAGTTGCTCGCGCTTTATGCGCAGCGGGCTGCCCGTGAAGGCTACCGCTTTAAACTCACGCCCGCTGACTATCAGGCTTTTGCAGAAGGATTCGGGTTCGTAGAAACACCGGATCAGCAAGCAGCCATTGACGCCGTGATCGGCGATATGACTTCAGGACGCCCCATGGATCGCCTGGTGTGCGGCGACGTCGGCTTCGGCAAGACAGAAGTCGCGCTGCGCGCGGCCTTCGTTGCGGTGCTGAACGGCAAGCAGGTGGCGCTGCTGTGCCCCACCACACTGCTGGCCGAGCAGCACACGCAAACCTTCAATGATCGCTTTGCGGACTGGCCTGTCAAGGTGGCCGAGCTTTCGCGCTTTCGTTCTTCCAAGGAAGTCGCCGCCGCCGTCGAGGGCCTGCGGGAAGGCCGAATCGACATCGTCATCGGCACCCACAAGATTCTGTCCAAGGATGTACAGTTCAAAAACCTTGGTCTCGTTATCATTGATGAAGAACACCGCTTCGGGGTGCGCCAGAAAGAAACACTCAAGGCTCTGCGTGCCGAAGTAGATGTGCTGACACTAACCGCCACGCCCATACCCCGCACGTTGGGCATGTCGCTGGAAGGTATACGCGACTTCTCCGTTATCGCCACTGCGCCACAAAAACGCCTGGCCATCAAAACCTTCGTGCGGCGCGAAGACGGCAGCACCATTCGCGAAGCCATTCTGCGCGAGCTCAAGCGCGGCGGGCAGGTCTACTTCCTGCACAACGAGGTCGAAACCATTCACAACAGACGCGCGCGGCTCGAAGAACTTGTGCCTGAAGCCCGTGTGGCCGTCGCCCATGGGCAGATGCCCGAGCGCGAACTCGAAGAAGTGATGAAAGGCTTTTACCAGCAGCGTTTCAACGTGCTGCTGTGCACCACGATCATCGAGACCGGCATCGATGTGCCCAGCGCCAATACCATCGTGATTCACCGCGCGGACCGCCTGGGCCTGGCGCAGTTGCACCAACTGCGCGGGCGCGTTGGGCGCTCCCATCACCAGGCGTATGCCTACCTGCTCACTCCAGGCGAGGATGCGATGACCTCAGGCGCAAAGAAGCGTCTCGAAGCGATCCAGGCCATGGAGGAGCTGGGTGCTGGCTTTTTCCTCGCCATGCACGATCTCGAGATCCGCGGCACTGGCGAGGTGCTGGGCGAATCGCAGTCGGGCAATATCCATGAGATCGGCTTCTCGATGTATGCCGACATGCTGAACGCAGCGGTGCGCGCCCTCAAATCGGGCGAAGAGCCCGATCTGGAATCACCGTTCGCAGCCATATGCGAAGTTAATCTGCACGCATCGGCCCTCTTGCCGGCAGACTATTGCCCAGATGTACATGCACGCCTGGGTATGTACAAGAAGCTGTCGCACGCCGCACACGAAGACGATCTGATTGTGATCCAGGAAGAACTGATCGACCGTTACGGCAAGCTGCCGGAAGCGGCGCAGACACTGCTGGCGACACACCGGCTGCGCATCGCGGCAGAGCCCCTGGGCGTCACCAAGATCGATGCCAGCGAAACCCAGGCGTCGATACAATTCAGTGCCAAGCCGGCAGTGGATCCGCTGCGCATCATCGAACTGGTGCAGAAACGCCGCGACGTGAGGCTGGCGGGGCAGGATCGCCTACGGGTGGATATTGCGCAAGGCCAGCAGGTCGCGGCTCGAATCGAAGCAGTAAAAGCAACACTGCGCGCGCTGGCCTGAGGCCCGTGCGCGCACTGCGGGCCGGATCAAAATTCAGTTTGAGCCTTGTGATCACTCCTGGAGCGGGACCGCGAAGCGGGCCGCCTTGCGGCAATACATGATGCCCAAAAACGCATCAAGCCGCGCAGACATCGGGCAGGCGCCAGCCCGCAGGGGCGTCAATGTCAGTGGGACATGCGGAACCAATTCAGCACCGCATCGAGCGGGCTGAAATTCAGCGAGAAACGCGCCTGCAGGCGTACGACCGGCTTGGCGCGATAGGCTACCGAATACCCGGCGCCCGCCATCATCTTCAAATCGTTGGCGCCGTCGCCGATGGCTATGATCTGCTCTGGCGCAGCGCCCAGACGCTCGGCCAGTGCGTTGAGGTGATCGGCTTTGCCTTGGGCATCAACGATGTCGCCCAGCACGCGGCCAGTGAGTTTGCCATTGTGAACTTCAAGCACATTGGAATGCGCCTCGTCCAGCCCCAGACGCGCTTTGAGTTTGCCCGTGAAAAAGGTGAAGCCGCCCGAAACCAGCAACGTCTTGAGACCATGCGCCTTGGCCGTATCGATCAGGCGTTGCGCACCGGCATTCAGCCGCAGGCGCTGTTCATAAACCTGGCCCAGCGCTTCTTCGGGCACGCCCTCCAGCAAGGCTACACGGCGACGAAGGCTTTCGGCAAAGTCAGCAATCTCGCCCCGCATCGCCGCCTCAGTGATGGCTGAAACCTCTGCCTTCTTGCCCACCGCTGCGGCGATCTCATCAATACATTCGATATTGACCAAGGTGGAGTCCATATCCATGGCCAGGATACGGCAATCGCGCAGCAGCGCGATCTGGTCGATGAAGGCGTAATCCATGCCGGCGTCGAAGCACAGATGCTCCAGCGCCACACGTTCGTCTGTATCGACATCCAGCAGACGAACCGCAGTCGGCCCGAGTTCTTGAATACCGCCGGCACGTGCGATGGCGGCCACTTTCTCGATGCGGGAGGCGTCCAGATTAGGCGCCTGGAGAATCAGTTGAGTCATGATGAAACATGCGCGCCGCGCGCGCGCTTGTGGCGCCGCAGCAAATAGCGGAACACAAAACCGGGATAGCCCAGTACCAGAAACAGGCTAAGCGTGATGGCGTAGAACTCCCAGGTTTGCGCAAAGCGGTTACCCAGATTGCCTTCGAGCGCAAAGCCCAACACGCCGACCAGCCCGTAGAAGACCAGCGCTTCGACCAGGCGTGCGAAGAAAGATTTTTCGACTGTTCGCCCGCGATTGCGCCAGCCTGGATACGCGAGCAACAGCAACACGGGCGCCACAGCCCCCGCCATCCGCACTCCAAACATGGCCAAATCGGCGACGTCGCCACCGAGCAGCAGGCTCCCAGAGATAAGCCGCCATCCTAGCCATGCAGCGCCGCCAAGCAAAACGAAAAACAGCAGCGACAGCGCCACCCGGGGCCATACGCCCATCGGTGCTTCGCCCTGTTGTCCCCAAGGCAGGACAACGAAGGGGCGCTGTATGACAAAGGGAAGATTGGCCGTGGTCAACGCTACGATGATCACTAGCCACACAGCAAAAGACTGACTCATGCCTGCCTTGCAAATAAGAACCGCAACGGCCGCGCCGCGTCACTACGCACGAGCGCGGCCATTGCGGGTTGCACTTACTGGAAGCGCAGCGAGTTTTCGATCACGCTTACGCACAGCGCCATCAGGCCGCCGGGCAAAATGCCCAGGCCGATGATGAGCAAGCTGTTGACCGACATCACGCCACGCGTGATGGCGCCTTGCGCCACCTTGGGATGATCGAACTCGGGTTCGTCGAAGTACGCAGCCTTGACTACGCGCAGGTAGTAGAACGCGCCGACCAGCGAGAAGAGCACAGCAACCACCGCAAGACTTACGTAGCCTGCACCGATGAGGGCCTGCAGCACCGCCAGCTTGGCGTAGAAGCCCGCCATCGGCGGAATACCCGTGAGCGAGAACATGGCCAGCAGCAGCATGCCTGCCATCAGTGGATCACGCCGGTTCAGGCCCTTCAGGTCGGCGATCTGGTCGCACTCGAAGCCACGGCGGCTCAGCAGCAGGATGAGCCCGAACGTAACCAGCGTAGTCAGCACATAAATCACGACATAAAAAAGTGCCGCGCCATAGGCGATCGAGGTCTCGCCCTGCCCGCCCACGCCCGACAGCAGGCCCAGGAAGACAAAACCCATCTGGCCTATTGTGGAATAGGCGAGCATACGCTTGAAGTTGCTCTGGACGATGGCGGTAAGGTTGCCGATGGCCAGCGACAGTACCGCGAGGATCATCAGCATGGGCTCCCAGTCCAGCGCAATGCCGTGCAAGCCTTCGATGAGCAGGCGCAGCGTGATGGCAAACGCCGCCAGCTTGGGCGCGGCGCCAATGATCAGGGTGACCGAGGTGGGTGCGCCCTGGTAGACGTCGGGCGTCCACATATGGAAAGGCGCGGCGGTGAGCTTGAACGCCAGGCCGGCAACGATGAACACCACGCCGAACACCAGCGGCAGGCGTTCGGCATTGCCGCTGCCAATCACCTGAGCGATCAAGCGCAAGTTGAGCTGGCCAGTGGCACCGTAGATCATGGACATGCCATAGAGCAGCACACCCGAAGCCAGCGCGCCCAGCACGAAGTACTTCATGGCAGCTTCAGTGGCCGCCACGTCGTCGCGGCGGATAGCCACCAGCGCGTACAACGCAAAGGACATGAGCTCGACACCCAGATACACCGTCAGCATGCTGCCGGCCGAGATCATCACGAACTGCCCAAGCAAGGCGAGCAGCGACAGTGAATAGAACTCGCCGCCATGGCGCACCATGTCGCGCTGCTCGACATAGTCGCGGCCGTATATAAGCGTGACGGCGACGGCGATGCAGGAACCGAGCTTCAGGAAGTGGGACAGCGAATCGACCACATACAGGCCGCTGAAAGAGTTACCGGCTACGCCCGCCTGCCACTGCAGCACAGACACCACACCCAGCACTACCACGGTCAGCAGGCTGAGCAGGAACGTGCCGTGACGCGACTCGGATTTGTTGAACGCATCAGCCAGCAAGACCACGCAGGCCAGGATCAACAACAGAATCTCAGGCGCGGCCAGGGCGAAATTGAATTGGTTTTGCATGATAGTTCGGGCTTACAGTTTCGAGACGGCTACGTGCTGCAGGAGGTTTTCCACCGACACGTGCATAACGTCTGTGAACGGCTTGGGATAGATGCCCATGTAGAGCACCGCGATCGCCATGATCCCCATGATGAGGAACTCGCGCGCGCTGAGGTCAGACATACCACGCACGTTATCGTTGGCGATGTCGCCGAACGCCACGCGCTTGAGCATCCACAGCGAGTAAGACGCGCCCAGGATCAGGGCAGTGGCGGCCAGCAGGCCAATCCAGAAGTTGTACTCGACCGCACCCATGATGACTGTGAACTCGCCCACGAAGCCACTGGTGGCTGGCAGGCCGGCGTTGGCCATGGAAAACAGCACGAAGTACGTCACGAAACGGGGCATCACATTGATCACTCCGCCGTAGTCGGCAATGCGCCGGCTGTGCAGGCGGTCGTAGAGTACGCCGATGCACAGGAACATGGCGCCTGACACGAAACCGTGCGAGATCATCTGTACGATGGCGCCTTCGACACCCGCCGTATTGAAGATGAAAAAGCCGAGGGTGACAAAGCCCATGTGGGCAACCGACGAATACGCCACGAGCTTCTTCATGTCGTCCTGGACGATCGCCACCAAGCCGATGTAGATCACGGCAATGAGCGAGAGTGCAATGACCACGCCCGCCAGGCTGTGCGACGCATCAGGCGTGATGGGCAGCGAGAAACGCAGGAAGCCGTATGCACCCAGCTTCAGCATGATGGCCGCCAGCACCACCGAGCCGCCCGTCGGCGCCTCGACGTGGGCATCGGGCAACCATGTATGCACGGGCCACATTGGCACTTTCACGGCGAATGCGGCAAAGAGCGCGATGAAGATCAGGATCTGCGGCGTAAGATCCAGCGGCAGCTTGTGCCATGTGAGGATGTCAAACGAACCATCCGCGGCGTGCCACAAGTAGATGAACGCGACCAGCGTCAGCAATGAACCCAGCAGGGTATACAAGAAAAACTTGATGGCGGCGTAAACGCGATTCGGGCCGCCCCACACACCGATGATCAGGTACATCGGAATGAGCGTGGCCTCGAAGAACACGTAGAACAGCATGCCGTCTAGTGCAGCGAACACACCGACCATCAGACCCGACAGAATCAGAAACGCGGCCATGTATTGCGCCACGCGGCTGGTGATGACTTCCCAGCCGGCCATGATCACGATGACCGTGATGAAAGCCGTGAGCAGCACGAACCAGACCGAAATCCCGTCAATGCCAAGATGGTAGTTAATGGCAAAGGTTTCGATCCAGGGCGTGAGCTCGACGAACTGCATGCTGGCCGTGGTGTTGTCAAACCCGGTATAGAGCGGGATCGTGACCAGGAAGCTCACGATGGAGCCGATGAGGGCCAGCTTGCGGGTCAGCCCCGGACGGTCGTCGCCGCCCAGGAGCAGTACGATCAGCCCCGAAATGATGGGAACGAAGATCGAAAGCGTAAGCCAGGGGAGATTAGAAGACGCCATATCGCCAGCCATCATTGAACCGTCAGTACGAAAAAGGAGATTAAAGCCATGATCCCGACGATCATCGCAAAGGCATAGTGATAGATGTAGCCGGACTGCAGGTGACGGCTGACGGCCGCAACCCAACCCACCAAACGGGCGCTGCCGTTGACGATCAAGCCGTCGATCAGGCCGCGGTCGCCGGCGTGCCAGAAGCCCGTACCCAGCATGCGCGCGCCGCGCGCCACCACTTGCTCGTTGAACCAGTCAGCGTAGTACTTGTTCTCGAGAATACGGTTGATAAAGGAGAGATTGCGGTAGACCGCCGCCGGCACGCGCGGGTTGACCACGTAGCAGTACCACGCCACCACAAAACCGGCCACCATCAGCCAGAACGGCAGCGTGCTGAAGCCGTGCAGTGCGTAAGCCACCCAGTCGTGCCAGTGGCCAGCCAGCTCGGCCATGGCCGGATGCTGGGGCAGATTGGCAATGGCACCCTTGAAATAGCCATCGAACAGCAGCGGATCGATGAACCAGGCACCCGCGATGATCGAGGGGATGGCCAACAGCACCAGCGGCAGCGTGACCACCCAAGGAGTTTCATGCGGGGTACCGCCGTGATGACCATGGTCATCGTGCCCCTTGTGATCGTGTTCGCCATGGCTGCCCAGTGGGAAGCGCTCTTTGCCATGGAAGACCAGGAAATAAAGGCGGAAAGAATACAACGAGGTGACGAAGACACCGATCAGCGTCGCGTAGTAAGCGAAGCTTGCGCCCCATACATTGGCCGCGCCCGCCGCCTCGATGATGTGCTCTTTGGAATAGAAGCCGGCGAAGAACGGCGTGCCGACCAACGACAGTGTGCCAATCAGGAAGGTGATCCAGGTAATGGGCATGTACTTGCGCAAGCCGCCCATATTGCGGATGTCCTGGTCGTGGTGCATGCCGATGATGACCGAACCCGCGCCCAGGAACAGCAGCGCTTTGAAGAACGCGTGTGTCATGAGGTGGAAAATCGCCGCCGAATAGGCCGACGCGCCCAGCGCCACGGTCATATAGCCAAGCTGCGACAACGTGGAATACGCCACCACGCGCTTGATGTCGTTCTGGATGATGCCCAGGATGCCCAGGAACAGCGCGCCAATCGCGCCGATCACAATCATGACCGACAGCGCGGTGTCTGACAGCTCATACAGGGGCGAGAAGCGGGCCACCATGAAAATGCCGGCCGTCACCATGGTCGCGGCGTGGATCAGCGCCGAGATCGGCGTCGGGCCTTCCATGGAGTCGGGCAGCCAGGAATGCAGCGGCACCTGCGCCGATTTGCCCATTGCACCCACGAACAGACACAAGCAGGCCACCGTCAGCATCTGCCAATCAGTGCCAGGGAAGATGATGCCAGAGAGCTTGTCGGACTGTGCGAACACGTCGCCATAGTGCATGCTGCCCGTATATGCCCACAGCAGGCCGATCCCGAGTATGAAGCCGAAGTCGCCGACGCGGTTCATCAGGAAAGCCTTGAGATTGGCGAAGATCGCCGTTGGGCGGGTGTACCAGAAGCCAATCAGCAAGTAGGATACCAAGCCCACTGCTTCCCAGCCGAAGAAGAGCTGCACCATGTTGTTGGACATGACCAGCATCAGCATGGAGAAGGTGAACAGCGAGATATACGCGAAGAAGCGCTGGTAGCCCGGGTCGTCGGCCATGTAGCCGATGGTGTAGATGTGCACCATCAGGGACACGGAGGTGACCACGACCATCATGAGCGCCGACAGCGAATCGATCAGGAAGCCCAGCTCGATACGGGTTTTGCCTATCACACTCCAGGTATAGAGCACACCGTCATAGGTGTGGCCGTCCAACACCTGGAACAGCACGATGACTGAACCTGCGAAGGAGATTGCCACGCCGGCGATAGTGATGACGTGTGCGGCAGAGCGGCCGACCGCCCTACCCAGGAAGCCCGTCCCGAAAAAGCCGGCCAGAATGGCACCGACCAAGGGTGCCAGCGCGATAAGCAGATAGAGATTAGGTGAAGTCATGATTTGTGCTATCCCATCAACCCTTGAGCTGGTCAAGTTCTTCGACGTTGATCGTTTTCAGGTTGCGGAACAGCAACACCAGGATCGCCAGGCCGATGGCCGCCTCGGCAGCCGCGACTGTCAGCACAAAGAACACGAACACCTGTCCGGCCGCATCGCCCGCCCAAGTGGAGAAGGCGACGAAGTTCATGTTGGCCGAGAGCAGAATGAGCTCGATGGACATGAGCAGGACAATCAGATTGCGGCGATTCAGAAAGAAGCCAAAGATACCGATGGCGAACAGGATCGCGCCCAGTATCAGATAGTGAGCAAGCGTCAGAGTCATTTTTTGTCCCCTGTGGCGTCAGCGACAGCCGCTTCGGCGGACGCTTCGGTTTGCGACGGGATGTTGACCAGGCGCACACGATCTTGTGCACGTACTTTGACCTGGTCGGCCGGGCGGTTGCGCTTGACATCGGCGCGCTTGCGCAAGGTAAGCGCAATGGCAGCGATCATGCCCACTAGCAGGATGACCCCGCCCACCTGTACGGCGAAGCCGAACTCGCTGTACATCAGCGTGCCAAGCGCCAGGGTGTTGTCGTAATCGTCAGCCACAGGCGCGGCCGGGCCAGCGCCGAACCAGGTGCGGCCGATCACAAAGGCCATCTCGAGCACCATGATCAGGCCGATCAGCAGGCCCAGTGGCAGGTAGGTCTTGAGGCCGGCGCGCAGCGTTTCCATACGCACGTCCAGCATCATGACCACGAACAGGAACAACACCATGACGGCGCCTACATACACCAGCACCAACAAAAGCGACAGAAACTCGGCGCCCAGCAGCATCCAGATCATGGATGCGGAAAAAAACGCCAGAATGAGGTGCAGCACCCCGGTGACTGGGCTGGTGGCGGTAATGACGCGGAACGCGGCAACGACCAGGACCAGGGCCAGCACATAGAACAGAACGGTGGAAAAAATCATGGGTGTCTGATCCGCCATCAACGATAAGGAGCATCTTCGGCACGGCGGCGCGCGATTTCGGATTCGTAGCGGTCGCCAACAGCCAGGAGCATATCTTTGGTGAAGTACAGATCGCCGCGTTTTTCGCCGTGATATTCGGAAATGTGCGTTTCCACGATGGAATCGACTGGACAGCTCTCTTCACAGAAGCCGCAGAAAATGCACTTGGTGAGGTCGATGTCGTAGCGCGTGGTGCGGCGTGTGCCGTCATCGCGCTCAGCCGACTCGATGGTGATGGCCAGCGCCGGACACACCGCCTCGCACAGCTTGCACGCAATGCAGCGTTCTTCGCCGTTGGGATAGCGGCGCAATGCGTGCAGCCCGCGGAACCGCGGCGACGCAGGCGTCTTCTCCTGGGGATACCGCAGGGTGATCTTGCGCTTGAAAAAATACTTACCCGTGAGCTTCATGCCCTCGAGCATTTCGGTCAGCATAAGGCTGCCGAAGAAATCCTTGATAGCTTGCATAACTCTAGCCCCTTGTTTCCTATTGCCAGATATTCCAGGGCGTCTGCATCCAGATCGCCACCAGCAGCAGCCAGATGCCCGTGAAAGGAATGAATACCTTCCAGCCCAGGCGCATGATCTGGTCGTATCGGTAGCGCGGGAATGTCGCGCGGAACCAAATAAACATCGACACCACCACAAAGGTCTTGACGCCCAGCCAGATCCAGCCAGGCACCCAGGTGAAGGGCGCGAAATCGAAGGGCGGCAGCCATCCGCCGAGGAACATGATCGAGGCGAGAGCCGACAGCAGGATCATGTTGGCGTATTCACCCAGGAAGAACAGCGCGAAGCCCATACCCGAATACTCGACCATGTGGCCGGCCACGATTTCGGATTCGCCTTCCACCACATCGAAGGGGTGGCGGTTGGTCTCGGCCACGGCCGAGATCACGTAGATCACGAACAGCGGCAGCAGCGGCAGCCAGTTCCAGGACATGAAGCTGATGCCCTTGCCGGCGAACCACCCCGCAGCCTGGCCTTCGACGATGCCGCTCATGTTGAGCGTGCCCGATACCAGAAGCACTGTCACCAGCACGAAGCCGATGGCAAGCTCATAGGACACCATTTGCGCGGCAGCCCGCAACGCACCCAGGAATGCATACTTGGAGTTGGAGGCCCAGCCCGCGACGATCACCCCGTACACCCCCAGCGAGGTGATAGCCATCAGGAACAGCAGACCAGCGTTGACATCAGACAGCACGACTTCGGGGCCGAATGGAATCACCGCCCAGGCGGCCAGCGCCGGCATCAACGTCACCACGGGCGCCAGCACGTACAGCACCTTGTTGGCCTTGGCCGGCATGATGACTTCTTTCGTCAACAGCTTGAAGACATCGGCGAATGGCTGCAGCAGGCCGCGGTAGCCCACACGATTGGGCCCCATGCGCACGTGCATGGCGCCGATCATCTTGCGCTCCCAGTACGTGAGATATGCCACGCACAAAATGATGGGAACGGCAATCACGACAATCTTGATCAGCGACCAGACTACCAGCCACGCGGTCGGCCCGACGAGATCGGTACCGAAGTTGTTAATTGCAGTCAGCCACTCCATCAGGCACGCTCCACCTTAAGTTCGCCAAAGCCGCCGCCCAACGCGACGGTCGCATCGAAGGCCGCCGCAATGCGGACGCAACCTGGGGCAACAGTGTCATCAATCTGCGCCGGCAGGACAATTTCGCCCTGGGCACTGCGTATTTTGAGCGCATCGCCATCCTGTGCGCCCACTTGTGCAAGCGTAGCGGCCGCCATGCGCGCACGCGGCGCCGCCGAGGCAGGCGTTTGCTGCAGGGGCTCGGAACGGCGCACCAGCGCGTCGCTGCGATAGATGGGAATATCGGTAACGCGCTCCAGGCCAGCAGTGTGCTGCGAAAGACCAGGCTGGGCCGCTACGTTGTTGGACAGACGCCCGTCGACGCCACCCACCAGCACAGCATCGCGCACGGACTCGGACGTTTCGTCGTCGAAGCCCTGCAGCTCGAACAGGTTGCCCAGCACCCGCAAGACCTTCCAGGCGGGACGGGTATCGGCGTAAGGGGCGGCGACACCCTTGAAGCTCTGCACGCGGCCTTCGGCGTTGACAAAGGTGCCGGACGTTTCAGTGAACGGCGCGACCGGCAGCATGACGTCGGCCCAGTCTTGCGCGGCGGAGCGGAAGGGGGTGAGCGCCACCGCGAAGGCCGCATCTTTGAGTGCCTGCACGGCTTGTGGGCCGTTATCGCTGTCGAACAGCGGCTCGGTGTGCAGCACGATGTAGGCCTTAAGTGCCTGCTTGAGCATTTGCTCGGCACCCAGACCGCCTGCGGCGGGCACCGCACCTGCCAAATAGCCGCCGACGGTATTGCCGCCGGGTGTCAGGAAACCGAAGCGGGCGCCCAGCGCCTTGGCCAGCACCGAGGCATTGGCGGCGATGAGTGCGGCACGATCGGATGCCGTCGCCATATTGCCGACCAGAATAGCGACGCGCTCGCCCGATGCCAGGCTGGCCGCAATGGTACGTGCGATTTCGGAAGCCGCCACGCCTGCATAGGCGTCGGGAGCGGCCTGGCCGCCTTGCAGCGCCAAGGCCACCGAGACTTCGGCCAGTGCGTTCGGCAGCAGGCTGGGCGCCACGGTCATGCGCGCATGCACAGGGAACAGCGGATCATCGGCCGCCGAATCAATGAACGATACCTGAGTGCCATGCTTGACAGCCTGGCGCAGACGCTGCGCCATGAGGGGGTGGTCCTTGCGCAGGAAGGAGCCAATGACCAGCACACGATCCAGCTTGCCCAGATCAGCCACCGGCATGCCCAGCCAGGGCACACCCGGCAGGGCCTTGTCGAACGCGGCGTCGATATTGCGCATGCGGAAGTCGACGTTTTCGGAGCCCAGCGCACGTGTCAGGCGTGCCAGCAGCGCCAGTTCTTCCGTTGTGGCCGTAGGGCTGCCAATCGCGCCAATCTGCTCGGGACCAGCGTGCTCGCGCACGGTATTGAGGCCTTGCACCACCACTTGCAGAGCGTCGGACCACGAGGCTTCGCGCCACTCGCCGTCTTCGCCGCGGATCATGGGGTGCGCCAGGCGGTCTTTGACGTACAGGCCTTCATAGGAGAAGCGGTCACGGTCGCTGATCCAGCACTCGTTGACGGCCTCGTTCTCGAAGGGCACCACGCGCAGCACGCGGTCCATCTTGGCCTGTACCACGAGGTTGGCGCCGAGGCTGTCATGAGGGCTGACCGAAAAGCGGCGAGACATTTCCCAGGTACGGGCGCTGAACTTGAACGGGCGCGACAGCAGCGCGCCGACCGGGCAGATGTCAATCATGTTGCCCGACAGTTCAGATTCAACGGACTTGCCGACGAAGGTGGTGATTTCAGAGAATTCGCCACGGTTCACCATGCCGATTTCCATCATGCCGCCAATCTCTTCGCCAAAGCGCACGCAACGGGTGCAATGGATGCAGCGCTGCATGGCCTCGGTGGAAATGAGCGGGCCCATTTCTTTGGCCACGACGACGCGCTTGGCCTCTTGGTAGCGCGATGCAGAGGCACCGTAGCCCACGGCAAGATCTTGCAGCTGACACTCTCCGCCTTGATCGCAAACGGGGCAGTCGAGGGGGTGGTTGATCAGCAGGAACTCCATGACGCTTTTTTGCGCGGCAACGGCCTTGGCCGAACGCGTATGCACCACCATGCCGTTGGTAACGGGGGTGGCACAGGCCGGCAGCGCCTTGGGTGCCTTTTCGACGTCCACCAGGCACATGCGGCAGTTGGCGGCCACGGACAGTTTCTTGTGATAGCAGAAATGCGGCACGTAGACGCCCAGTTTATGGGCGGCCTGAATGACCATGCTGCCTTCTGGCGCTTCGGTCTTGATGCCGTCGATGGTGATTTCGACCATTGGAATATCCTGAGCCTACAAATATTTGGGTACCACACAGCTTTTATGCTGGATGTGGTGCGCGAACTCGTCGCGGAAATGCTTGATGAAGCTGCGCACGGGCATGGCTGCCGCGTCGCCCAGGGCACAGATGGTGCGCCCCATGATGTTTTGTGCCACAGAGTCGAGCACTTCCATGTCTTCGGGGCGGCCTTCACCGTGTTCGATACGGTGCACCATGCGATAGAGCCAGCCGGTGCCTTCGCGGCAAGGCGTGCACTGGCCGCAGCTTTCTTCGAAGTAGAAGTACGACAGACGCATCAGCGACTTGACCATGCAGCGGGTCTCGTCCATGACGATAACCGCGCCCGAGCCGAGCATTGACCCCGCCTTGGCGATGGAGTCGTAGTCCATGTTGGTCTGCATCATGATGTCGGCGGGCAGCACCGGCGCGCTGGAGCCACCGGGAATCACCGCCTTGAGCTTGCGGCCGCCACGCATGCCACCAGCCAGCTTGAGCAGCTCGCTGAACGGCGTGCCCAGCGGGACTTCGTAATTGCCAGGCAGCTCTACATCGCCCGAGACCGAAAACAGCTTGGTGCCACCTGCATTGGGTACGCCGATCTCGAGGTACTCTTTGGCGCTGTTGCGGAAGATCCAGGGCACCGCCGCGAAGGTTTCGGTGTTGTTGATGGTGGTGGGCTTGCCGTACAGACCGAAGCTGGCCGGAAACGGCGGCTTGAAGCGCGGCTGGCCTTTCTTGCCTTCGAGCGATTCGAGCAAGGCGGTTTCTTCGCCGCAGATGTATGCACCGTAGCCATGGAAAGCGTGCAGCTGGAAGCTGAACTGGGAACCCAGGATGTTGTCGCCCAGGAAGCCCGCCTTGCGCGCCTCTTCCAGCGCTTCCTCGAAACGCTCATAGATTTCGAAGATTTCGCCGTGGATGTAGTTGTAACCCACGCTGATGCCCATCGCATACGCGGCGATGGCCATGCCCTCGATCACGATATGAGGGTTGAAGCGCAGGATGTCACGATCTTTGAACGTACCGGGCTCGCCTTCGTCGGAATTGCAGACCAGGTATTTTTGGCCGGGCAAGGTGCGCGGCATGAAGCTCCACTTCAGACCTGTGGGGAAACCCGCGCCACCGCGGCCGCGCAGGCTGGATGCCTTGACTTCGGCAATCACGTCATCAGGCGTCATGCCGGTGGTGAGGATCTTGCGCAGGGCCTCGTAGCCACCACGCTTGACGTAGTCTTCGAGACGCCAGTTGTCGCCGTCCAGGCCCGCCATGATCTGCGGAGCGATATGGCGGTCGTGGAAGACCATGCTGCGGGAAAGCTCGCCGCCCGGATTCGGGGCCAACCCTTCCGAAAATTTCTGCAGGACTGCCGCCGCGCTCATACCGACTCTCCGTGCTGTTTGAGTTCGTGAATCATTGCGTCGATGCGCTCGGACGACATACGCACACACATGTGCTTGTTGTTCATGAGGACCACCGGCGCGTCGCCGCAGGCGCCCATGCACTCGCCCTCGAGCAGGGTAAACATGCCATCCGGCGTGGTTTCGTGAAAGTCGATACCCAGTTTTTTCTTCAGGTAGTCGGCCGTCTTGACCCCATCGCGCAAGGCACAGGGCAGATTGGTGCACACAGTGATCTTGTAGCGCCCCACTGGGTGCGTATCGAACATGTTGTAGAACGTAGCGACCTCTTGCACCGCGATGGGTGGAACGCCGAGGTACTGGGCGATATCCTGGATAACGTCAGTCGATACCCAGCCTTTTTCGTCCTGTGCGATCGCCAGCGCGGCCATGATGGCCGAACGCTTCTGATCCGCCGGGAACTTGGTGAGCTCCTGGTCGATTCTCTGGTAGGCTTGTTCGGAAAGCAGCATAGTTTGAATCCGGTATTAACGTTGGCGCGGCCGTCAGCGGTCGATCTCGCCAAACACAATGTCTTGCGTACCAATGATGGTGACGGCGTCGGCAATCATGTGCCCGCGCGTCATTTCATCGAGCGACTGCAAGTGCGCGAAGCCCGGCGCGCGGATTTTCATCCGATAGGGCTTGTTGGCGCCGTCGGACACCATGTAGATGCCGAACTCGCCCTTGGGGTGCTCGACCGCGGCATAGGCTTCGCCTGCCGGCACGTGCATGCCCTCGGTGAACAGCTTGAAGTGGTGGATCAAGTCTTCCATGCCGGTTTTCATGCGCTCGCGCGACGGCGGCGCAACCTTATGGTTGTCGACAATGACCGGGCCAGGATTGTTGCGCAGCCACTCCACGCACTGGCGAATGATGCGATTGCTTTCGCGCATCTCGGCGATGCGCACCAAATAGCGGTCGTAGCAGTCGCCATTGACGCCTACCGGTATGTCGAAATCGAGCCGGTCGTAGACCTCGTAGGGCTGATTGCGGCGCAAATCCCATTCGATGCCGGAACCACGCAGCATAGGGCCCGTGAAGCCCAGCGCTTTCGCACGTTCTGGGCTGACCACGCCGACGTCGACCAGACGCTGCTTCCAGATGCGGTTATCGGTGAGCAGAATTTCGTACTCGTCGACGCAGGTGGGAAAGCGATTGGTGAAGTCTTCGATGAAATCAAGCAGCGAGCCTGAACGAGCTTCGTTCATGGCTTTGAGTTCTTTCTCGCCGCGATACTTGCTGGTCTGGCCATACTGCGGCATGGCGTCGGGCAGATCGCGGTAGACGCCGCCGGGGCGATAGTAGGCCGCGTGCATACGCGCACCGGACACCGCCTCGTAGCAGTCCATGAGGTCTTCGCGTTCGCGGAAAGCATACAGAAACACCGCCATTGCGCCGACGTCCAGCGCGTGCGAGCCCAGAGACATCAGGTGATTCAGGATGCGGGTGATTTCGTCGAACATCACGCGGATGTACTGTGCGCGCAGCGGCACCTGGATGCCCAGCAGCCGTTCGACTGCCATGCAGTAGGCATGCTCGTTGCACATCATCGACACGTAGTCGAGGCGGTCCATGTAGGGCAGCGCCTGCAGAAATGTCTTGTGCTCGGCCAGCTTTTCGGTGGCGCGGTGCAGCAGACCTATGTGCGGATCAGCCCGTTGGATGACCTCGCCGTCTAGTTCGAGTACCAGACGCAGCACGCCGTGCGCCGCCGGGTGCTGAGGCCCGAAGTTAAGTGTGTAGTTCTGAATTTCAGCCATGTTTCTAGCGCCCTGCTCCGTAACCTTCTTCGCGGACCACGCGGGGGGTGATGAGCCGCGGCTCGATCGTGACGGGCTGGTAAATCACCCGCTGCTGCTCGGTGTCGTAACGCATCTCGACGTTGCCGGAAAGAGGGAAATCCTTGCGGAACGGATGCCCGATGAAACCGTAGTCGGTGAGAATACGGCGCAAGTCGGGGTGACCTTCGAAGACGATGCCGTACAGATCGAAGGCTTCGCGCTCGTACCAGTTGACCGCCGGCCACACGCCGACGAGCGAGGCAATGACGGGAAACTCGTCGTTAGCCACAAAAGCCCGCACCCGCAGGCGCCAGTTGTGACGCACTGACAACAGGTGCAGCACCACCGCAAAGCGTTGCGGATACAGGCCGGGATCGGCCACCAGCGTGGGTGCGCCCCAGCCGGAATAATCGATGCCGCACAGGTCGATGCACATCTCGAAACCCAGGGTTTCGTTGTCGCGAAGGACGGTGCAGGCATCGACCCAGTTCTCGGCGGGCACCTCGAGCGTAAGTTCATTGAGCGCGTTCTTGAGCGAAATAGTTTCGCCGAAGACCGCCTTCAGGTTGTGTTCTAGCGTTTCGAGCCGGGTCATAGTGTGATCAGCGTAAAAAATGGGCAGACCGCGGGGCCTAGCGCGCGATGGTATTGGTGAGGCGGATCTTGGCCTGCATCTGCAACAAGCCATATACCAGCGCCTCGGCAGTGGGTGGACAGCCTGGGACGTAGACGTCGACCGGCACGATGCGGTCACAACCGCGCACGACCGAATACGAGTAATGGTAGTAACCACCACCGTTGGCACAGGAGCCCATGGATACCACCCAGCGAGGCTCGGCCATTTGGTCGTACACCTTGCGCAAGGCGGGCGCCATCTTGTTGCACAGCGTGCCCGCCACGATCATGAGGTCGGACTGGCGGGGGCTGGGGCGAAAGATGATACCGAACTGGTCGAGGTCGTAGCGCGCAGCGCCGGCATGCATCATTTCGACTGCGCAGCATGCCAGGCCAAACGTCATGGGCCACAGCGAGCCCGTCTTGGCCCAGTTCAGGAACTTGTCCGCACTGGTGGTTATAAAACCTTCTTTCATAATGCCGTCGATAGCCATAATTTTGCCTGTATAAGCCAAAGCCCGGCCCGCGTCTTGTACGCGGGCAGCCCGGGCCAGTGACGGGAGTATCGAAGCAAAGGCGGCCAAGCCGCCTTTGTTTGCACTTACTCCCAGTCGAGCGCGCCCTTTTTCCACTCGTAGATGAACCCTACGGTGAGAATGGCGAGAAATACGATAACCGTCCAGAAACCGACGAGACCGAGCGTACCGTTGGCAATGGCCCACGGGAACAGAAAGGCGATTTCCAGATCGAACATGATGAACAGGATGGCGACCAGGTAGTAGCGCACATCGAACTTCATGCGCGAATCGCCGAATGCCTCGAAGCCGCACTCGTACTGCGAGAGTTTTTCGTCGTACGGGCGGTGCGGGCCAAGCAGACGGCCGGCACCAAGCAGCGCAAAGCCAATGACCGTGGCAACGAGAATAAACAGCAGAACGGGGAAGTACTGTTGCAGGTTCATGCAAAGCATCCAATCACAATGAGTAAACCTTTGGATTGTAGCATTTTGAGAGCGTCATTCTGCTGAATAACCCTGCCCTTCAATTACCACGCTTGGCCCGAAGCTCAGGAGGTTTGACATGGGGCAAACTTTTACCGGGAGGAAGAATCTGAACGTAGATCTCACCCTCTTTGAGCATACCCAGTTCAGCGCGCGCGCGTTCCTCGACCGCCGCCGTACCGGACTTTAGATCCTGCACCTCGGCCTGCAGTGCGTTGTTGCGCGCGAGCAGCGCGGCATTGGTTTCTTCCTGGGCGGCCACCACGCCTTCGAGCTCATGTACACGCAGCCAGCCGCCCTTTCCCCACCACAAAGGGTACTGGATGATGGCTGTGAGCAATACCAGGACGATCAGGAGCAGGCGCATCGGTCGGCGTATGGTCGGCGTGTTGTCGGCATGAACGGCTTGTAAGCGGCGTATGTGCGAGATACGGACGGCGCGTGCAAAACGGCCCGGCGAGCGGCCGGGCCGTTTTGCGTTCAGCGCAGGTTGTAGAAAGCGTCGCGGCCGGGGTATGCAGCCACTTCAGCCAGTTCTTCTTCGATGCGCAGCAACTGGTTGTACTTGGCCATGCGGTCGGAGCGCGACAGCGAGCCCGTTTTGATCTGCATGGCATTGGTGGCCACGGCGATGTCTGCAATGGTGGAATCTTCGGTTTCGCCCGAACGGTGGGAGATCACTGCGGTATAGCCTGCACGCTTGGCCATTTCGATGGCGGCGAAGGTTTCGGTGAGCGTGCCGATCTGGTTGATCTTGATGAGAATGGAGTTGGCAATGCCTTGTTCTATGCCCTTGCGCAGGATGGCGGTGTTGGTGACGAACAGGTCGTCGCCCACCAACTGGACTTTGCCGCCAAGCTGATCGGTAAGCAGCTTCCAGCCTTCCCAATCGTTTTCGGCCATGCCGTCTTCGATCGAGATGATGGGGTATTTGTCGCACCAGCTGGCCAGCAGATTGGCGAAATCTTGCGACGCCAAGGAAATATTGCCTTCGCCGGCCAGATGGTACTTGCCGTCTCGGTAGAACTCAGAGCTGGCGCAGTCTAGGCCCAGCGCGATCTGCGAGCCGGCTTCGTAGCCGGCGTCGGCGATGGCCTGCAGGATGAGCTGAATGGCCGCCTCGTGGTTGGCGACGTTGGGCGCAAAGCCGCCTTCGTCGCCAACCGCCGTGGACATGCCCTGGCCATGGATGATTTTCTTGAGCGCATGGAACACTTCGGCGCCCATGCGCAGCGATTCGCGGAAGCTGGTCGCGCCAATCGGCAGAATCATGAACTCTTGCAGGTCGAGCGAGTTGTTGGCGTGCGCGCCGCCGTTGATGACGTTCATCATGGGCACAGGCATCTGCAGCGGACCGCTGCCGCCGAAGTAGCGGTACAGCGACAGGCCGGAATCGTCGGCGGCGGCGCGAGCCACGGCCATACTGGCTGCCAGCATGGCGTTGGCGCCCAGGCGGCTCTTGGATTCGGTGCCGTCCAGGTCGATCAGGGTGCGGTCGACAAAGGTTTGCTCTTGTGCATCGAGCCCCATGAGGGCTTCGGAAATTTCGGTATTGAGGTGCTCGACGGCGCGCAACACTCCCTTGCCCAGGTAGCGGGCTGCATCGCCATCGCGCAGCTCGATCGCTTCGCGGGAGCCTGTGGAGGCGCCCGACGGTACGGAGGCGCGGCCCATTGCGCCCGATTCCAGCAAGACATCGCACTCGACCGTTGGGTTACCGCGAGAATCCAGAATTTCGCGTCCGATGATATCTACGATTGCACTCATGATGGTTGACTATCCTGCCTGAATAATGGAGAAATGGTGGCGTCGGCGCACCGGCTGCCCGGTGCCGCGGGCTGCGGCGACCCCTGGCCACCACGCGCGCGAATGCCCGATTGTACCTGCGCCCGCGACCACGCGCGAACCATTGCCAAATAAGCAATTTAGAAGAATAGACATTTTAGGCGGCATGCTGCAAGCATGCTTGCAGCCGGTAACCGGCAGACTGCCCGCCGACGGCGGCCCGCTACGGCTCAGGCGCGTCGCTGCCGGTCCAGGCGCTCCTCGACCTCGTGCAGCAAGGTTCTGAGCAGTGCCATTCTTTCTGGCGGCAGATCGCCGAACATTGTGTCCACGAACGCATTGCGGCGCGGCAGCATGCCTTGGATGAGATTGCGACCGGAGTCGGTCAACTCGACATTGGTAAGGCGGTTGTCGGCCGGATCGCTGTGACGCGCCACCCACGCTTCGGCCTCAATGGCTTTGATCTGGCGGGTCAAGGAAGCGGGATCCATGGACAAGCGGACAGCGAGCGCTTTCTGTGACATGCCGCCATGCTGGTAAAGCGCCAGCAGAATCCGCCAGCGCGGCATAGACATGCCGATGCCCGCCTCGAAGGCGGTCATCATGGCGCGGTAGGTGCGCCCCAACTGCTGCACCGTCTGAAGTTGCAGCGACTCGCTCATGATTGCGCATCCTTTTGTTCGCGACCGCCACGCGACAGCCGCACCAGCGGCAGGCGGTATACCCACATCAGCCCGATGAACGCGGTCAGCAACACGGCAACCAGCCCGAGATGCACAGCCGCGACCAGCGCCGTGCGCGCTTGCTCGATATATGCCTCGCCGTAAAGGCCCATACGCTGCAACTGCGCCACGAAATCGCTCTGCACCGCGTGGTTGACGAGCACCTGAGGGTCTTCCAGCATTGCGCCCCAACCCTGCCCCTCGGGCACCGCGGCGCGCACCCCGGCCACATAATAATGCCCAACCAGGGTGCCCACCACTGCAGTACCTATCATGCCGCCTATCATGCGCACCGATTGCAGCATGGCGGTGGAAATGCCCAGCAGCGAGCGCCCGGCGGTTTCCTGGGCGAAGACGGTGAGATTGGGTAGCACGAAGCCCAAACCCAGGCCAGCCATCATCATATAGGCCAGCACCAGCGCCTTTGGGGTCTCGCGATCCATGAACACAATACCCACGCTGGCCGCCAGCATAAGGCCGAAGCCCGCGTAAAGCATATTGTTGGGGCGCGACAGCCTGAGCACAATGCGGGAATTGACAATGCTCCCCAGCGTGATGCACACCACCATGGGTGTGATAAGCAGGCCGACCTCTTGCGGCGACATGCCGAACCCGCCCTGTAGCAGCAGCGGAATATAAAACAGCAGCGCAAACATGATGAAGCCCAGGAACAGCGACAGACCAAACAGTGCAGCCAGGCTTTTATTGCGGAACATTTCCGGCGGCAGCAGGGGATGCGCGCAATGACGTTCGCGGTAGTGCAGCAGGCCAAACGCAAGAACAATGGCGGCAACCAGCGCGAAGATGAGCGGAGAAGCGCCTTGGGAAGAAACCAACTGCACGAATGCCTGCAAAGACGCCAGGCCCAGGGCGACCAGGACGGCGCCCAGCCAGTCCATGCGCACCTGCGCGCCACGGATCTGGCGGATATGGGGCATGTAGCGCAGCAGGAAAAACAACGCGATCAGGCCCAGGGGCACATTCATGAAAAACACCGCGCGCCAGCCAAGCTGTTCGGTGAGAATGCCGCCCAGAGTCGGCCCTACGCCGTTGGCTACCCCAAAGGCGGATGACAGCAGCATCTGCCAGCGCAGCCGCACCTGTGTATCGGGAAAGAGGTCAGGCACCGAGGCGAAGGCGGTGCCCACCAGCATGCCGCCGCCCACGCCTTGCAGCGCACGCGCAATGACCAGCTGAATCATGGAGTCGGACAAGCCGCAGAATATGGACGCGGAAAGAAACACCACCACCGACGCCACCACGAAGGGCTTGCGCCCGTATAAATCACCCAGCCGGCCGAAGATGGGGACAGTGATGACGGAAGTCAGCAGATAGGCCGTCGCCACCCAGGCGTAATACTTGAACCCGTTAAGATCCGCAACCACCGTTGGCAGCGCCGTACCGACGACGGTCTGGTCGATCGCCACCATCATGATAACGAAGCACAGCCCCAGCATCGCACGCAATGATTGGCTGACCGTAAGGACGCGGCCGGCGTCGGAGTGTTGCGGCGTAGACATGGAAGCCACTTTCAAAATGCTTGGTAGCACAATAATTGATTGATCAAAAGTTTAGCCTGCCACACCGCCTGCTGGCAACCGATGCCCGCATAACAGGCACGCCTTGCGGTTTCGGCGCAACAGCTGAAGAAAAATAGAGGGAGCGGCACGCCCCTTAACGCCCCAGCGTGCGAGGCTGCGGGTGGCCGCATGGGAGGAGGCCCGCAGCCCTTACGGGACTACGGGCCTCTGGGATGCTGCGCCAGGCCGGGCCCGCAGCGCGGCCCGCCTTGGTTCAGCCCTGCGCCTGGCGGCGCCGAGCCTGGTTTTCGATGGCTGCCCGGATGTAGCTGGAGAACAGCGGGTGGCCATCGCGTGGGGTGGAAGTGAACTCAGGGTGGAATTGCACGCCCATGAACCAGGGATGGTTGGGCAGCTCCATGATCTCAGGGAGATTTTCAGTAGGCGTGCGGGCGCTGATGACCATGCCGGCCTCTTCGAGCCGAGATACGTAGACGTTGTTGACTTCGTAGCGGTGGCGATGGCGTTCGTTGACCTCGGTGCCGTAGATTTCGGCTGCGCGCGTGCCGGGCTTGACCGGGCAACGCTGAGCCCCCTTGCGCATGGTGCCGCCCAGGTCGGAATGCTGGTCGCGGCGCTCGATACGGCCCTCGCGATCTTGCCATTCGGTGATCAGCGCCACAACGGGATGCGGCGCGGCGGGGTCGAATTCGGTGCTGTTGGCACCGCCCAGCCCAGCGACATCGCGGGCAAACTCGACAACAGCGAGCTGCATGCCCAGACAGATACCCAGATAGGGGATGCCGTTTTCGCGTGCGTAGCGGATGGCCTTGATCTTGCCTTCGGTGCCGCGCTTGCCGAAGCCGCCTGGCACCAGGATGGCGTCGAGGTCTTTCAGGCTATCGACGCCTTCGGCCTCGAGTTGCTCGGAATCGAGGTATTCGATCTTGACGCGCGAACGGGTATGGATACCGGCGTGAACCAGCGCCTCGCTGAGCGATTTGTAGGATTCGGTGAGATCGACGTATTTGCCCACCATGCCGATGCGCACCTCGTGCTCGGGATGATTGATGGCTTCGACCAGACGATCCCACATCGACAGGTCGGCTGGCGGCGGCGAGATGGCCAGCGCGTCACAGACGAGGTTGTCCAGCCCCTGGCGGTGCAGCATAGCCGGGATCTGATAGATGGAATCGGCGTCCCACACCGAGATGACAGCGTCGAGCGGTACATTCGAGAACAGGGATATCTTGGCGCGCTCGTCGTCGGGCACCGGCCTGTCGGCGCGGCACAGCAGCGCAGCGGGATAGATGCCGATCTCGCGCAGTTTCTGGACCGAGTGCTGCGTGGGTTTGGTCTTGAGCTCACCGGCCGAGGCGATATAGGGGACCAGCGTCAGGTGCACGAAGGCGGCATTGTTGCGGCCCAAGCGCAGGCTCATCTGGCGTACCGCCTCGAGAAAAGGCAGCGACTCGATATCGCCGACCGTTCCGCCGATTTCAACGATCGCGACGTCGGCCTGGCCGTCCCAGGCCGCCTTGGCGCCACGCGCGATGAAATCCTGGATTTCGTTGGTGATGTGGGGGATGACCTGGACCGTTTTACCCAGATAATCGCCGCGGCGCTCTTTGCGCAGTACGGACTCGTAGATCTGACCGGTAGTGAAGTTGTTGAACTTGTGCATCTTCGTGGACACGAAGCGCTCATAATGGCCCAGATCGAGGTCGGTTTCCGCGCCATCTTCAGTGACGAACACTTCGCCGTGCTGGAAGGGGCTCATCGTGCCCGGATCCACGTTGATGTAGGGATCCAGCTTGAGCATGGTGACCCGCAGGCCCCGCGACTCGAGAATGGCTGCCAGGGAGGCGGCGGCGATGCCCTTACCCAAGGAGGATACGACACCCCCCGTGACAAATACGTATTTGGTCATTGTGAAACGTGCCCGGGGCGGCCGGACAGTAGCGGGAAATTTGGATTATAGCTTGCGCGGCGTCAGATCGGCTCGGTGCGCACCCGCAACCAATTGAGCGCCGCACCTTGCACCAGCGGCGCAAGCCGTGCACGCACCTCTTGGTGATAACTGTTGAGCCAGGCACGCTCGCTATCGGACAGCATTGCGCATTCGATGCAGCGCGTGTCGATGGGACATAGCGTAAGGGTTTCAAACTGGAGGAACTCGCCGAATTCGGTGTGCAGCGCCGGCACCGCCAGCACCAGGTTCTCGATGCGTATGCCCCACTTCCCGGGCCGATACAGGCCCGGCTCGTTGGAGGTGATCATGCCCAGGTCCATCACCGTGTCCGGTGTCTGGCGTGCGCGATAGGAAATAGACTGCGGGCCCTCATGGACATTGAGGAAATAACCCACACCGTGGCCAGTGCCGTGGCCGAATTCGGCACCCGAGCGCCAGATGGGTGCCCGCGCGAGCGTGTCGAGCAGCGAGGCCTGTATGCGGCGCGGGAACACCGCCTGCGACAGCGCGATCATGCCTTGCAGCACAAGGGTGAAATCGCGCCGTTGGTCGGCGCTAGGCTGCCCCACGGGCACAACCCGGGTGATGTCTGTGGTGCCACCCGGATACTGCCCGCCTGAATCGATGAGCAGCAAGCCGTCGCCTTCGATGACCGCGTGAGCCTCGGGTGTGGCATGGTAGTGGGGCATGGCGCCATTGGCATTGAAGGCTGCAATAGTGCCGAAACTGGTGGTGACAAAGCCTGGCTGGCGCGCGCGGGCGGCGCAGATCTTTTCGTCTATGGTGAGTTCACTAATGCGTTCGACACCCTGTGCTGCCTCGAACCAGGAAAAAAACTCGCACAGCGCGGCGCCGTCCTGCTCCATGGCCCGACGCACATTGGCGATTTCGGCCGCGTTCTTGCGCGCCTTCAGACGCTGCGAGGGGTTGAGCGCTTCTGCCTTGCCGACATAGGCCGCCGCGGCCAGCGTTCCGGCTGTGATGCGGGCTGGATCCACCAACAGGGTGTCACCCTCAGGCAGGCAGGCCAACGCGCCGGCCGCTGCCTCGTAGGGCTGGAGGGAAATGCCGTCGGCGGCCAGCGCCTCTGCCAGGGCCGGGCTGACCTTGCCGGGCGCCACGAACAGCGTGGCGCGTTCGCTGGCGATAAGCGCAAAGGCCAGGAAAACTGGATTGTGAGGTACGTCGCTGCCGCGCAGGTTGAACAGCCAGGCAATGTCGTCCAGGGATGACAGCCAATGCCATTGCGCGCCATGTTCGACAATGGCTGCGCGCACCGCCGCGAGATTCTCGGCGCGGGTGCGGCATGCGTAGGGCGGCAGGTGTTCGTAGACGGGAGCGGCGGGAAGCGGTGGACGATCATGCCAGATATCGGCCAGGAGGTCTTGATCTACAACCAGCCGGACGCCAGAGGGCGCCAGCGCCTCTTGCCACTGCCGATACGCCTGCGCCGACATGGCTTGGCCATCAACGCCGACTTTGGCGCCATGCGGCAAATTGGCGGCCAGCCACTGCGCCGGCTCCGGGACATCCGCTTCGCCGGCGCGCATGGTTGCGATACCCGTACCCGCCAATTCGCCCTCGGCCTGCTCCCAATAGCGGCTGTCGGTCCAAAGCCCAGCGTAGGCTTCGGTGACGACGAGCGTGCCGGCTGAACCGGTGAACCCGCTCAGCCACTCCCTGCCCTGCCAGTGTGCCGGCAGGTACTCGGAGAGGTGGGGATCGGCAGTGAGTACGGCGTACGCATCAATGCCGCGCGCCGTCAGGGCTGCGCGCAGCGCGCGCAGGCGTTCCACAATGGGTAGAGACTGCATGCGCGCTCCCGGATGATCAACTGACCGCGGACACGTCGAGCCTGGCCGGTGTCTTGGACTTGATTTCGTCCACCGTGACACCAGGCGCCAACTCGATCAGCCTCAGGCCATCTTCGGCGACTTCCATCACACCCAAGTCGGTGATGATCAAATCGACCACGCCCACGCCGGTTAGCGGCAGCGTGCATTCCGGCAAGAGCTTGAAGTCTTCCGTGCCGTCTTTCTTGCGGGCGACATGTTCCATCAACACCACTACCCGGCCGACGCCGGCGACCAGATCCATGGCGCCGCCCATGCCTTTGATCATCTTGCCCGGAATCATCCAGTTGGCCAGATCGCCTTTTTCAGACACCTGCATGGCGCCCAGTATGGCCAGGTTGATCTTGCCGCCGCGGATCATGGCGAAGGAATCCGCCGAGGCAAAGATGGACGAACCCGGCAGCGTGGTCACGGTCTGTTTGCCCGCGTTGATCAAGTCGGCGTCCACTTCATCTTCTGTCGGGAAGGGGCCGATGCCCAACAGACCGTTTTCGGATTGCAGCCAGACTTCGACACCCTGAGGCACGTGGTTAGCCACCAGCGTAGGCAGGCCGATGCCCAGGTTCACATAGAAACCATCCTGCAGTTCGCGCGCGGCGCGCGCAGCCATTTGTTCACGATCCCAGGCCATGTTCAAGCTCCTTGACCGTTGCGCACGGTACGTTTTTCGATGCGTTTCTCGGGGTGTGCATTGAGCACGATGCGGTGTACGTAAATGCCTGGCAGGTGGATCTGGTCGGGATCGAGCGCGCCGGTATCGACGATTTCTTCGACTTCGACAACAGTGATCTTGCCAGCCATCGCCACATTGGGGTTGAAGTTGCGCGCCGTCTTGCGGAACACCAGGTTGCCGCTGCGGTCGGCCTTCCAGGCCTTGACCAGTGACACATCGGCAACGATGGAGCGCTCCATGACGTACTGGTGGCCGTCGAATTCGCGCACCTCTTTGCCCTCTGCCACCAGCGTACCCACGCCGGTACGCGTAAAGAATGCGGGGATGCCCGCGCCGCCGGCGCGCAGTTTTTCAGCCAGCGTGCCCTGGGGCGTGAACTCGAGTTCGAGTTCGCCGGCCAGGTACTGGCGTTCGAACTCTTTGTTTTCGCCGACATATGAGGCGATCATTTTCTTGACTTGGCGGGTTTCCAGCAACTGGCCAAGGCCAAAGCCATCGACACCGGCGTTATTGCTGACGCAGGTGAGGTTCTGGACGTTGGAATCGCGCAGCGCGGCAATAAGCGCCTCGGGGATGCCGCACAGGCCGAAACCGCCGACGGCAATGGTTTGCCCATCGGCGACGATGCCTTTGAGCGCCTCTGGGGCGCTTGGATAGACTTTATTCATTACTCCTTTCCTTTGTTATGACGATGTGCTTTGGGTTATATGATGCCGCGCATGCGCGAGGACCGTGCCGATACCGCATATGCGATGAATGATAATGCCGGACAGCGCGCCATGGCCATGGGCCCACATTTATACCGGGCCGGCGCCTTCGTACTACAGCGAGGCCAGCAGTGCGCGTTCGGCGTCGGACCACGGCTGCGGCCGCTGTGTGGCGCCGTCTACACCCACGATGGTGTACCGCCCTATCGCGCAGGCCACCCCCGGCTGGTCTTCACGTTCGATTACAGCCTCGAACAACAGGCTGCTGCCGCCGATGCGCAGCAAGGCCTGCTGCACGACCACCGTGACGGGATAATGCAGCGGCCGCATGAAGTCACATTCTGTATGGGCGAGCACAAACGCCTTATAAATGCCGGTTTGAGCCCGCACTTCATCCATAAAACGCACCCGGGCCTCTTCGAAGAAGCGGAAGTACACCGTATTGTTGACGTGCCTGAGCGCATCGAGATCGCCCCAGCGCACCGGCATCGCGAACTTGCGAACTGCCAGGGGCGCAGGGCTTGCTGCTTCACCTGCCTGCATGGTTTGACCGACCTTTGTTGATTGATTGTCATGCGACCCGCCGTGTGCCATCGCACTGCGAGCGCGGCGGCTACAGCAGACCGGGCTCGTCACCGACGCTGTGTTTAAAGTATAACGGCCGATGCTGCACTGCGCCATTCCCGTTGATTCTTGCGGATCGATATCGCGCAGCCCCGGCACCGCGAGCGGTCATGACCAAAGCAGTCTGCAATACAATGGCGCAAGTATTGAGTATTACAAATAGGGAGATCCTTTCAAAATGTCTGAACGCGAATCGATGGAGTATGACGTAGTCGTGGTCGGCGGCGGGCCCGCTGGCCTGGCCGCCGCCATTCGGCTCAAGCAGCTGGCTGCCCAGCGCGACACTGAAATCAGCGTCTGTGTGCTCGAAAAAGGGGCCGAGATCGGCGCGCATATTCTTTCCGGCGCTGTGATGGACCCACGCGCCCTGACTGAACTGATCCCCGATTGGAAAGAAAAAGGCGCCCCCCTCGATACCGAAGTAACAGAAGACAAATTCTTGTTTCTCACCGAGAAAGGTGCACGCAGCACGCCAGGCTGGCTACTGCCCGACTGCTTCAAGAACCACGGCAGCTACATCGTTCGCCTGGGGCATGTAGTGCGATGGATGGGCGAACAGGCCGAGGCGCTGGGTGTGGATATTTTCCCCGGCTTCGCTGCCGTTGAAGTGCTTTACAACGAACAGGGCGCCGTCAAGGGCGTGGCCACCGGCGACATGGGCGTCGCGCGCGACGGTACGCATACCGCGCATTATCAGCCCGGCATGGAGCTGCACGCCCGCTACACGCTGTTTGCCGAAGGCTCGCGCGGCCAACTGGGCCGCCAGCTCATCGCCAACTACAAACTCGACACCGACTGCAATCCGCAAAGCTACGGCATCGGCATCAAAGAAATGTGGGAAGTCGACCCCTCGCAGTCGCGGCCCGGCCTGGTCATGCACACCGCCGGCTGGCCGCTGGATTCCGACACCTACGGCGGCTCCTTCCTTTATCACCTGAACGACAACATCGTTGTGGTGGGCCTGGTGGTGGGGCTGGATTACGCCAACCCCTGGCTCTCTCCTTTCGAAGAATTCCAGCGCTACAAAACGCATCCCGCTATCCGGCCCACGTTTGAGGGCGGCAAGCGCATCGCCTATGGTGCGCGGTCGTTGACGGCCGGCGGCCTGATGGCGCTTCCCAAATTTGTTTTCCCGGGTGGCGCCATGATAGGCTGCGAAGCGGGCTTCCTGAACGCTTCGCGGATCAAGGGCAGCCATGCCGCCATCAAGACCGGCGCCCTGGCCGCCGAGGCCGCCTTCGAAGCCCTGGCTGCCGGCCGCAGCTACGACGAGTTGGCCGCCTACCCCGAAGCCTTCAAGGCCTCGTGGCTCCACGAAGAGCTGAACAAGGCGCGCAACTTCAAGCAATGGTTCAAGAAAGGCCGCACCATCGCCACCTTGATGACCGGCATCGAGCAAAAGCTGCTCAAGGGCAAAATGCCCTGGACGCTTCGCCACAACAAGCCCGATCACGCCTGTCTGCAGCCAGCCGCCGAGTGCGCGCGCATCGAGTACCCCAAACCCGACGGCAAGCTCACCTTTGACCGCCTGAGCTCGGTGTTCATCTCTAACACCAACCACGACGAAAACGAACCCGTGCACCTCACACTGAAGGATGACACGGTGCCGGTGAACATCAACCTGGCCAAGTATGCCGGCCCCGAAGCACGCTACTGCCCTGCCGGCGTGTACGAATTCGTCAAGACGGACGACGGCGCCGACCGCCTGCAGATCAACGCACAGAATTGCGTGCACTGCAAGACCTGCGACATCAAGGATCCGACACAGAACATCGTGTGGGTGGCACCGCAGGGCGGCGAAGGGCCGGTCTACAACGGACTGTAAACAAGCCGGGAAGGCGTTGTTCACACAACGCAGCGCCGCCGCCAGGCGGCGCCCGGGCCTGCCGGGGTGGCCGGTACGCACTTGCCGGCAGGCACGGCTGCTGTTTGCAGCCTGCGCAGGCCTGCACATGCCGCGGGCCACCTGCCCGGGTGCCCTGCGCGGGTCAGCGCATCAACAGCCCGCCATCCACATAAATCACTTGCCCCGTCATGAACTGGCTGTAAGCTGACGCCAGAAACAAGATGGGGCCGGTGATGTCCTCTGGTGTGGCTACGCGCCGCAGCGGCGTCTGGGCGATGATCTGCTGCCGTATGCTGGCGCGGGTGTCGCGGCTGGCATCGGTGGGCCAGACAAGGCCCGGCGCTACACAATTGACGCGGATACCATATTGCCCCAGGTCGGCCGCCATTTGTCGGCTCAGGCCCTGCAGGGCCGCCTTGCCTGTGGCGTAGTCAGGATATGGCACCACCGCCTGCTCGGTCAGGTCGGTACTGATGTTGATGATACTGCCGCCGGCCTGCCGCTGCATGTGCGGCACCACGGCCTGGCTCGTCTGCCACGCGCTCTTCACCGCCCCCTCGAACTGCCGCTGGCAGGCTTCCCACCCCAATTGCGTAAAACGGAGACGGGTGTCGGGATCAAAGCGATACGGCGCGAATGCATTGTTGACCAGAACGTCGATGCGCCCTGTTTCCAGGACGATCTCGCTCACCATATCCTGGACCGCCACAGCGTCCGTGACGTCGGCCTGCATGGCCCAGGCCTGCCCACCCGCTTGCTTGCAGTCGGCGACCACTTGTTCGGCCGCCTGGGTATTTTGCAGATAGTTGACGATCACCACCGCCCCCTCGCGGGCAAAGGCACGCGCCGTAGCCGCGCCCAGGCCCCGGCCGGCACCCGTGATCAATACGACTTTATCGTTCAGTTTCATTGAAGTTTCCTGACTGGCCGCCGCAGCCAATGCGTGCCACATGCATTGCAACTAACCTGTGGTGCGCCACCACTCATGGCAGCATATCCGTCGCCACCGCATCGCGCAGGTCGAGTTTATGGCCGATCAGCCCCAGCTCGTAATAAGCGTCCGCCGCGGCCTGCAAAGACACCAGATCCAGCGCCCCCAGCCCATGCTGATCGGTATATGCCGAAAGGCTGGACGCATTGCGCGCCTCGATGATCTGCCGATTCAGCACTGGGTCGCGGCCATCGATGGCGTATTTGACCGCGAGACGGGCCGCGTCGTCGGGGTGGCCCATCATCCACTGCGTGCTGGCGCGATAAGCGCGCAGAAATCGCTGCAGCAAGGGTTTGCGCCGCTGATAGTCTTCTTCGCGCACCACGAACAGATCGCTGGAGTAATTCAGGTAATCCGCCACCTTTATCACACCAGGGTTTTTAAGGCCGCGGTATTTTGCCAGCAACAGACCTGTATCCGTGGCCGCGGTGGCGTCTACCTGCCCCTGCATCAACGGAGCAAAGTTCAGCAGACCGGTGACGATGATGGTGACATCACCTTCGTTCAGCCCCGCCTTGTGCAGCAGGATCTGCAGATTCTGGCGCGTACCGCTGGACAGGCTGTACACCCCGATGCGCTTGCCTTTGAGATCGGCCGCGCTCTGTATGGGGCTGCCCTCCAGCGTTACAACATTGAAGACGTTCTGGGGATAGATGTCATAAATGGCGCGCAGCTTCGCCCCTTTGTCCAGGGCCGCAAAGAAGGAGCCCGGATCAGTGAAGGCGACATCCGCCTGCCCGCTCAACAGATTGCGCAGGGCGTCGCCCCCGCCCGCGCCCGGCAGATAATTCAGCGTCAGCCCTTCGTGCCTGAAATGGCCAAGCTCAGGTTCGGCGAGAATCTGAGTGATCTCGCTGATCGGTTTGCTCCAACCAGCCAAGGTGATGGGCTGCGGCGCCGCCTGGGCGAAGGTCGGCACAGCGTATGCACCCAACCCACCCGCCGCGCACAAAGCGGCAATTGCGTGCAGAATTCGGCGTCTAGTATTCATGGGCGCTTGACTCCCGAGTAGATGAATAATGGCGCAGCATAATGTGCTGCAACAGCAGGCTTAGCTGATACAGCAGCAAGCCCAGTATGGTGATCAGCAACAGAACGGCAAACATCAAGGCGGTATCCATAGAGCCCTGGGCGGCGATGATGAGCGCCCCCAGGCCCTGGCTGGCGCCAATGAACTCGCCCACCACGGCGCCAACCAGCGCAAGCACCGCGGCGATGCGCACACCTGCCATGACGCCAGGCATGGCCATCGGCAGCCGCAGCCGCCACAAGGTTTGCCAACGGCTGGCCCCCAGCATGCGGAACAGTTCCAACCTGGCCTGGTCTGTCTGGCCCAGGCCGGTAAGGGTGTTTTCCAACAAGGGGAAGAAACAGACCAGCGCGGTGATCACCACCATCGGCAGCGTGCCAAAACCCAGCCACAGCGTCAGCAGCGGGGCCAGCGCAAGTTTGGGCACGACCTGGCTGGCCAGAATGTATGGCATGAGAACCGCCTGGACAAAACGCGACTGCGCCAGCAATAGGCCCATGCCAAAACCGATGGCCCCGCCGAGCAGCAGGCCCAGCAAGACTTCTCGCGTTGTTTGCACAATGTGCGGCCAGAAATAGCCAGCGACCAGGCCCGACCACAAGCTGTGCCAGACCCGGCTGGGTGCCGGAAGGACCAAGGGCGACCAACCGAATTGGCGGACGGCCGCTTCCCAGGCGGCGAGAAGTACGACCAGTATGATTAGGGAGCCGATCCCTGTGCGAACGCGACGCATGGCAAACAACGGCTTCATGGCACCCGCCCAATGTGGCTGCGTAGTTCCGCACATGCGTGATGATAGGCCGGGCTGTCGCGTAGCGCGCTGTGGCGCGGGCGCGGCAGGTTCACCGGCTGGCAATGCGCCTGCCGCCCGTCGTCCAGCACGGTCACCCGGTCAGCCAAGTAGACGGCCTCGGCGATGTCATGGGTTACAAACAATACCGTGCTGCCGTGCTGCCCACAGGTGTACAGCAAGGTGTCCTGCAACTGCTCACGCGTCAGCGCGTCCAGCGCAGCGAAGGGCTCGTCCATCAACAGCAAGGCCGGGCGCATCAGCATGGCGCGGGCGATCGCCACCCTGCTCTGCTGCCCGCCCGAAAGCTGTGTGGGATACCTGTGCGCATGACTGCCCAACTCAAGCTCATCCAGCAGCTGCAGAGCATCGTCGCGAATGGCCGCACCCGCCCGCCCCTGCGCGCGGCCTTTCAGCGAGGCCGGCAACAACACATTGTCCAGCACAGTCAGCCAGTCCAACAGCGTTGGCTGCTGAAATACAAAACCGATCGCAGACGTGGGCTTGAACAGCGGCTTGCCTTGCAAGAGCACTCGCCCGGCCGTGGGCTGCAGCAGCCCCGCCGCCAGCTTGAGCAGCGTAGACTTGCCGCAACCGCTGCGGCCCAGCAGGCAATGAAACTCACCGGCATCGAGCCGCAGATCGATATCGCGCAGGCCGTAATCCGTGCCAGGATATCGATAATCCAGAGCATCGAGGCGCAAAAAGGATGAGCCGGCAGCCGCTTCAATCACGATAACTCGCAAAATCCTGGGCCAGCGTCTCGGCGCTGGCCTCGATGTCGGACATCCGCAGCAGGTCCAGCACGCTGAAGCGGCCATCGTGATGCCATCCTGGTTGTGGGCTGGCCGTGGCGCCCAGTGCGCTTATGCGATTGATGCCGACTTGAGCGAGCGCTTCGGCCACGTCGAACAGGGATTCGGGGCTGGCGGCGACCGCTGCGGTTTGCAAATAGCGACGATACGGCTGCAGCTGGCGCGCAACGACTTCCACGTTGTCCACTGCAATGACCGATACGCTGCGAAACGTAGCGCTGGCTTCTGGCGCAACGGCGTCGTCCAGATAAGCGACTGACCAGTCGGCATCGGCCGGGCCCATCAACTCAAGCGCTTCGCCCCGCAGCGCCCGCAGGCTGAGCGATTGGCGCCACTTTGCGAATTGTGTTTTGTCATCCAAGGGCAATGCCTGCCGTGGGTGGCGGCGCGCCAATGCAGCCAATTCGCCCGCCAGCAGCAGCGCGAAATCTCGTGGACTAACCGCAGCGCCGCGTTGCACATAAATGCTTTGCGGCGCATAACAAGCCTGCTGATCCCACTGGGCAATGTCTCGCGCCGCCAAGCGCGCGCACTGCGCCGCCTGGCGGGTATCCAAGGCCGAGGCTGCAACGAGAGCAACGCTGAATTTATGACCATGAGGGAGGAAGCGCACATGGGGTGGAATCTTGGCCTGCCACGCCCGCAGGGCTTCGTCGCCCCCGTAAACCATCATGACATCGGCCGCGTCCACCAAGGCAGCCTCGCTGCCCGCATCGCCACCCGGCCACCAGACCACCGCCAACGCCTGCGCCAGCTCAGGTGCGGCCTGCGCCAGGCTGTGGGCAAACCAGCTTGCAAAGATGGGCTCCGCGCTGGCCAGCTTGCCCAGGCTGGCGCCTTTGGTCAGCAGGCAGGCCACCATGCCCCACAAGGGGATACCGGGCACATTACCGGCCCAGACCTGCCCCAGCAACCCAGGGCCGTAGGCACGCGACCAGCCCCCCTGCACGCGCGGGCGAAAGCCATCGAGCAGACCCGGGTCGCCGAGATCTTCGCACAGCATGCGCAGCAGTTCGGGGCGCCTGAAGTTGCGCAGGCAATTATTGATGCCCAAGCGCAGCATTTCAGCGTCGTAGCCGGTCTGCGCCAGCAGCGCGGGTTCGTAGCGCAGGCGCAGCGGCTGCCCGGGCTGCAGCATATCGGCGATGCAGCGATCAATGCCCGCTGCGATGTCTAGCACGGCGAGCGGGTGGAGATGAACGCGCGCCTGAGCCTGCAAGTAAGCGCCCAGTTGCCGCAACTGCGCAGGATTCAAGCGAGGCAAAGCCAGCGGAAATGCGCCATGTGGGCCAACCACCTGCCGGGCGGACCATTCGATCGGGCCCAAGTCGGCGCCCGGCGGCAGATAGCCGCAAGCCAGGCTGGCTGTATTCATTGCGCCGCCTGCAGAAAGGCTTCCATGGCCAGCGAACAGCCTTTGGCCGCTGCGCCATCGGCCCGCCCCAGCAGCAGGAAACCACCCGGTACACGCACGCCGAGGTCTTCGGTAAGGATGGCGCACACTGAATTGAAGTTGGCCAGATCCGTGTGGGCCAAAATACCCTCCTCGCCATCAAGCATCTCCTGCCCGGTGACGGGATCCAGTACGCGCGTGCGTGTCCAGTGAGGGCCCGACTTTACGGCCGGCAGCGTGGCGTTGCCGTTGTCGTAGATCTGCGAGCTCAGTTCAGTCATGCCATACATGTTGGTGCAGTGCTGCGGGGGCAGACCAAAGCAATGGTGCAGCAAATCGTAAAACTCGGCGGCCTGCATGGTGCGCGACTGGCCTTTGAAGCCGCCGGTATCGAACAAACGGCTGCCCGCGGGCAGTTGAAAGCGCAGGCCGCGCTCGCCCAGAGCGTCCATGACGTGCACAAAGCTGTAGCTGGCCCCCAGCAGCGCAAAGGGTGTGTGGTCGTGTTGCGCCTGCGCCAGCGCCTGACACAGCGCATCGAGCTCTACACCACCTGGACTGACAAAATAGCGGCTGCCCGCGTCGCCGAAATGCTCCAGCGCCAGCGCGAGATAATGCGCCAGCGATGAATTGGGCATCATCTGCTCTGTGGGAAACAGGATGCCCATACGCATGCGGGGCGTGCCGCGCATGAAGCGCTGGCTGAAATACAGGCGCATGGACAGATCGTAGACCTGGAGATGCGGATGATAATTGCGGCCTCGGCGTTCGGCCCGCGTGGTGCCGCTGGTCATGAAGACCCGTTCGCACTGATCGGGTGCGACACAGCTCAGCGTGAGATCCTTGAAGGCATCAATGGGCACAGACGGGATATCCTGCCAGCGCGTCAGCAGGCGCGGCGTCTTGCCCACGAAGCGGCAATAGCGCTGATAGGCCGCATTGTGGCGGAACTGATGTTCGAAGAGGCGCAGCGCCAACGCGTTGAAGGCCTCGTCGCCTTCTTGCGGCTGACGCATGAACTGCTGCAGGTCTGCCAGCAAGGCCTGCGGCACTGCTGATGGTGAGGTAGACACAAAAGCCCTTTCTAAGGTGTAGCGCCGGCACAGGCCGGGGACTGCTCCGAAAGGGATGCGTATGGGATGGATGTGCGCCGCACGGCAACCGCCATGCGGGCACAGTCAAAGCACTCTTCTTACGTCGGTATGAGCCGAATCAAGTTCGCGGGTTCGACCTGGCCATCTCAGTGTTTCAGCACGGCTGCAAACACACCCCGGAGCATTGGGCATTATACATAGCCGGGCCGGCCAAGCTAGAACGTAGCGGCACAGTGCCCGCCGGTGGGCGCCTGGCCTGATCCCGCCGCGATAAAGGGCGGCTCGAGCCGCACGTTGATGGGGGCGGACGACACCCAATCCCAGGCAAAGAACGCGAGCAGCACGATCCAGAAAACGGAAGCAAGCACGGGTTTCTTCATGATGGCCTCCGTTCAGAACTTGAAATAGCGGCGCACGCGCACACCGATCAGCGAACCGCAGAATGCCAGCGGCACCCAGATCCAGCCGTGCAAACTGCCGGTGGAAATGCCGCTGACCATGGCGCCGATATTGCAACCAAAGGCCAGGCGGGAGCTATAGCCCAGCAAAAAGCCGGCAGCGATCCCCACGACCCATTGCGTGCCATTGAGCGGCTTGGTGGTGGCTGATGCAGGTGGCTTGCCGGCGGCAATCCACAAGGCACCAGCCAGAATGCCGATGTTGGTGATGGACGTGACATCCAGAAACACAGACTGCGACAAATTGGTGAGGTTGACCGTCTGGCTCCAGAACGCATTTGCGGCCGGGTCGAAGGCACCGGCGGCGGTGGCGAGCTTGGCACCCCACAGGCCGAAGCCATACACAATCCCCCAAGGCTGTCCGGCAATGACCAGGTTCAGCGTGGCGAATATGGCCAGAAGCACGGCACCAATAAGCAGCCGTTTGTCCAGCCATGGGCGGGTTTTGTCCGAGATGCGCCAGACGATGACGCCCACCGCGGCCAGGCCGGCCAGGGTGAGGGCAAATGCCCCAGGCGCACCGAGCTGGGCCACCAAGCTTACAGGCTTGACGGCGCCCAGGCTCAGCCAGCTTTCAAGGTGAGCGGAGCCCAGGAAGCTGCCGATCGCGAACACCGGCAGAATCACCGTATTGAGAGGGATACCCAGGCCGGCCTTGTAAAGCGTGCCCGAGCCGCAGCCATCGGCAATCTGCATCGTCAGGCCGAATATGAAAGCGCCCACCAGCAGGCTGATGCTTGGCGGCCCCAATGCGGCGATCAGATCGCCGGGAAAGACTGCCAGCAAGGGCATGGCCACAGCGGCAGCGAGGATCAGCAAAGTAATCTGCGCCAGCACGCCACTGGCGTCGCGCTGCTCGATCAGTTTGCGCCAGCCCGTGGTGAAGCCAAAACGCATGCCCGCCAGCACACTGCCCATGCCCAGCCCCACCAGAAACAGGACGGACTGGCGCAGAGAGACGAACCAGATCAGGAAGAGGAAGAATGCAGCAATTGCCGAACCAAGGAAAATACGGTTGCGGGTGACGCGCCCTGCCGGCAGCGACACGGCACCCGCTTGGGTTACGTAAGCAGTACTCATGTAGATAAATCAGGATTTCCCGATGAGGCCTTTGAGGCTGTTGATGATCTGGCTGCCGCGGCTAGGCACATTGTCCATGGGCAGTGCACGCGCCGATTGTGTCCATTCTGCCAACGACGCGGGGTACAGTTTGACATTGTCCAGCCCCACGACCTCCGACAGCGCGAACCAATCTGTAGCGGCCCAGTGACCGGTATTGCAGAACGAAATAGTTTCATCGGCCTGGGTGGCGAACTCGCTGGCGGCGATCTTCTTCGCCGCTTCCGGCGAGACGAACTCAGACGTACCCGGCTTGAACCATTTACTGTGCGGCAGATTGACTGCATTGTGGATGGTGCCCGGCACTTTAGCGGTGGGCGCTTTGGCCTCGCCGGCGAAAAAATTGGCCGGGCGTGCATCAACCAGCCGGGCCTTGGGGTTGCTGACCTGGGATTCGACATGCGCCTGCGTAGCCAGAATCGCTTCGTTCAATACGGGCGTGTACTGTGTGGCCGCAATCGACGGCACTGCAGTGTCTTGCGGCAGGCTGGCGGCGCTCCAGGCCTTCATGCCGCCGTTGAGTACCGAAAGATTGGTAAGCCCGAGATACTTGAGTGTCCAGTACACCCGCGCGGACGCACCAAAATCGGTGTCATTGGCGCCCGACGATACCACGACGGCATGGCTGTCAGGCTTGAGCCCCAAGCTGCCGATCAACGCCGCAAGCTTGGAGACTTCGGGCAACTGGCCGGGGCTGTTGGCCGGGCCACGCCATTTTCCATACGGTGCCGACACAGCGCCAGGGATGTGATTGGCGCTGTACGCTTCGGGCGGACGGATATCAATGACGCGCACGGCGGCATCCTGGCGAAGGGTATCGAGCTGCGCTGGCGTGAGCAGCGGCTGGGACGCCGGCGCAGCGAACGACGAGCCGGCGGCGAGCAACGCAGCGCCGGCCAACAAAACCGCACCTGCGCGGGAAAGCGAGAATTTCATGAAGGCCACCTTACATAACAGTTAGCTATATGATTTTCTCATGCATAATCCATCATTAAATCAACTTTTTAATTATTTATTTATATATAAACAAGCTATAAGCGGCATCAATAGCGAGAAGCAGTACGAAAATAATTGATCCAGGCTCGGCACGCACATACCCAGTATTGCCACAGAAAACAAAAACCCCGCATATACGCGAGCGCGACAATGCGGGGTTTATATGTGCCGCGGGGTTAGCCGCAACAGCCGTGGGGCGGGCGCGGACAAGCCGCGCCGCGTTCATGCGCCGATCAGCCTTCGCCGCCAGCGGACGGGCCTTGCGGGCCGCCCTGGGCCTCGATGCCGCCAATCGCCTTGACCGACAGGCGCAGACGGCCCTTGTCGTCGGCCTCGATGACTTTGACACGCACCGTTTGGCCAACCTTGAGCACATCGTTGATGTTGGCGATGCGATAGTTGGCGATTTCGGAAATGTGCAGCAGGCCGTCACGGCCGGGCAGCACCTGCACGATGGCGCCGAAATCCAGCAGGCGCAACACAGGGCCTTCGTATTCCTGCCCCACTTCGACGTCGGCGGTGAGTTCCTTGATGCGGCGCTCGGCTTCACGGGCCTTGTCGAGATCGGCACTGGAAATGGTGATCGTGCCATCGTCGCCAATGTCGATCTGCGTGCCGGTTTCTTCGGTGAGCGCACGAATGGTGGCGCCGCCCTTTCCGATCACGTCGCGAATCTTCTCGGGGTTGATCTTCAGGCTGAGCATGCGTGGAGCGAACTCGGACAGCTCGGTGCGCGAGCCTTCGATGGCCTCGCGCATTTTGCCCAGGATATGCAGGCGGCCTTCCTTGGCCTGCGCCAGGGCAACCTGCATGATTTCCTTGGTGATGCCCTGGATCTTGATATCCATCTGCAGGGCGGTGATGCCCTGCACTGTACCGGCAACCTTGAAGTCCATATCGCCCAGGTGATCTTCGTCGCCCAGGATGTCGGTGAGCACAGCGAACTTGCCGCCGTCTTTGATCAGACCCATTGCCACGCCAGCCACGTGATCGCCGACGGGCACGCCGGCGTCCATCATGGCAAGCGAGCCGCCGCACACAGAAGCCATGGACGAGGAACCGTTGGACTCGGTGATCTCGGATACCACGCGAATGGTGTACTGGAAGTCTTCGGGCGCGGGCAGCAGCGACGCGAGCGCGCGCTTGGCCAGGCGGCCGTGGCCGATTTCGCGGCGCTTGGGCACACCGAAGCGGCCGGTTTCGCCGGTGGCGAACGGCGGCATGTTGTAGTGGAGCATGAAGCGGTCGCGGTGCTCGCCCATGATGGAATCGATAATCTGCTCATCCTGCTTGGTACCCAGCGTGGCAACCACCAGCGCCTGCGTTTCGCCACGGGTGAACAGCGCGCTGCCGTGCGCGCGCGGGAGCACACCCAGGCGGACACTGATGGGACGCACGGTGCGGGTATCGCGGCCGTCGATGCGGGGCTCGCCGTTCAGGATCTGGCCGCGCACGATACGCGATTCCAAGGCGAACAGGATGTTGTCGACCTCGACGCTGTCGGGCGCATCTTCACCCTTGGCCGCGGCGTGCTCGGCCAGGCGCGTCTTGACCTCGACATAGACCTCGCGCAGGCGGGCAGTGCGCGCCTGCTTCTCGCGGATCTGGTATGCAGCCTTCAGGCCAGCATCGGCGGCTGCCAAGACGGCGGTTTCGAGCGCCAGGTTCTTGGCGGCGGGCTGCCAATCCCACTCGGGCTTGCCGGCTTCGGCGACCAGATCGTGAATGGCGTTGATGGCGGCCTGCATCTGCTCATGGCCAAATACCACGCCGCCCAGCATCACGTCTTCGGGCAACTGCTTGGCTTCGGACTCGACCATCAGCACGGCGGCTTCGGTGCCGGCCACGACCAGATCCATTTGCGACTGCTTGAGCTGCGTGGAGGTGGGGTTGAGCACGTATTGGCCATTGATGTAGCCCACCCGCGCGGCGCCAATCGGGCCATTGAACGGAATGCCCGAAATGGCCAGCGCGGCGGAGGCGCCGATCATGGCGGCGATATCCGGATCGACTTCGGGGTTGACCGAAACCGTGTGGATAATGACTTGGACGTCGTTGTAGAAGCCCTCAGGGAACAGCGGACGCAAGGGGCGGTCGATCAGACGCGAGGTGAGGGTTTCTTTTTCGGAGGGCTTGCCTTCGCGCTTGAAAAACCCGCCCGGAATACGGCCGGCGGCATAGGTTTTTTCGACGTAGTCAACGGTAAGCGGGAAGAAATCCTGGCCCGGCTTGGGCGTCTTGGCTGCCACGACAGTGGCAAGGATGACGGTATCGTCAATCGAAACCAGTACGGCGCCCGAGGCTTGGCGAGCAATCTCGCCGGTTTCCAGAACTACCGTGTGCTGACCGTACTGAAACGATTTGCTCACTTTATTAAACATTAGGAGGTATCCTTACAATAAAAAAACCGTGTACACCGCGATGGCTATCGCAGTGTGCACGGTTCCAACGCGGGGAGCCAGCCCCCGGTATCACTTACGCAGACCGAGCTTTTCGATCAGAGTGCGGTACGAATCGGGATTGCGGCCCTTCAGGTAATCGAGCAGCTTGCGACGGCGGCTGACCATGCGCAGAAGGCCACGACGCGAGTGGTGGTCTTTGACGTGCGCCTTGAAGTGGCCCGTCAGTTCGTTGATGCGGGCGGTAAGCAGCGCAACCTGCACTTCGGGGGAGCCGGTATCGCCTTGCGCGCGCTGATATTGCGCGACGATGTCAGACTTGTTGATGTCAGAAACAGACATTATTGATCCTCTTTTACGAGCGACAGAGCCGAGGTGCCCTGACGTGGAGTGTTGAACAAACTACAATTTATGCATGCCTTCTTTAGGGCTTGCCACGCATATTTTTACGCGCCTGCCGCAAAGAAGAGAGCATTATACCGGAAAATGCCGGCCCGATCGGAGCCCCCCATGAAATCGCCCCCGCAACCCACCTCTTTCCTGCCTCGCCGTGCGCGCCTGGCCGCCAGCGCTGTGGTGCTCGGCTTGCTTGCCGCCTGTGCCAACATGAGCCAAACCCCACCGGGTTCGCCGCTTTCGGTGGTAGAGGCCAAATGGGGCAAGCCCGGGTTTTCATGCCCTGGGCCAAACGGCACACAGCGCGTAATCTGGAGCCAGCAGCCCTTGGGGCAGTATGCCTGGGGCGCCAACGTGAATGCCTCGGGCAATATCGATCGTATCGAGCCTTTGTTAACCGACCGGCATTTCGAAAAACTTCGTACGGGCACCTGGACACGAGATCAAGTGCGGTGCGAATTCGGCCCACCCGCCGATATCAGCACAGTTGGCCTGCCATCGAATACGCAATTGGTATGGAGCTACCGCTATCTGCAATCGGGGGTATGGAATTCGCTGATGTACGTGTACTTCGGCACCGACGGGGAGCGGGTGACAAGTTTTCACCCAGGCCCCGACCCGATGTACGAACAGAATGACAACAGTTGGTTCAACTAGGCGCGGGCGTATCTGGCGGAAAGCGCCAGCACTGCGGGGCCCTGCGGCAGGCCTGCAAACCGCACCAGTTGGCGCCACACCGGCCGCCAATGGCCGCTAGAAACGCGGGCCCGGTGGTTTGCCGCCGGGCTGTGGCTCATCCGCAGCGGGGCCGCGCACACCAGGCGCGGCGTCAGGCCCGCCGGTGCTGCCCGACGCGCCGCGATCAGGGCCTGGCGCGCCTTGCGCCATACCGGAGGACGCAGCGGGGCCGATAGAAGGCTCGGTCGGTGTCTCGGCGGGCTCGGGGGGATCCTGGCGCATGCGGGTGAGTGCGCGCGCGCGACGCCAGCGCCAATACTGGGTTACCCAGCCTGACAACCCGTAGATGACAAACAACAGGAACAATACGACGGGTGGATCGCTGGATACAAACACAAAGCCAGCCACCAGCACCAGCATGACCCAGAACGGCACACTGCGGCCCAGGGCGAAGGTTTTTCCACTATAGAACGGGGCGTTCGACACCATGCACACGCCTGCATAGACTGTCAGCACGAAGGCCAGCCAGGAAATGGTGACTGGGTCCATGAGCAGCTTGTTATCGACGTTGAGCCATACGAAGCCGGCCACAAGCGCCGCCGCTGCAGGGCTAGGCAGGCCCTGGAAGAAGCGTTTATCGACCACAGCGATATTGGTGTTGAAACGCGCCAAACGCAGCGCGGCCCCCACCACGTAGACAAAGGCGGCCAGCCAGCCCCAACGGCCCAGACCTTGCAGCGCCCATACATACATCACGAGTGCGGGCGCAATGCCGAAGGATGTCATGTCGGACAGCGAGTCGTATTGCTCGCCGAAGGCGGACTGCGTGTTTGTCAGGCGCGCCACCCGCCCGTCCATGCCGTCAAAGACCATGGCCAGGAAAATAGCGATGGCGGCCACTTCGAAGCGACCGTTCATGGCCTGCACGACAGCGTAGAAACCAGCAAATAGATTGGCGGTAGTGAAAGCATTGGGCAGCAGGTAGATGCTGCGCCGGCGCAGTGTCTCGTCGTTGGACAGGTGTTCTGGCATAGATTGAATGGCAACAGGAGTGGGATTCAGGGCTGGTGGCACGACAATTGATTGGGCGCACCCCAGGGTGGCGCGCGCCTTGTCGCCTTTGGCGAGCTGAAGCAATGCCACGGACGGTGGCAAGGCGCCGGCTATAACCCGGTTCGTTGTAGAAGAATAACCCAATTGGCCACAATGTTTGTGTGGCGCGCATGCAAATACACGCATGCAACCTGCCATGGGCGGCCAGCGCGGGCCCAGAACCGACCTTGACCGATTGCCTCACCACCTTCAGCCAAATACCACCAGCGGCTTGCCCGGATGGCGCGGATGCGGTGCCACATGGACATCCATGCCGAAGACGCGGCGCAGGTTGGCGGGCGTAAGCACGCGCTCAGGCGTATCGCAGGCAAATATCGTACCCTGCTCCAGCAACGCTATGCGGTCGCTCCATAACGCGGCCAGGTTGATATCGTGCAGGATGAGTAGCACGCCAATGCGTTCGCCGCGCGCAAGTGCGATCACTGCGCGCAGCAATTCGTGCTGATGCCTCGGGTCGAGGCTGGAGGTGGGCTCGTCGAGCAACAGGTAGCGCCCCGCTGTGTCGTCGCCCCGACCCGCCAATACCTGCACAAAAACACGCGCCAGATGCACACGCTGCTGCTCGCCGCCAGACAGTTCAAGATACCGGCGGCCGGCCAGATGAGCGGCATCAGCTCTGTCGAGCGCTTGGGCAATGAGCGCCCGGACGGCATCGGGCATGAGCTCGGGAAACGGATAGGCGCCCATGGCCACGACCTCGGCCACCAGCAGGTCGAAGGCTAATGCGGAGCGCTGGGGCAGCATGGCACGCATGCGCGCCTGGCGGGCCAAGGGCAGCGAGGCAAGCGGCTGCGCATTGATATAGGGCCCATCGTCGGCGCGGCTGGCCGCCAGTTCACCAGCAAGCACGGCCATCAGGCTGGACTTGCCGGCACCATTTGCGCCCAGCAGCGACACTGCCTCGCCCGCCTGCACGGCGAGTGTGGCGCCGCGCAGCACCTCGCGCCCTCCGCGCGCGAGGTGAACACCCGTAGCGCCGATGGCCTCAATGCGGTCGATACCGCGGCCCAATGACGGCATCATGGCCCCCTGCCCGTTCATGCGACCGCCCGCCGACGCAACAGCAGCCAGAAGAAGAACGGCCCGCCCACCAGACTAGTGACCAGACCGATGGGAAGCTCGGCCGGACTCACCAGCACGCGAGCCAGCCAGTCTGCCAGCGTAAGCACCAAAGCCCCGCCCAACACCGCGGCAGGCAGCAGATGGCGATGATGCGCGCCCAGCAGCATGCGCATCAGGTGCGGCACAACCAGGCCGACAAAGCCAATGCCGCCCGTTACGGCCACTAGTGGTCCAATGACCAAGGCAATCGCGATGATGAGCCTCCGCCGCACCACCTGCAGGGCGAACCCCAGATGCGCGGCTTCGCGTTCGCCCAGCAACAAGGCGTTGAGCACACGCCACTGCCTGCACAAGTAGAGCAGCAGCAGCAGCGTCCAGGGGCCTGCCCAGGCCAAGGTAGGCCAGTCGGCACCCGCAAGACTGCCAAGGTTCCAGAAGGTGAGGTCGCGCAGTTGGGCGTCGTTGGCCAAGTATGTGAAAACGCCGATGCCACTGCCGCATACCGCATTGATGGCGATGCCCGCCAGCAGGATGCCGGCAACGCCGGGATGGCGGCGGCCTATGCCATAGGCCATGAAGGTGGCGAGCAGACTGCCTGCAAACGCGCTGACAGCGATGGCCACGAAGCCGCCGGACGTGAGCACGATAGCGGCCACCGCGCCCAGCGCCCCGCCCGCGCTGATGCCCACCAGCCCCGGTTCGGCCAGCGGATTGCGAAACAGCGCCTGGATGACCGCGCCGGTGAGCGCAAGCGCTGCGCCCGCCAGCGCGCTAAATAGCACACGCGGCAAACGGATATCGACAAGGATGTTGCGCAGCAATGCTTCGCCTGGCTCTTGCGCGCCCCACAACAGGCCAGGGATGCGGGCCCAGGGTATGGCGACCGCCCCGCCTGCTGCCGCGGCCAGCATGGCCAACACCACCGCCGCAGCCAACATGGCCATGACGAGACGGGGGGCAAGCTTGCGCGAACCGGACGACATGGCCTGCGGCATCAATGGGCGGCCTGCTTGAGCTGGGTGATTGCCTGAGCCACGCGCGGACCGATGCCCAGGATGAGCGCATCATCCATGCCGAACACACGCCCCTGGCGGCCCGCCGGCGTGGATGACACGCCAGCCTGGCGGCTGAACGCTTGCAGCCCTCCACTGGCCTGGGCCGATGCGGCAGTGATAATGATCAACTCGGGCCGCAGGGCGGCTAGACCCTCGGTGGACAGGGGCTTGTACCCCTGCTGATCGGCCAATGCGTTGCGCAGCCCCGCCAGGCCAAGCACGGCATCGGCAGCGGTGTGCCTGCCTGCCGCCATGAAGGTGCCGGTGCGATTGATCAGCACCACTGTACGCAGCGCTGGCGTACCGCCTTGCTGCGCACGCGCGACATCGGCACGAATGCGCGCGGCCAACGCCCTGCCTTCGGCCTGCGCGCCCAGCGCCTCAGCCACCTGCCCGATACGACGATAAAGTGATTCGATATTGGGGTCGTCTGAGACCTTTTCGACGGTGATGCCCAGACCCGCGATACGCTCAAGCGCGTGCGGCGGGCCCGTGTTGCTGGAGGCCAGGACCAGATCGGGCTGCATGGACACGACGCCTTCGAGAGGCACGTTGCGGTAATAGCCCACCCGGGGCAGCCGCGTGGCCGCTTCGGGATGCAGACTGGATTCGTCGGTGGCAACAAGCAAGGCGCCGCGATCGAGCGCGTAGACGATTTCGGTGACGCTGCCACCCAGAGTGACAACGCGCTCGGGCGCGGGCGCGGCGCTCGCCATGCACGTGTAGCCGGCCAGGAACACCGCGGCGATGAATGTGCGGATGCTCATCCTTATGCACATGTTCATGCCGCCAGCGGCTGAGCGCAGTAGCTGCACAACAATGCGCGCCAGTTGGCAAGCTCGGGCTGGCCGGGCTTGCGGGCGCCAAAGAACTGGACAATGAGCTCGCCGTTCTCGGTGTAGCATTCGAGCGAGGTGACCCAGCCGTCGGACGTGGGCTTGTTGACGACCCAAGCCGTGTGAATGGCGGTGGTATCCAGGTGCAGGTTGAAGTGCGGGTCGAGCACATTGAACCAAGGCCCCGTGCGCAGCAGCTTGTGGATGGGCCCGGTATGGATCTGGATCATGCCGTGGTTGCCAACGAAGCACATGAAGGACACCTGCTGCGCGACGACATCGGCTAGCATGCGTTCGGTTATGCTCGGCGGCACCTGCTGGGCCAGGTCTTGGCCCGCTGCCCGCAGAGCGGTAAGCCGCGAGACCTTGTGCTTTTGGAGCAGGCCGTGGAACTCGTGCGTATCTTGCATGGCGAGCCAGTCGGTGCGAAGTGCCGGCGTTGCGGGCGTTGCCGGCGCCTGGAAGGGCTGCGCGGGCTGGATGGCGGGCCACCGGGGATCGGGCTCGATGAATGCATCGACCAGCGCATCGTAGGCTAAGGCGTCGGTTTCGTCGGTGACGAACACCTTATGCACCGCCATGCCTGCGGCATCGAAGAACTGCAGGCTGCGCCGACCGTTGTCGGTGACAGCCCAGGCGTATCGCCACGGACCGAAAAACACCCTCAGGTCGATATCTGGCCCCAGCACCAAACCCATGGTTTTACCGGCGCGGATGTCCTCGTAGCGGCCATGGCGCTCATGTACGCACCAGTTGTTGCGTGTAAGCGCCATGACGCGGCCCAAGCTGCCCAGTGACTTGAAGATATCTTGTACCGGGCCTTTTAAGGCGGTGGCCCGGATACCGCCGCAGCCGGCGGCGACCAACTCGGCCTCGGAAACGCGCATCTGCGCCGCCAGCGTGCGTATGCGAGCCTTGGGCTGCCCTGCCACGAAGGCGTCGTAGCGCGCGCGCAGCGCCTGGGCGTGAGTATCGAATGAGGTAGTCATAGGCGAGGCTTCCTTACTTATTCTATATTGCTTTGCGTGAGTGCCGACAACGCAGCAGGGCGACGGAACGGACAACGCGGGCACCCTACCGTGGCGACGACATAGCGGCGACGCAACACATGATAATAATTTCTATTATCGATTGGAACAAGGGCTGCGGGCCCAGACAAACAGGAACGGAAAAAAACACGCCCCCAAGTGCCGCACCCTGTGGTTGGAGTAATTCCAACGATGGGGGTAAGACGCTTGAGGGCGTGTTTTTACAGATGCCTGATTAGCCTGGCGGCCCTGGCGCGGCGCCTGCGGGCCAGCCAATCGCGCGAGCGCACAAGGCGTTTCGCCAGCGGCCTGCGCCCCGCTGGGGCCGGCCGCCGGCAAAGCAAAATCAGTTCTTGCTTTGATCAACCAGCTTGTTGGCGGCGATCCAGGGCATCATGGCGCGCAGTTTGCCGCCGACCTGCTCGATCTGCGACTCGGCATTGATGCGGCGGCGCGAGGTGAGCGTAGGCGCACCGGCGGCGTTCTCCAGGATGAAGTTCTTGGCGTACACGCCGGTCTGGATGTCTTCCAGCACCTTGCGCATGGCGGCGCGAGTATCGTCGGTAACGATCTTGGGGCCGGTTTCGTATTCGCCGTACTCCGCGTTGTTGGAGATGGAGTAGTTCATGTTGGCAATGCCGCCCTCGTAGATCAGGTCGACAATGAGCTTGAGCTCGTGCAGGCACTCGAAGTAGGCCATTTCGGGCGCGTAGCCGGCATCGACCAGCGTTTCGAAGCCAGCCTTGATGAGCTCGACCGTACCGCCGCACAGAACAGCCTGCTCGCCGAACAGGTCGGTTTCGGTTTCTTCACGGAAGTTGGTTTCGATGATGCCGGCGCGGCCACTGCCGATGGCGCAGGCATACGACAGGGCGATGTCGCGGGCGGCGCCGGACGTGTCTTGATGCACGGCGACCAGCGCGGGCACGCCGCCGCCTTGACGGTAGGTGCCGCGAACGGTGTGGCCTGGCGCCTTGGGTGCGATCATGATGACGTCGACGTCGGCGCGCGGCTGCACCTGGCCGTAATGCACGTTGAAGCCGTGCGCGAACGCCAGTGCGGCGCCCGCCTTGATGTTGGCGGCAACCTGGCTGCGGTAGACCTCGGCGATGTTTTCATCGGGCAGCAGGATCATGACCAGATCGGCACCCTTGACTGCATCGGCCACTTCTTTGACCTGCAGGCCTGCGTTTTCGGCTTTGCTCCAGGAGGCGCCGCCTTTACGCAGGCCGACCACCACATTGACACCCGACTCGTGCAGGTTCAGTGCATGCGCGTGGCCCTGGGAGCCGTAACCGATGATGGCAACGGTTTTGCCCTTGATGAGGGAGAGGTCACAATCTTTGTCGTAAAACACTTTCATTTATCTTGCTCCAATGCTTGTATGCAGGGATGGATTCGTAATTCGTAGAGAGAGGGTGTCTCTTGTTTTGGTACTGCTTTTGCCGTGGGCGGGCGGCCGCTTGGCCCACCCTGCCCGACCGGGGCCTGGCTAGAGCTTGAGCACACGTTCGCCGCGGCCGATGCCGGACACACCCGTGCGCACAGTTTCCAGGATGGCACTGCGGTCCAGCGCCCCGATGAAGGCCTCGATTTTATCCTGATTGCCGGTCAGCTCGATGGTGTACGCCTTGTCGGTGACATCGATGATGCGGCCGCGGAAGATGTCGGCCATGCGCTTGACCTCTTCACGCTCTTTGCCGACAGCCCTGACCTTGATCAGCATGAGCTCGCGCTCGATGTGCGGGCCTTCCGAAAGATCCACTACTTTCACAACGTCAATCAGCCGGTTCAGGTGCTTGGTGATCTGCTCGATCACCTCATCAGACCCAATGCTGACAATGGTCATGCGCGACAGTGTGGGATCTTCGGTGGGCGCGACAGTAAGCGTTTCGATATTGTAGCCACGGGCGGAGAACAGGCCGACCACGCGCGACAACGCGCCCGGTTCGTTTTCCAGCAGAATGGAAATCACGTGTTTCATGGTGTTCTCCTTACAGGTCTTCGGAACCGAGCAACATTTCGGTAAGACCGCGGCCCGCCTTCACCATAGGCCAGACGTTTTCGGTCTGGTCGGTGATGAAGTCGAGAAACACCAGCCTGTTCTTGTGCTTGGTAAACGCTTCGCGGATCGCCGGCACGACATCCGCGGGCTTGTCGATGCGCAGGCCCACATGGCCGTAGCTTTCGACGAGCTTGACGAAGTCGGGCAAGGCGTCGACGTACGATTCGGAATAGCGCGAGCCGTAATCGATCTGCTGCCATTGCCGCACCATACCCAGATAGCGGTTGTTCAGGCACAGAATCTTGGGTGTGAGGCGATACTGGCTGCAGGTGGAGAGCTCCTGGATGTTCATCTGGATGGAGCCCTCGCCCGTGATGACGGCCACATCGGCATCCGGATTGGCCATCTGCACGCCCATGGCGTAGGGCAGGCCAACGCCCATGGTGCCCAGGCCGCCGGAGTTGATCCAGCGGCGCGGCTCGTTGAAGCGGTAGTACTGCGCCGCCCACATCTGGTGCTGGCCGACGTCGGACGTCACAAACGCATTGCCGCCAGTGACTTCCCACAGCGCCTCGACAACCGACTGCGGCTTGATGAGCGTATCGGACTTTTCGTAGTCCAGGCACTTACGGCCGCGCCAGGTGTTGATCTGCTCCCACCACTTGGCGAGCCGCCCGGCCTCGGGCGGCGTTTCGGCAACAGCCTGGCTGTAGAGTTCGATCATATCCTGCAGGACGTCTTTGACGCTGCCGACAATAGGCACATCGACGCGCACGCGCTTGGAAATCGACGAAGGGTCGATATCCACATGTATGATTTTGCGCGGATTTTGCGCAAAATGGCGCGGGTTGCCGATGACGCGGTCGTCGAAGCGCGCGCCCACGGCCACCAGCACATCGCAATGCTGCATGCCCATGTTGGCTTCGTAGGTGCCGTGCATGCCCGGCATGCCGACGAATTTGTCGTCGCAGCCGGGATAGGCGCCCAGACCCATCAGCGTGGTGGTACATGGCGCTCCGGCCAGTGCCACCAATTCGCGCAGCTCTTGGGAGGCGTCGGACAGCACAACGCCGCCGCCCGCGTAGATCATGGGGCGCTCGGCCGACAGCAGCATCTGGACAGCTTTTTTGATCTGCCCATGATGGCCCTTGGTGACCGGCGCATAGGAGCGCATGCGTACGTCGCCCCGCCGAGGCGTGTATTTGTATGTGGCGACGGTAATGTCTTTGGGGATATCGACCAGCACCGGGCCGGGACGGCCAGTCTTGGCGATATAGAAGGCGCGGCGCATGGTCTCGGCGAGATCCTTGATGTCGCGCACCAGGAAGTTATGCTTGACGCAGGGGCGTGTGATGCCGACTGTGTCGCACTCCTGGAAGGCGTCTTCGCCAATGGCCGCGGTAGGAACCTGGCCGCTGATGATCACCATCGGGATAGAGTCCATATAGGCAGTGGCAATGCCGGTGACGGCATTGGTGAGCCCGGGACCGCTGGTTACCAGGGCCACGCCGACCTTGTCGGATGAACGGGAATACGCATCGGCGGCGTGCACGGCTGCCTGCTCGTGACGCACGAGAATGTGCTTGAAGGATTCCTGCTTGTAGATTGCGTCGTAGATGTAGAGTACGGCACCGCCAGGATAGCCGAAGACGTGTTCTACGCCCTCTTCGGCAAGGCAGCGCACGACGATATCGGCGCCATTGAGTTCCATCTGGTTTTCCTTTCGTAACCAGTGCGAATGCCCCGATCGGCCATGACAGGCCAGAGATTGAACCGGTACCGGCAACATGATCTGGCGCTTGATGGCTCACGGAGCCACTCCACCCAGACACCTTGCCGACCCGACCCGCACTCGTCGAAACAAAGCACGAGCATCCTTGGGATGCGGGAGGTAGAAACGGAAGCTGTGGCGACACGCTTTTGGCGCGGCCAGCAGCAGGTAAGACAGGCACAAAAAACCGGGCGGGTGGCCCGGGCAACATAGCCTTGGAGCAGATTTGTTCGGGGTGTTGAACAAATAGACTGCTTAATGTACCGCGTTGCGGGGGATCAGGCAAATGCAAAGCCGGCAAATTGGGGCCGAATGCGGGGATTGCGCAACGGTGGCGCGGGATGGGAGGGGGGCCCGCGCTGCTTGCTGCCCAGGCAGCGGCGCCGGCATGAGTTGAACGGGCAGCCTGGACGGGCGCTGGCATGGCTATAGGCGCCTTAGCCGCAGCGTCGCAGTTGGCTGTTCAGCAGGCGCGCCGCTTCACGGCGCCAGGTAGCGGTCGAGCACGCCGCAGATGAACGCAGCGTATCCAGTGGCGTCTACCTGGTAAGTGGTGTACTTGCGCCGCTTGAGATACCAATCCTGCATCATGGCTTTGCACAGGGCGGCCAGCAAGCCCGCATCGACAGCGCGGAAGACGCCGGCGGCCATGCCGTCGGCGATGATATCCCGCAGAATGCCTTCCACCTCGAGTTCGACTGCGATGGCCTCTTTTTTGTGGGGCTCGGGCAGGTTTTTCGCCTCCATGAAGGAAAAATAAAACCAGGGCTGCAGCAATTCGCTCAGGTAGACGTGAGCCTTGATGCCCGCGTGCAAGCGTTCGCACGGGTCGGCGATATTTTGCGTGTAGTCGAGCAGCGTGCGCCGCGTAAGATGGATGCCGTGATGCTGGATCAGATAGATGAGATCTTCCTTGCCGCGGATATACGCATACAGGCCGCCTATGCTCATACCGGTGTCGGCGGACAGATCACGCAGCGACATCGCATGAAAACCATTGCGGCGGGTAAGCTTGAGGGTCGAATCGATGATGCGCACCAGGTTGCGTACTGCAACGTGCTCCTTCTTGATGCGGATAAGGTCGGGATTCTGACGGTACAACGCGCGGCAGATCTCCGTCTGCGACAGGCTCAGACCGGCCTTGAATGACTCGAAATCACCGATCATCGGCAAACACTCCGGCAAAACATAGGCGATACGCGGGACGCAAGGAATACGGAAAGCAGCAAAACCGCAATAAATGCGAAAGAACGAAAGTTTACGGGAAGAAGCGCACCAGATGCGCCGTTACGAGAAGAGGCGCGCCAGATGCCCTCCTGAATGACGCTGATCGCTGGTCTGGCGCACGTATGACCCGCTCGCGTAATCGGGCCGGACACGAATAGGCTCGCGGCGCTAGACCGAAAGATAGCGCTGCTGTGTTTCCGTGTCGGCACGCAGGGCCTCGCTGCTGGCCTCATGCACCACCCTGCCCTTTTCCAGGATATAGGCGCGGCGCGCGTGGCGCAGCGCAAAGTGCACGCTCTGGTCGGTGAACAAAATCGTTGTGGTCTTGGCCAACTCGTCGATCAGCGCGCCGATCTGCCTGACGATGACTGGTGCGAGGCCTTCGTTGGGCTCGTCCAGCAGCAACAGGCGCGGTTCGCTCATGAGCGAACGGGCCACCGCCAGCATCTGCTGCTGGCCGCCCGACAGTGTGCCGCCGTCCTGGTTGGCCAGCTCGGCCAGCATGGGATACTGATCGAAAATGCGTTCCACTGTCCATGAGCCTGAGGCATCAGAGCGCCGGTACTGGCCGACTTCCAGGTTTTCGCGCACCGTCAGCGTGGGAAAAATGCGGCGGTCTTCGGGCACCAGGCCAATGCCGCGGCGGGCGATGCGGTAGGCCGGCAGCCCGGCGACCTCTTTACCGCAAAAGGCGATGCTGCCTTCGCGCGGGGGCGTCAGTCCGATGATGCTGCGCAGCGTGGTGCTTTTACCTGCCCCGTTGCGCCCCAGCAGGCATACGATCTCGCCCTCTTCCAGGTGCAGAGACACGCCCTGCAGGGCATGGCTTTCGCCGTAATAAGTGTGGATATCCCTGACTTCCAGCATTATGCCTGCCCTCCCAAGTCTTCGTCGGCATCGCCCAGATAGGCCCGCCGCACGTCGGGGTGCGCCCGGACCTCTTCGGGCGTACCAAGCGCCAGTTTTCGGCCACGGTGCATTACCAGAATGCGGTCGGCCAGCCCGAACACCACGTGCATGTCGTGCTCAGTGACCAGAAAGGTATAGTCGCCACTTTGGGATAGCGATTTCACCAGCGCCATCACGCGATGGGTTTCATCGGGCGTCATGCCCGCGGTAGGTTCGTCCAGCAGCACAAGGTGCGGGCGGGTGGCAAGCACCACCGCAATCTCGACCAGACGCTTGTCGCCGTAGCTGATCACCCCCGCCCGTTGGCTGGAGAGCTCCGATAACGACAACCGCTCGATCAATGCGTCGGCCTCTTTGCGGGCCGACGCGTTGCGCGAGGCCAGATTGAACCAGCGCTTACCCTCGCCGCGTCGCGCGGTCACCGCCACTTCGACGTTCTCGCGCACGGTCATCTCATTGAAAATATTGTTTATCTGGAAGGATCGCGAGATGCCCAGCCGGCTGATCTGATGAGCGGGCATGCCGGTGATGTCTCGCCCATCGAAGTGGATGCGGCCCGCGCTTGGCTGCATGCGGCCCGACAGCAGGTTGTAAAACGTGGTCTTGCCCGCGCCATTGGGGCCGATGATGGCCAGTGTTTCGTGGCGGTTGACGTCGAGGTCGATGCCAGACACAGCGGCCACGCCGCCGAACTGCTTGCCCAGCCCCGATACCCGCAGAATTGGTTCGGCCATAATGGGTTCAGCCATGATTGCCCCCGGTCATTTGCGCGCCTGCGCCCAGTCGAGCAGCGTGCCAAGCACCCCGCGGCGAAAAAACATTACCATCAGCGCCAGGATGATGCCCAGCACCAGCATCCAGGCCTGCGTGACACTGGTGATCCATGTTTCGAGCAGTACGAACATACCGGCGCCAAAGAAAGGGCCAAGGAAATAGCCGCTTCCGCCAAGGATAGTCATCAACACCGGCTCGGCGGACATGGACCAATGCACCAACTCGGGGCTGGCGATACGCAAAAATGGCGCCATCAGCCCGCCCGCCAGGCCGGCAAAGGCGCCCGCAATCGTGAAGGCGGCAAGCCGGTAGGCGCGCACGTTGACGCCGCAGAATGCGACACGCTCGGGATTTTGGCGTATTGCACGCAAAATCAAGCCAAAGGATGAGCGGCAGATACGGTACAACACCGCGGCGGCCAGCACGACCAGCACCAGTACCACATGGTAGTAGACACTGGGATTACCCAGCGCCAGATCCATCCCCAGCCCGAGCGACCCGACGGTAAAGCCAGCAATACCGTCGCTGCCGTTGGTCACCGAGCGCCATTGATGAACGACACCGAAAACCATCATGCCGAAGGCCAGCGTGAGCATCGCGAAATAAACTTCGTTCAGGCGCACACTGAAGAAACCGATGATGAGCGCCAGCACAGCACCGGCCGCGACGGATGCGACCAGACAGGCCAGCAGCGGCCATTGCCAGGACTGCAGCAGCATGGCCGTGGCATACGCACCTACGCCAAAGAAAGCAGCATGCCCGAAACTGAGCATGCCGGTATAGCCGAAGACCAGATTGAAACTGGCAGCGAACAGACCCAGGATCAGTATCTCAGTGGCGATGAAGATGTAGAAATAAGGCGCGATCCAGGGTACGGCGACCAGCAGCGCAAGCATGGCGGCAAGCAAAGCCACATTGACGGTAGTTTTCACAGCGACGCCCTCCTTCCCATGAGACCATGCGGCTTGAGCAGCAGCACTATGGCCATGCCCACGAAGGGCAGTACCAGATTCACTTCCGGCATATAGCGCCCGCCCAGGCCATGTATCAGCCCCAATACGATTGCGCCCATCAGCGCACCTGGAAAACTGCCCAGCCCGCCAATCACCACCACGATAAAGCTCTCGATGATGACCTTGTCGCCCATGCCGGGGTCGATGGCGCGCATGGGTGCCGCCACAACACCAGCCAACGCCGCCAGCCATGCGCCAAAGGCAAAGACGCCAGTGATCACCAGCCGTGTGTTGATGCACAGCACCTGCGCCATTTCCCTGTCCAGCGCCGCTGCGCGCATGATTTTGCCCACGCGCGTACGATTGAACAACAGCCATAGGCCAGCCAGCGACACCAGCCCCACCCCGACCACGAACAGGCTGTAGACCGGATACGAGATGCCGCCCGGCAGCATCATAGTGCCGCGCAGCAGCGCGGGTGGATCGACCACATGGATACCGGTCCCCCAGATCATGCGAACTGACTCGTTGATGATCAGCAGCAGCGCAAACGTCAGCAACAGGCTGTCGGTGACTTCGCGTTGATATACAAAGCGCAGCATGGCGCGGTCGATCACCACGGCAAGCGCCGCCACTACCGGCGGCGCAGCCAGCAGTGTGAGCCAGAACGGCCAGCCCAGCACAGCAATGCAGCTATAGGCAAGATACGCCCCCACCATGTACAGCGCGCCATGCGCGAAGTTGATGACATTCAACACGCCGAAGACGATATTCAGACCGACGGCAATGACGAACAGCAACAGCCCGATATCGAGGCTGTTGAGCAAAGCCAGACCCAGACTGCTCATGGGAACTCCAGAAAAGGTTGGCGGCGCGCCAACTTGCACCTCGGAACGGCCCGCCGGCAAGATTGCGCCAGGCAGGTCGCACGAAAATGGACGTACCAGGCAGCGGCTCGCAACCCGATCAACGCTGGCACGCCCGGCTGCGGCAGGGGACAATCAACACACTATTGCGCCCCACCGCCCGCGGACGCGCACACCTGCGCTACAGCTTGCAGGCAGAATCGGGGGCCGGCGTGATCTTGTTGCCGTCGAAGTTCCGCACCTTGGTGAGCGAACGGATTTTGTCTTCTGTATTCATGGCGCCGGTCAGCCCCCAGGTCGGCCCGATCAGCGCCTGGTTGTCTTCCTTGCGGAAGGTCAAGCCGCCGGTGGGCGCGGACACAGTCAGACCGGACAGCGCCTTGGCAACGGCATCGCCGTCCACTGAACCTGCTTTTTCGATGGCGGCCTTGAACACATGAACGGCCATGTAAGCCCCCTCGGCGTTATAGCTGGGCGGCACGCCATAGGCTTTTTTGTAGGCCTGCACGAACTTCTTGTTCAGATCATTGTCGTGCGAGGCGTACCAGTAGCGCGTACCCAGCCAGACGCCTTCCGGCATTTGGTCGCCAAGCGCGGCCAGTACTTCGGTTGCCGCACCTACCGACATCAGCACCTGGAAACCCTGCTTGAAAAAGCCGCGGTCATTGGCTTGGCGTACGAAGTTGACCAAGTCGCCGCCCCACAGCGAAATGAGCACGCCATCCGGCTTGCTCGCCATGACGCTGTTGATGAAGGGGGTGAAGTCTTCAGCGCCAAAACGCGGAAACGCCACCTCGCTCATCAACTCGACATCGGGCTTCTGCTCCTTGAGGTATTTGCTGAAAAACTCCCAGGACTGATGGCCGAAGGCGTAGTCAGGCCCGATAGTGGTCCATTTGCGGGCGCCCGAGCCGGCCGCGATCGCCGCCGCACCTGCCATGTTCTGGTTAACGTTGACACTCAGCCGATATGTGTACTTGTTGCACAGCTTTCCGGTCACGTCGGGCGTGGCTGCGTGCGTGATCATGAAAGGCTTGCGCAACTCGGGTACGACCGGGGCCAGCCCCTGCGCTACACCAGAGCTGTCCAGCCCCATGAGCACGTCGGCCTTGTCCTGGAACACGAGCTTGCGCGCCGCCTGGATGGCAACGGCGGCCTTGCCTTGCCCGTCTTCCAGCTGCACCGCGAGCTTACGGCCCAGGACGCCGCCGCTGTTATTGATTTCGTCGATGGCCAGATCAATGCCTTGCTGGGCGAACTTGCCATAACTGGCCGCACTGCCCGACATGATGTAGATAGCCCCGATGCGTATGGGCTCTTGCGCCGCGCGCGCCGGCGTGGCCGCCAGCGCCGCAGCACTGGCCAGCACGGCCAGCGAAACCTGGAATGAAGTGCGCATAGATGGGCGCGCCGATACGTGAGTGGATACACGAACCACTGATGCCGCTAGCCTGAACATGTCTGTCTCCTTTTATATTTTGGTAATACAAGAGCATGATGCTTATACGACTGTGCTGCGTTCCAACTGTGTTGCAATCCGGCGTTGTTGCGGCCTAACCGCGATGATGCCTTGCCCCGCCGCCGGCAGCGGGATGACGCGGATGGCCCTGCACCGCGACCTCAAGCCTGCCTGAGGCTATCGCGCAGCACGTTCTTGCGGATTTTTCCGGTAGACGTCTTGGGCAAGGGGCCGAAGATTATTTTGCGTGGTGCCTTGAAGGATGCCATGTTTGCCTTGCAGAAGGCAATCACGGCGGCTTCGTCGACCGCGCTCGCGGTGTCGCGCAAGGTGACGAAGGCGCAGGGCGTTTCGCCCCATTTGTCGTCAGCCATGGCAACCACGGCCGCTTCCAGGATGGCCGGATGGCGGTACAGCACCTCTTCGACCTCCTGGCTGGAAATGTTCTCGCCACCCGAGATGATGATGTCTTTGGCGCGGTCCTTGACCTCTACATAGCCATCGTCGTGCATCACCGCCAAGTCGCCGGTGTGGAACCAGCCGTCGCGAAAGGCCTCGCGCGTCGCCGCCTCGTTTTTCAAATAGCCTTTCATCAGCGTGTTGCCGCGCATCAGCATCTCGCCCATGGTCTGCCCGTCGGCGGGCGCCAGCGTACCGGCATCGGACCCCGCCACAGCCACTTGGCCGATCGCGTGCAGCCCCACGCCCTGGCGCGCCATCTTCAATGCCAGCGCCTCGATGGGGAGGCCGTCCCATTCGAGTTGGCGCACGCATAGCGTGGACGGGCCGTACGATTCGGTCAAGCCATACAGGTGGGTAATGTCGAAGCCCACCTCGCGCCCGTTCCTGATCACCGTGCTGGGCGGCGCTGCGCCGCCCACCGCGAACTGTACGGCGCTGCCCAGGCGCCGCCCCGCCTGGTGAAAGTCGTTGACCAGCATATTGAGCACAATAGGGGCACCGCACATATGGGTGACGCGGTGGCTTTCGATGCGCGCCAGCACCGCGTCGGCCGTTACTTTGCGAAGACATACGTGAGTGCCGCCTACCGCCGTCACGGCCCAAGTGTATGACCAGCCATTGCAATGGAACATGGGCAAGGTCCACAGGTACACCGCGGCGGCGGTCATTTCCATGGCCATGGCATTGCTCATGGCAGCCAGGTAGGCGCCGCGATGGTGATAGACCACGCCTTTTGGATTGCCCGTGGTGCCTGAGGTGTAGTTGAGGGTGATGGCATCCCATTCATCACGTATATCCACCGGCACGAACGCTGTGTCGCCCGCCGCACAGAGCGCCTCGTACTCGTGCTGCGCCAGGCCTTGCGTTGGGCCGGCATCGCGCTCAATCGCCACCAAAAGCGGCGCATCGTCCATGCCTTGCGTCACAGCGCGCACCAAAGCCTCGAACTCCGTGTCGTAGAACAGGATGCGCGATTCGGCATGCACCAGGATGAATCGCAGCGTGTCTGCGTCCAACCGTGTATTCAGCGCATTGAGCACCGCTCCGGCCGTGGGCACAAAATAATGCCCCTCCAGCAACTCATGGCTGTTGTGACACAACATCGATACGGTGTCACCTCGACCTATGCCGTGCCGCGCCAGCACGCTGGCCATGGCCTTGCAGCGGGCCAGGAGATCAAGGTAGGTGAACGCACCATCGTCATCGATGACTGCCACCTTGCCGGGGAAGATATGCGCGGAACGCTCGAGAAAAGACAGTGGCGTGAGGCTGGCATAGTTGGCGGAGTTCCGATCCAGCCCCAGCTCGTATTTGTTGGCCACGTATTGGCCGCTCTTATGCTTATCGCCCATATGCCGCCCTCATCGCGTTGGATACTTGGGGTTGCTGATCTTGAGCCTGGCCAGCGTGACCGCGCGCAACAGCGCGCGCAGGCGCACATCATCTTCGGCAGGGATGGCGCGCGCACGGATGCGCCGGGCCAACAGCCGCTCCGGCTCCGCATCGGCGGCATCGACCAGGCCGACGTCCTTGCCCTGCGCTGTGCCGCCGGCGCCATGGTTGTCGATGGCAGGCGCACCCGGCTGATCGGCCACGCCCGCGCCTGCCCCCACGAACGCTGCATACATGCGCTGCTCCGCGAGCGCCCACTCGGCCACAGGCGCCAGCTCGCGCCCCGCGATGGCCATGGCGTTGGCAATCATCAGCACATCGTAGCGCTGTTCTTCTGGCAAGGCCGGCAGAATCGTATCGAGCAGGGTGCGCCGCGCAACCGCAAGCAGCGCCCCGGCATCGGGTCGCAAACTCATGTGAAACTCCCCATGTCATCGATCTGGGCAAGAATATCGTGCTCGATCTCGGGCAACAGGCGCCCCGTAAGCGCCAGTTCAAGGGAGGACTGCTCGCCGGAAATGTGCCGCTGGGCCTGCTGCAATGCAATGACCGCCCAGCGCGCCATGCCCATCACCTCCCAGTACAGGATACAGCGCGGATCCACCTTGCGCCCACCGGCCTGCTCGTAGGCACCGAACAAGTCTTGCTTATGGCCGATGCCGCCCACTTCCTTGTCAAAGCCGCCAAAGCGCCAACTGCGTGCACACAGCCAGCCCAGGTCTTCGTACGGATCGCTCCATGCGGCGAACTCCCAATCGAGTATGCCAGTTACCCGCCCGTTGTCCACCATATAGTTGCCGGTGCGAAAGTCGCCATGACAAAGCACCCGCGGCGTCGGCCCGGGCGCATTGTCTTCCAGCCAGTTCAATGCATATTCAAGCACCGGGTGTGGATCAGGCAGCACATCAAGCGCCCTTCTCAGCGCTGTGATGCGCGACAATGCCGGCGGCGCATCCGGCAATGGCAAGAACGCCAGCCGAGGCTGCGGCGGCAACACCCTGTGCAGCCGAGCCAGCTCCTGCCCGAGTTGGCGCACCAGCGCGGCAGCCTGCTCGGGGGCCACGCCACCGCGCACCAGCGTGCGGCCCGACGCCACGCCGCGCACGCGCGCCATGACACAGAACGGCGCACCGATCAGGCTGGCGTCGTCGCATGCCCACAGCGGCTTCGGGACAGTGACGCCGGCTTCATAAGCAGCCTGCAGCACCGCAAACTCCTGGGCCCGCGTCATGCTTGCATCAACCTTGGACGGCGCATCGCTGCGCACCACGACCTCGAGACACCCCGGATACTCGCCGCCCTCGCACTCCAGCGTCAGCGCGTAATTGCTTTGGATGGCGCCGCCCGACAGTTGCGCGAAATCCCGCACCCGCGCCGCACGTGCACCGCAACGAGCGCGAATATATTCCGCCAGTACGTACGCATGCGTCGACAGTGCACTCATCTCAGCCCCATTGCCAGAAATCAGCGCCTTCCTTGATGAGGTTGCGCGACAACACCATCTTGTGGATTTCGGATGCGCCATCCACCAGCCGCGCCTGCCGCGCGTAGCGGTAGATCCATTCCAGCGGCGTGTCGCGCGAATAGCCGCGGGCGCCGCAAAGCTGGATGGCGGTATCGACCGCCTTGTGCAGGGTGTCGGCCACCACGACCTTGGCCATGGACACTTCTTTGCGCGCGAAGTCGCCCTGATCCAGCTTCCACGCCGCGTGCATGGTCAGCAACCGACCCGTCTGGATCGCCATGGCTGCCTCACCCAGCATCCACTGCACGCCTTCGTGGTCCGCAAGACGGGCGCCAAACGATTCACGGTGCGACACGTACTCCGACGCGATCTCCAGCGACCGCTTGGACAAGCCCAGCCAGCGCATGCAGTGCGTGAGCCTGGCCGGCCCGAGGCGGATCTGCGTCAGCTTCAAGCCATCGCCCACTTCCATCAAGCGGTTTTCGTCCGGAATCACCATGTCGTGAAAGCGCAGCTCGCAGTGGCCGCCATGTTCCTCGGGCCCCATGATGGGGATGCGGCGCACGATTTCCCAGCCCGGGTCGTCCTTGTGAAAAAGAAAGGCACTGAGCCCTTTGCGCGTGTCATCCGACGTCCGTGCGATCAGGATGAAGTGCGATGCCGCACCCGCGCCTGTGATGAAATGCTTGTGGCCGTTGACGATCCAGTTGCGGCCATCGCGCACGGCCGTCGTGCGCATCATGGCAGGATCAGACCCCGAGCCGGGCGCCGGTTCGGTCATGACAAAAGACGACCTTACCGTGCCATCAACGATGGGCTGCAGCCAGCGTGCCTTCTGTTCCGGCGTGGCTACTTTGTTCAGGACCATCATGTTGCCGTCGTCGGGCGCGGCGCTGTTAAAGACAACCGGCCCGAAAATCGAACGGTTCATTTCTTCATAGCAGGCGGCCATCTCGTTGATGGAGAAGCCCTGCCCACCTCTTTCGGTGGGCATCTGCAGGCTCCACAGCCCCTGCCCGCGTGCCGTGTCCTGCATGCGCAAAAGCAGCCCAGGCTCGATGTTTTCGTGCTCATCGAAGGACGCGGCATCCGCTTCCAGCGGAATCAACTGTTCATCGACAAATCGGCGGATACGGCGGCGCATGTCGTCGGCCCGCGCTGAGAGTGTGAAATCCATGCCTTTCCGGCTCCTGTTTCAGAAACTGCTTCGTGGATGAGTTACCTGCTTGCTGCTTGCTGCTTGCTGCTTGCTGGCGAACTTCAGTTTGCGTGCTGCCCGCGATCTGTCTACTGCCTGCTATACGGCATATACGCGCATCGCGCATCGCGCACATATACCTTGTGTAGCCAGTGGCGCTCGGCCTACAGTGTCGACTGTAGATGGCCGCCATCGACCACCACCGAACTGCCTGTCATGTATCGCCCCGCATCGGATGCCAGCAGCAAAAGTGCGCCGTCCAGATCGCCAGGCTGCCCCAAACGCCGTTGCGGGACACGCCGGATGAGCGCCTGGCCCGGCTCCGACGCAAAGAACTCGCGATTCAAGTCAGTTTCGACATAGCCCGGCGCCAAGGCATTGACGCGTATGCCATGGCGCGCCCACTCCAGCGCAAGCGCCCGAGTCATTTGTTCCAGCCCCGCCTTAGAGACGGTATAGGGCAACACACCACCTGCCACACGGTGGCCCAGAATCGATGAGACGTTGATAATCGCACCGGGCCGCCCTGCCTTGACCAAGCGCCGGGCCACCTGGCTGGCCACAATCCAACAGCCCTTCAAATTGACATCCATTACCTGCTGCCAGTCGTCGAGCCGCAGCGACAGCGCGTTGCCGGTAACCGTTGCGCCGGCATTGCAGACCGCGATATCCACCGGGCCCAGCGTAGATTCGACGTCATCGAGACAGGCGCTAAACGATTCCTCGCAGGTGACATCGGCTGAAACGGGATGGGCCTGGATGCCCTGGGCCACCAGCGTATCGGCCAGCGTCCGCAACGGGTCGAGCCTGCGCCCCACAAGCGCCACCCGCGCACCCGCCGCCCCCAGCACTTGGGAAAACCGTGTGCCGAGCCCGCCAGCCGCGCCAGTAACGAGCGCAGTCTTGCCTTTCAGGCTGAATAGTTCGTTCATGATTTGTCTCCCCGATCAATTATAGAACGATCGTTCGTTTTTTTCAATAATCGCCCCAAGAGGCATTTTTTGAACCCTTCGACCAAACCGGGGCGCCGGGCCGTATGCGCCGTGCTAATGTCTAGGCTTCGCGACCCCTCTGATCACCACCATGGTGTACCGCCTGCCCGAACTCCAGCGCTTTTTCTACAGCCACTATTTTTTCGGTGGGCTGCGCCAGGCAATCGGTGTGCTGCTTCCCGCCTTGGTAATCGGCGCGATGATGCAGCATTTCCTGGCTGGGGTCATCGCCTCGATTGGCGCAGCCTGCGTTGCGGTCATCGATCAGCCGGGCGGGCCGCGGCGCTATGGGCGAAATGGCATGCTGGCAGCCTTGCTGCTGGGGTCGGTTTCGTCGCTTGTGACTGGCTTGGCGTCTTCCCATAGCCTGGTGCTGTGGTTTGTCGTACCGGCGCTTACCTTCACGTTTTCCATGTTCACGGTGTTTGGCAAGCATGGCGGCCTGTTGGGTTTCGCCTGCTTGCTGATCATGGCGCTGACCCTGCGCGAGCCGCTTGCCCCCCAGGCAGTGCTGGCCCATACGGCCTACTCATTCCTGGGCGGTCTGTTCTATTTGTTGTACAGCCTGCTCATACACCGGCTGTTCTGGCACCGGGAAGCTCAACAAACCCTGTCCTCCGCCCTGTTTGCCACAGCCGACTACATGCGTGTGCGCTCGCAGTTCTACGACATCAACGAAGACCTCGAAACCAGCTATCGGCAATTAGTGCATGCTCAGGCCTCAATGACAGACCAGCATCAGGCCGCACGCGATATGGTGCTGCGTGAGCTGCCGCGGGGCGAACGGCGTGCCGATCGCCTGCGCGGGCGCCTGTTGAATGTGTTCATCGACATGGTGGCGCTGCTCGACACGCTGGTGGCCACGCATACCGACTACGCCACACTGCGGCGCAGCCTGCCCGAGAGCGACGTGCTGCTGTTTGCGCGCGACGCGTTGCGCAAACTTGCCCGCTTTATATCAGTGCAGGCGCTCAATATCGCCCGCAACCGCGCCACGCCCGAACGCAGCAGCGTCAAGGCGGAAATGCGCGCCATCGAATACGAACTCGAAAACTACAAACGCGATGGCATGGCCGAAAATAGCCCGGAAATCTATGCGTTGCTGGTGCAGATATTGCGTCGGCTGCGCAATGCATCGCGGCTGGTAGACCGCATGGCCGAACACATGCGCGGCGAAGGTAGTACACAGCTCGTGGACGCGCGCCTGGAAAGCTCCCTAAACCGCTTCCTGCAGCGCAAGAAATGGCGGCTGGGCATGCTAACCAGCAACCTGCGCATGGATTCACCGCATTTCCGATATGCGGTGCGTGTCTCGGCCGCCACCCTTGTGGCCCTGACGCTGTCGGCAGTGATCAGCACACTGTTTGCCAAGGAAGGTGTTAACCAGGCCCTCAGCGGGCACAGCTACTGGATCATCCTGACTATATTTGTCGTGATGAAGCCGGGCTATGCGCTGACACGCCAGCGCAACGGCTGGCGGCTCACGGGCACACTGCTCGGCTGTGCCATCGCCCTGCTGCTGTTCTCGCTCACCGACAACCCGCAGGCCTACTTCGCAATTATGATCGTCACTTGCGTGCTGGGCTACAGCCTGATTCAGGTGAATTTCATGCTTGCGGCCCTGTTCAATACGATATTCGTGCTGCTCGTTTTCCACTTCATCTCGCCAAACTCAAGCCTGGTGATCGGCGAGCGCCTGATCGACACACTGTTAGGCTGCGCGATCGCCCTGCTTTGCAGTTATATCCTGCCATGGTGGGAATACAACTTCATGCCATCGCTCGCAGCGGCACTGCGCCGCGCCAACATCGAGTTTTTGAACGCGGGCATCGAGTATGCACGCCTTAGCCGCGACCAGGCCGTCGCCGGCCAGCCACAGCCGGCCCTGGAAACAGCCCAGCATGATGCGGAAATGCGCTGGCGCGTTGCACGCAAGAACGTGCACATCGCCTTCGGAAACTTTGCGGCGGCGTTCTATCGCATGATGGACGAACCCGTACGACGCCAGCGCAATGTGCCTGAATTGAACCATCTGCTCATACAGAACCATGTGCTGGCGCTGCAGATTACGTCGGCCATCCCCATCCTGGCCAGCCTGCGCACGGTGCCGCCAGGCATCCAGGCGTCGCTAGACGCTATCGCCGCCTATTTGCGCGACGAAAACGCCAGCCCACCAGCCTCCATCGAAACCGAAGGCGAGCTGGCTACGCTCGCCTATCCACTTCGGCAGATGATGAAGGCAGCCGAGCTTATCGGCCATGAAATGCGTGGGCTGAGTGGCGCGACGGCTGAGGCCTGATCAGGCCTCAGCGCGGCGGAACACCATCCGGTCGGGTGTGGACTGATCCGGCGCGTACGCATAGCCCTCGCTGTCAAAGCCGCTAAGCGCTTCGGGCTTGTCGACGCGGTGATCGATAATGTAGCGTGCCATCAGGCCGCGAGCCCGCTTGGCATGAAAACTGATCACTTTCCAGACACCATTCTTGGCGTCCTGGAATACACATTGCACCACACGCGCATCCAGCGTCTGGCGGTCCACTGCCTTGAAATATTCTTCCGACGCCAGATTCAGCAGCACACGGCTGCTCTTGCCGCGCGCCGGCAGCGCATCTAGGCGCTCGTTGAGGTAAGCGGCAATGGTGCCGCCCCAGAAGTCGTATAAGTTTTCGCCCTTGGCTGTCGCCAACCGCGTCCCCATCTCGAGCCGGTAGGGCCGCATCAAATCCAGCGGGCGCAAGACGCCATACAGGCCGCTCAACAATGCGACGTGATCCTGCGCCCATTTCAGCTTGGCATCGGAGAGCGTCGCCGCATTCAGGCCCTCGTATACGTCGCCGTTGAACGCCAGAATAGCCTGGCGAGCGTTGCTCAGTGTGAACTCGGGCTTCCATGCCGCATAGCGCTCGGCATTCAATTGCGCCAACGCATCGCTGAGCTTCATCAGGGTGGCGATGTCCGACGCCGACTTTTTCTTGAGCACCTTGATGAGCTCGGCGGCCTGTGGCACGAACTGCGGCTGCGTATGCAGCGTCGTGCGCACCGGCGAGTCATAGTCCAGCTTCTTGGCCGGAGAAAGTACCAACAGCATGCTTGTGTATTCCTGTAATCCTGTTGAGTCGTCATCAACGAATCGCGGCACCGAGCAGCACCGCGTTGGCTCGTTGCGTGTATTTCAGCCGCTGAAGCGGCGGCCCTCCAGGCCGGCTGCTTCCGCCCCTTCTCGGCCTTAGCGCGCCGTCCAGCCGCCGTCCAGCGTGAGCGTGGTGCCCGTCATCTGGTCAGCCGCCTCGGATGTGAGGAACACTGCGGCGCCGGCCAGTTGTTGGGGCGTGACGAACTGCAGCGACGGCTGCTTTTCTGACAGCAACTCACGCGCGGCCGCCTCGATATCCACGCCGCGCTCTTTCGCCAGCGCCTCGATCTGCCGCTCGACCAAGGCAGTACGCACCCAGCCCGGACAGATCGCATTGCACGTGACGCCATTGCCAGCATTTTCGAGCGCCGTGACTTTAGTGAGGCCAACCACACCGTGCTTGGCCGCCACATAGGCGGACTTGTGCGCCGACGCCACCAGACCGTGCGCCGACGCGATGTTAATAATGCGGCCCCAACCCTGCTTCTTCATATACGGCAGTGCGGCCGCAGTGCCATGGAATACCGCCGACAGGTTCAGCGCAATGATGGCGTCCCACTTGTCGATCGGAAAATCTTCGATCAGATCCGTATGCTGGATGCCGGCGTTGTTGACCAGGATGTCCAGCCCTCCCAGCTTGCCAGCAGCCTCCGCAATAAATGCGCGCGTACCCGCCGCTTGGGAAAGATCAGCATTGAGGTAATAAACCTTGACGTCGTACTCCAGTTCGATATTGACGCGCTCTTTTTCGATCGCCTCGGGATCACCGAACCCGTTCAGCACGATATTGGCGCCATTGGATGCCAGTTCACGGGCAATGGCCAGGCCAATCCCGCTGGTGGAACCGGTCACAATCGCATGTTTACCTGTCAGCATGATCTTCCTTTTTCGATAAGTGGTTGAGTGCCGCCTGCGTACGCCGCATAGTTTACCGCTGACCTGTCCGCGGGTTTCATACCAGCAGGATCCAGAGATTCCGGCCTCGGTTGCTAATCCACTATGACCTGTCCGAGCGTTTCCCACCAGCAGAGAACAGAGAGTTGGATCTCGGTGATTACAGATCCAACACATCCGCCCAAGCTGATTTGATTTTTAGAAAAACGCTGCTAGAATAGCGGACTTGCCTGACAGCGTGGCTGCCATCGACCCGGCCCTGCGCATACCTTGCCTAGCACGATAGTAGGCAAAGGCAGCAGGCAAAAGGCCGGCAATGCCAGCCCCACCAGGACAGGTGGCAGAGTGGTCGAATGCGCCGGACTCGAAATCCGGTATACGTTTAGGCGTATCGTGAGTTCGAATCTCACCCTGTCCGCCAGAATATCAAACAAACAAGCGCCTCTCGGGGCGCTTGTTTGTTTTTGCGGCCGCTACGGCGGGCGCCCGGGCCGCCTTACTTGGGCTCTTCCCCACAAACGGGGGATAGGGCATTCATCAGACACGGCTAATCACACCGTTCCAGCCGCACAGGGCCAAG